>JAJYFY010000111.1 GCA_021785265.1 Pseudomonadota bacterium
AATCGAATCGCCCAAGAATTCCATTTTCCTCAAGGTCCCGATACATGACCTGGATCGTGGCTGCGATTCGTTCCGGACTTTCCCGGTAGACCGGAAAGACGAGCGCCGTCCGGGCATCCGGATCGGGGGCCCGATCCCCAGCGGGAGGCGTGGTGTTCGGCCGAGGATCGGAACGCAGAAGCACCATGAAACCGAAGAGCGCCGTCCAGAAGCCGACGGCGATCCAGGCCGTGAGAACGCCGAAAAGCAGTACCGTGGCCCCGTTGAGCCAGGGGTTCCCCGGCGAGGGCAGAGCACCCGCCATGTTGATGCTGGCGAACCCGGCGGGCACCAGCACCAGAATGCCGAGCAGGCTGCGCCGGATCCACGCGTTTCGATGCCAATGGGAAAAGTGCACGGTCCGCTACGGCACGTCGCGGTCGTAACCCAGCGGTGCCGGAAGCAATCGCCTTCTCCGGATCGGTGGATTTTTGAAAGCCATCTCGGAGACGTGGGCATAAGCCTTGAGACGATCCGAAAAATGATCCACCGACCAAGGTACTGCGGTCTCCTCCATGGGATCCACAGGCTGGCCGGGGGAAGCGATGAGCTGCCGATAGGCTTGGAGTGAAGATTGGGGGCCGGGGCCCGGATGGGGTCTGTCCACGATCAGCGGCACGACTCGGCCAGGATTCCCCATAGTGTAAGGAAATCCCCTTTCTCCATCAAAGGTGACCCGGTCAGCCAGGATGGGTTTCGGTTTATGAGTCCGAGAAGGTCGCGGCACCTTTCGTCGCACCTATCCGAGCATCACAGTAGGTTCGGTCTGCATTCATTCGAAACGATCAGCGTGCGTGGCCGGCACGGACGAAGGTTACGATCTCGTTGGGCGCCTTGCCAGCGGCCCGGTAAATAGCAGAAAATCACCACCAACAGGGCATTCGCGGTGCGCGCGCCACTCGCCGTCGGTGGATGATCCTGCCACTCCGCGCCCAAAGGACTGCCGTTGGCAATCAGCAGCAACATCACGGTCTTGAGCCGCTGCATGTCGAAGCGACCCAAGTGGGTCAATCACTCCCAGTCCCGGCGGAATGCTTTCGAGGAATCGGATGTGCGCGGTAGGATCGTTCGTTTGCTACCGCTTGGCTTGCTTGAGGTCATCGGCTGTCGCGAAGCGGGCACGGCCGTCGCGCAGGGTCGTCCCGACTTCCGCCATTATGGGCATTCATTTTGGGTGAATGGGGAGTGATCCAGCTGAGGAACCGTACCGTCCCTGAACGGATGGAGCCATGCTCCACCTAGCGGACCCGGAAGGCCTCGAGGGATTCCGGGTTGGCCAAAGCCCCCGTGTTGGCCACCGCCTCCCCGGCAACCACCTGACGCACCGCCATCTCGCTGATCTTCCCGCTTCGCGTTCTCGGAATGTCCGGAACCGCCTGGATCCGGGCCGGGACATGACGGGGGGTAAGGGCGGTGCGGATCCGCTCGCGGATCCTCCGTTCCAAAGCCTCGTCCAGTCGAGCCCCTTCGCGGAGTACCACGAACAGGAGGATACGCTCGGAGCCCTCCCCGTCCGGCGCTCCCACGACCACGGCTTCCGCAATCTCATCAAAAATCTCAACCTGCCGGTAGATCTCAGCCGTGCCAATGCGGACACCACCGGGATTGAGGACGGTATCCGAACGACCATAGATGATCACGCCGCCCATCTGGGTGAGAGCGGCAAAGTCACCATGACACCAGACACCGGGGAAGCGCGTGAAATAGGCGGCCCGATAGCGAGACCGGTCCGGATCATCCCAGAACCCGAGCGGCAGCGTGGGGAAGGGACGTGTGCACACGAGTTCACCCCGCTCTCCGACCACCGGCCGACCTTCAGAATCGTAGATGGCGACCGCCATGCCGAGTCCGCGGCACTGGATCTCCCCGCGGCGGATCGGCAAGGTCGGCGCGCCCAAAACAAAACACGAGACCAGATCGGTCCCGCCGGAGATCGAGTTCAGCCGGAGATCCGGCTTGAGATCGCGATAAACGTAATCAAACTGTTCCGGGAGTAATGGAGACCCGGTCGAGAGAATCGTCCGCAGCCCTTCGAGGCCCTGTCCGGCCTCACACCGGACTCGGCTTGTTTCCAGCGTCCGGAGGTATCGGGCACTCGTCCCGAAGATCCCGATCCCTTCCTCTTCGATCACCCGGAGGAGTGCATCCGGGTGTGGGTAGATGGGTGAGCCGTCGTAGAGAATGAGGGTCGCGCCCAGCGCCAGGCCCGAGGCCATCCAGTTCCACATCATCCAGCCCGTGGTCGTGAAATAGAACAGGCGGTCGCCTGAACCCACATCGGTATGGAGTCCCAGCTCCTTGAGATGCTGGAGGAGCACTCCGCCCTGCCGATGAATCATGCACTTGGGCTGGCCGGTCGTTCCGGAGGAATAGAGGATATAGAGTGGATGGTCGAAGGGCAGGTCGGTGTAGGTGAGGGATCCGGTCGGCTTTTCCAGGAGATCGGGATAGGAGACCGCGTGAGGGAGCCCCGCAAGGTCGGTTTCCGCCATGAGATAGGGAACCACGATCAAACGCCTGAGGGAAGGCAGTCGGGAGGCGATCTCGCGGACCCGTCCGCGGACATCATAGCGTTTGCCACCGTAGGGATAGCCATCGATGGCAACCAGGACCTTGGGTGCGACCTGGCCGAAACGGTCCAGAACTCCCTCGACCCCGAAATCCGGCGAAGCGCTTGTAAAGATGGCCCCGAGACTCGAAGCGGCGAGCATCGTGACGATGGCGGCTGGATGGTTCGGCAGGTAGGCGGCGATCCGGTCCCCCGGTTGCACTCCAGCGTTCTGGAAATCGGCGGCGAGCGCGGCCACGGCGTGCCGGAGTTCGTCATCGGTCAGGGTGAGCCTCAGACCCGCCTCATTGCGAAAGATGAGCGCAAGTCCTCCGGGTCGCGGAGTGTCCACGAGATGGCGTGCATAGTTGAGCCGGGTCCCTTCGAACCATCGGGTCTCCGGCATTTCGCCCGTGCAGACTTTCCGGGGCGGGCCGTCGAAACGGGTCCCGAAAAAATCCGCCACGGCAGGCCAGAAACGTTCCAGATGATCAACCGACCATTGCCAGAGGGAGGCATAGTCTTGACCGACCGTGCCATCCTGCCGTGCCAGCCCTTTCTGGAAGCGTGCGAGAGCACTCTGTTCCAGATCCCGACGACCTGGACTCCAGAGGACTTCGCTCAACGGCCGATGCCCTGTCGATCGAGTTCAGTCAGAAGGTCCGGGATCACACTAAAGAGATCCCCCACCAGTCCGAAATCCGCTACTTTGAAGATCGGCGCCTCGGGATCCTTGTTCACGGCGACGATCGTGCCGGCATCACGGATGCCGGTCAGGTGCTGGATCGCCCCCGAGATTCCAAACGCCAGGTAGAGTTCAGGGGCGATGATCTTGCCTGTCTGTCCTACCTG
>JAJYFY010000112.1 GCA_021785265.1 Pseudomonadota bacterium
TGGCTTTGCTTCCGGTTCAGCGTTCTTGCCGTCGGCCTCCGGGCCTGGTCACCGATGGGCGAGACATGGGGACCGTGGTTTTCCCTGATGCCGTGCTCAAGGTGTTTCTTACCGCCAGTGTGGAGGCCCGGGCCACAAGACGCCTTAAACAGTTGAATGCATTAGGGCTTTATGATAGCCTTAAGCGCTTGACTCAAGAGATCGAAGAGCGGGATGAACGGGATCGGAAACGGTCCGTCTCGCCCCTCGAACCGGCGCCCGATGCCTGGATTCTCGACAGTACCGGGCTGGATGCCGACCAAGTCGTCCGGAAGATCTGGGAGACTTGGCAGGCCGGCTCCCGAGTCAAGTGATTTTGCATGTAAAGGGAAGCCAGGAGGCAACCCATTTCTCTATTCTCAGGCCAGCCCGGATGGGTCGGCAAGAGACATTATCAGGTCAGAGTGCCTAAAGGCACGGGATTTTTGAATGTCGGAATCGTTCGCGGATCTTCTCGAAGAAAGCCTGTCCAGAACCCAACTCAATCCGGGCAGCATCATCAAGGCCAAGGTCATCTTTATCAACCCGGAAGTGGTGATCGTCAATGCGGGCCTCAAGTCCGAGGGTGTCATCCCGATCGACCAGTTCCGTGACGAGTCGGGAGGGATTCCGGTCCAGGTCGGCGATGAGGTGGAAGTGGCCATCGATACCCTGGAGGACGGGATGGGGGAAACCCATCTGTCACGGGAACGGGCCCGCCGTCTCCGGACCTGGAAAGAGCTCGAAGAGGCCTTTGAAAAAGAATCCATCGTTACCGGAACCATTACCGGCAAGGTCAAGGGCGGGTTTACCGTGAACCTGAGCGAGATCCGCGCCTTCCTGCCGGGTTCCCTAGTGGATATCCGCCCCGTGCGGGATTCCTCTTACCTCGAGGGACGACCGCTCCAGTTCAAGATCATCAAGCTCGATCAGAAACGGAACAACGTGGTGGTCTCCCGGAGGGCCGTGGTCGAAGCTGAAAACCAGGGGGAACGGGAATCCCTGCTTGAGAAAATCAAGGAAGGGGCCCTGCTCAAAGGAATTGTGAAGAACCTGACCGAATACGGAGCCTTCGTCGACCTCGGAGGTATCGATGGTCTCCTCCACATTACCGATATGGCCTGGCGACGTGTTCGCAATCCTTCGGAAATCGTCACTGTCGGTCAGGAGATCGATGTCAAAGTGCTCCGATTCGACCGTGAACGTAACCGCGTTTCTTTGGGGATCAAACAGCTCGGCGAGGATCCATGGACCGACATCGACCGCCGTCACCCGGTCGCGAGCCGCACCTTTGGGCGCGTGACCAATGTGACCGAATACGGCTGTTTCGTGGAAATCGAGCCCGGTGTCGAAGGCTTGGTGCACCTGTCCGAAATGGACTGGTCGTCCCGCAACGTCAACCCGGCCAAGGTGGTCCATGTGGGGGATGAAAAGGAAGTCATGATTCTTGAGATTGATACGGAAAGACGGCGGATCTCGCTGGGTCTCAAACAGTGCACGCCGAACCCTTGGGAGGATTTTGCCCAGAACCACAAGAAGGGCGAGCGGATCGTGGGCAAGGTCAAGTCCATCACCGACTTTGGTATTTTCATCGGGCTGGAAGGGGGCATTGACGGCCTGGTTCATGTCTCCGACATCTCGTGGGACCTGCCTGGAGAGGAAGCCATCCGTAACTACAAGAAAGGGGATGAAGTCGATACGGTTCTTTTGGCCATCGATGCGGAACGGGAACGAATTTCACTCGGAATCAAGCAGCTGGCTCAGGATCCTTTAAGCTCCTTCCTCACCGCCCATCCCCGTGGAACCACGGTGCGGGGCACCGTGAAGGAAGTGGATGAAAAAGGAGCCAAAATTGAGCTTGGAGAGGGGATCGAAGGTTATCTGGCAGCCGCCGATCTCAATCGTGAACGGGTGAACGATGCCCGCACGGTATTGCATCCGGGAGAGGAAGTCGAGGCCCATGTCGTGGGGCAAGATCGGAAATCCCGGATCGTGGCGCTGTCCATCCGGGCCTTGGAGCGCGAGGAAGAGGCGAAAGCCTTGGACAACTACAGCCGCCGTTCAACCGGGGCCATCCCCACGATCGGCGATCTTTTCAAAGAAAAAAACCAGGAAACGAATCCATAGCCGGGAGGGGTGCACCATGAAGTCAGGGCACGGGCTCCGGCCGTAAGCGGGGAGGGCGTATTCGTGACGAGATCTCAACTCATTGAGTACATCAGTCAGCACTATCGGCACCTGCCCCAACAGGACATCGAACTGGCTGTCAAAACTCTCCTGGAACATCTGGGAACCGCGCTGGCCCAAGGCCGCCGGATTGAAATCCGGGGATTCGGCAGTTTTTCACTGCACTATCACAAACCCCGCATTGGACGGAATCCCAAGACGGGCGACCCGGTTGCCTTGGCTGGCCGTTTTGTCCCGCACTTCAAGCCCGGTAAATCCCTGCGGACCCAGATCGAAAAGTCCAGAGTGCCCATCCAGGAGCATTAGCGGCTGAAACCGCACCTCAAATGGAAGCGGCTAAAATAGCGATTGACGGATTGAGGACGCGGAATCGATATGAAAAGAGGATTGCTTTCGATTGTGGCGATTGGCGTGCTCGCTGCGCTGCTGATTGTTGCACTCGAAAACCCGCAACCCGTATTGGTGCATCTCCCGGGATGGCAGGGCGAGACTCCGCTTTTTGTGCTTTTTGTGGTGGGATTCATACTGGGCGGGATACTCGCGTTTTTGATTTTGCTCCCGGCCCGGATCCGACTGTCGTGGAGACTTTACCGCCTGCAGCAGGTGCAAAAATCCGGAAGTGACAAAACTCCGGCAGCGAAAGCCACTCGGAACCCCCTGATGCGTGCCCTCAACCGGGCACGCGGCATGCGTGAATCCTGATGCACCCGGTCGCCTGGCTCCTGTGGTTCCTGCTGGGCCTTCTTCTTGCCACCGCCGCGGGCTTTTACCTTCAACGACGGGCTCGTCGGCGGCGTGCCGGTTCCACAACCAGCCTGAGATACTTCACGGGACTCCGCTATTTGCTTGATGAACAGCCCGACGAGGCGCTCACGGTCTTTTTACGGCTGGCCGATGAAAACCCGGAAATCGTGGAAATCCAACTGGCCGTGGCGCGCCTGTTCCGTCGCAAGGGGGAACTCGAGCGCTCGATCCGCATCCACCAGAACCTGGTGGCCCGCACCCAGCTCGATCGCAAGGATCGTCTGACGGCGCTTTATGAACTGGCCTGTGACTATCTTTCGGCCGGTCTCTATGACCGCGCGGAGCGTTTGTTCAACGAACTCTTGGAAGACAAGCCCTGGCGTCGACCGGCACTCACCCAACTCATTCAGATCCATGAGAACCAGAAAGACTGGGATGATGCCCTCCGG
>JAJYFY010000051.1 GCA_021785265.1 Pseudomonadota bacterium
TACCCTGACCCCCGCCGCCCAAAACGCCGTCATCGCCAAACTGGTCCACTACACCAGCATCCCCGCCCATATCTGGCGCCGCGCCAACCTCCGCCTCACCGGATCCGAATTCCAAGGTCTCCTGCTGAATTCGCAGGACCGTCAGGTCGGACGTCTGGATGGCCGGTACGCAGGTTACAAGTTGAACCCGATGCTCCCTGCGGCCCTCTACTCCACGATGTCAGATGCCATCAACGGACCTCTGACGGACGCCTATAACTGGTATGTCGAGACCGTCCTCCACTACCATTCCAAACGGCACTATACGATGTTGAGCTTCAAAGCTCTCCGCGACTGGAAATGGAAACACCGACCGGCCTTTTTCGGTGCAGGCGGCCGTGGCGGGTATACCAACGTGGCACCGGACCTGGAACGGGCCATGATCACGAACCCGCATCTCCAGCTCCTCGTGAACAGCGGGTACTTTGATCTCGGCACGCCCTTCTATGCCACCCTCTACACGATGGATCACCTGGGACTGCCGCGGGCCCTGCAAAGTCACGTGCATTTTCGGTTCTACTACAGCGGGCACGTCCTTTACATCAGCCGGGGTTCGCGTCACGCGCTCGAGGCCAACATCGACCACTTCATCCATGAAGCCACCCAGGCTTGACCGCCCGGGACGGCTCAGCTTTCAACCGGGGGTGTAGCTAAAAGACTGCCCGGCAATCGATGCGCCAACGTAAAGCCCACCCTTGACCATCGTGAAGACCCGATAACCATGGGCGGGGAGGTTGGTCCGGACCACCTCGCGCGCGTGATTGGGGACCGAGGCTTGAGCTCGGGAGCTGTACTGCCCTGCCCCATATCCCGCACTGGCTCCCGCACCCGCCGTGATGGCAGTGGCTTGGGCCTTCGCGGAAAAACTGAACTGCCCGCTCGTGAAGCGCTTGAAGGTCGCGGGATCCATGAAAAAGATGATTTCCCGGTATGCTTCCCCGCCCACCAGGAACCCGACTGAAACCTGAGTGACGCTGGCCGTTCCGACCAAAGCCCCTCCCTGAAAAACCTGCCCCAAACCATGGGCCCCGGCAAAAATGAAGCCACCCTTGCCGATGGTCGGGAAAACGGCATACGCGTAAGCATGGTGCACATAACGGGCAATCAAGGGATCCGCATGCATGAACACCATCAGTGTGCTTTTCACCTCGGCGTTCGCAGCGGGAGTGCGATAGGAACCGGATGACGCACAACCGGACAGCAAAACCACGGAAAGCATCAGTATTGGAAACGTGAATCGGCGCATGACTGGATCCTCATGGAGGGGTCGGGGTTCAGACAGACCCTCCTATCCGGGGATTATAGGCGAAAACGTTTCTTGTGAAACGGGTCACGATCCGGCCAATCCGGGGAACTCATCGGCGGGTGATGCACGCTGACTGGTGCCGCAGGGGGGATTCGAACCTCCGACTTGCTGATTACGAATCAGCTACTCTACCAACTGAGTTACTGCGGCACATCGTTTTTCGGACTGGGCCGGTTCCATCGGCACACATCGCTTATTTTACGGGATTTTCCGCCCCCTGGGGTCAGGCGCAGGTCTCCCTAGCGCTCTCCGGTCTTCCGTTCGAAGACGAACCAGCACTTCGCAACCCCCATCCGCATCCCGGGACGGGACTTCGAGTAAACGGGTAATCTAGCCCGCCGCAGAATCGGGATCTTGTCACTCACCACTCCCGACATCATAGAAATGGTGGTGGGTTTCGCAATCGGGTCAAACAACATACAGTCCGACCGCAACGTGAGAGTCCGGAGCCATCCCTTGCCGGGAACCGCTCCAGGGTATCGACGAGCGTGGGCTTGGCCACTCGCGGATGCCTGCGAGCCGACTGATGCTGCAGATCCTCGACAGAATGATGGGCCCACCGGAAACACCAGGGCGGTGATGAGAAGCCGCTGGGGGGTCGGCCGGATGCCCCGCACCCTCCAGCATTCACGGATGGCCGGACCTCCGGTCAGCGAACAATCATTGACATGGGGGGATTTTATGGAAAGCCTTCGCCCGGGAGAAGCCTGGAGAATCCCCCCAGCCCCGGAGTGAGGGTCCGGAGAGAGTTCGAGCGATGGTGCAGTATCATTGAAGCACCGATGAGTGACCCAAGCCCTCTGTCAAGACCCGGGAGCGACATGCGTCCCCCTTCCCTGCAGCGGGTTGACAGCCCCGGAGGATCCCCACGGATTGTGCTTTCTGGTTCGTGGACGATCCGTGGACTCCAAAATCCGCGTCGGCTTTTGGATCTGGAGAAAGAGATTCATCTCCTTCATGCCAGAGACCCGAAATGCCCCTGGGACCTCTCTGGAGCGACCCTGGATCATTTCGGAGCACTGCTCCTGCGACGCGGCTGGCTGGCCTCACCACCTATCCATCTTCAACTGACTCCGCCCCAGGCGAGCTTATTCGCCCGCTGGGCGCGGATCCCACCCTGCTCTCCCCAAAAAACCAAGGATGGACTCGAAACCTGGCTCCGTCCTGCCCGTTGGATCAGCCAGGCCCTGTTCGACTCCCTGGCCCTGATCGGACTGATCGCCCTCCTCTTCCTGACCTTCTTGAGACAGTTGGGGGCCAGCTTGGCAAAACCCCACCGGATCCCCTTTCTGGAGATCTCACAAAATCTTTACCAGATGGGCTTGAAGGCGCTCGGGATCATCGCCATTGTCGGATCCCTGATCGGGATCGTCATCAGTTATCTGGCTGCGCTTCAGCTTCAGGGTTTTGCCCTGCGCGGATTCCTGGTCTTCATCATCGGGATCAGCATCGTGCGTGAACTCGGACCCACCCTGGCGGCGGTTCTGGTGGCTGGCCGCTCAGGATCGGCCATCACTGCGGAGCTCGGTGTCATGAGGATTCGGGGCGAGATCGATGCCTACCGGGCCATGGGGATCGATCCGCTCTACCGACTGGTATTTCCGAGAATTGTCGCCCTCCTCATTTTGTTGCCGCTACTCGTCGGCTGGAGCGATTTCTTCGGAATTGTCACGGGCTTGGGTGCGGCCGCTTTGACGCTGCACACCTCATTCCTGTCTCTCGTCCGGCAGATGCCCCGGCTCGTCCCCTCCTTCAATCTCTGGTTCGGGATCATCAAGGGTGGGTTTTTCGGACTCCTGATCGGACTCGTCGCCTGCCGCCTCGGCTGGGATGTCCCGCCGGATGCCGCGAGCCTGGGCCGGGAAACGACGCGTTCAGTTGTTCTTTCCATCACTCTGGTCATTGCCCTGGATGCTCTGGCCGCCGTCTTGTTCCGCCGCACCGGATTTTAGACATGGATCCCATTGTCTCCTTTGAAGACGTCGAGGTGGACTACGACGGCCGTCCCGTCCTCAAGGACATCAGCTTTGCAGTCCAACCCGGAGAAATTGTGGGCCTCGCGGGACCTTCGGGAAGTGGTAAAACGACATTACTCCGCCATCTCCTGGGTCTGAAGCGGCCCGTCCGCGGTCGTATCCGGCTGTTTGGCGACCCTTTGGTCTCCCTTTCACCCGCCGCCCAACGCCGCCTGCGCCGGAGGATCGGTGTACTATTTCAGGGCGGCGCCCTTTTGAGTTCCCTCAATGTATTCGAAAACGTGGCCCTGCCCCTTCTGGAAATGGGTTTACCGGATGCCTGGGTCCACCCCATGGTTGCCCTAGCTCTCTCTCTGGCGGGACTGCCGCCCGAGAACGCGCCGCGCATGCCATCTGAACTCTCGGGAGGCATGGTGACCCGCGTGGCCCTCGCACGCGGGCTCGTGGCCGAACCGGAACTCCTCCTCCTCGATGAACCTACCGCCGGACTCGACCCCATCGTGGCCGATGCCT
Source organism: Pseudomonadota bacterium (assembly GCA_021785265.1). Taxonomy (GTDB): domain Bacteria; phylum Pseudomonadota; class Gammaproteobacteria; order JAKAQQ01; family JAKAQQ01; genus JAJZIH01. The sequence goes on from JAJYFY010000051.1 coordinate 3,835, forward strand.
TCATTGCCCTCATGTGTGATCTCCAGAAAAGCCTAGGCATCACGGCCCTCATGATCTCCCACGACCTGCGTGCGCTGGAGCGCTTGTGCCATCGCATCGTGCTCGTGGGCGACGGCCATCTCATCGCGCAAGGCCGTCTCCAAGACCTCGCGCTGCAGGCGGATCCCCGCATCCGGTCATTTTTCCGGCTGGATGGAGAGCCGGGACCATGAAACATCGTTACTACGCAGTGGCCAGCGGTCTTTTCGTGATCCTCCTCGCCATCGGCCTCCTCGTTGCAGGAAATTGGCTCGCGGGCAGCAAGATCCCGGCCACACGGACGCTCGTCATCGTGACCCGGGGATCGGTCATGGGACTGACACGAGGTTCCCGGATTTTCTACCGAGGACTCCCCGTCGGTCGGGTCACGCATCTTGGATTCAATCCAAAGAATCCGAACGAGATCCTGATTCACGCACGGATCGGGGAAAACACGCCACTGGTTCCGGGTACCACGGCTCGTCTCGCGACCAGCCTGTTTTCCTCATCTGCGGCCCTCTCCCTGATCCCCCCGGCCCGTGCCCTGGCGGGGCCCTATCACCCGCCCCATCCCTTTCCCCGGCTCCTCACGCTGAAACCTCCTCCCCTCTCGACCCTCGTCGATCAAGGCGCCCGCGGAGCACGCAATCTTGCGGCTGCAAGCCAAGCGCTCAGGCGGCTACTCTCGCCGAACGAGGTATCCCGGATCCGCAAGACACTCGGAGACCTCGACCGGAATCTCGTGATCCTGACCCGGATTGAGGGGCATGTCGATGCCGCCGCACGCGAGCTCCCCAAGACCACCCGGAAGCTCAATGCGCTGCTCGGGTCAACCCAAAAGCTCCTCGCGGACAGCCAGCGCGTTCCCCTCTCCCTCAGGCACTCGCTCGCAGAAACCCGGTCGCTGTTCAGGATCCTGGCCTTCAGGACGCTGCCTCGCCTCGACCAGTCGCTCGACTCCCTGAAGGGACTATCCATGAACCTTTCCCGGCTGAGCGTCAGCCTGAACCGCAACCCACAACTCTGGCTCCTCGGGCATGCCCGGGAACCGGCCGGACACAACCGGGATCACACCCACCCGCACTGACCTTCATGCGCACGATCCACCGCTCCGTTCTCCTGTTCGTCCTGCCCCTCCTCGCCGGCAGCTTCTCCGCCTGTAGCCTTCTCCCCCCCCGCGCCCACGTGCCCACGACCTACGATTTCGGGCCGTCACCCAAGCTGGCCACGACTCCTCCCCTGGCCGGGCTCGTCTTCCTCGGTTTTCGTGCCGTCCCCTGGCTCTCGGGGACCGGTATCCATTACCGGCTGCTTTACCGGCAAGCCCAGGAACTCAGGCGTTATGGCGGAAAAACCTGGTTGGCCTCGCCGGGATCGCTCATGGCGAGCCGTCTGGCCAGCGAGTTCGCCGTCCTCGGGTTACCCTCGCGCCCCCGCTATACCCTGTCGCTTCGCCTAGTCACCTTCGAGCAGGACTTTTCCTCGCCCAAAAGTGCCGATGACCGTCTGGGTGTCATCGCGGTCCTGCGCCGTCCGCTCCGGGCCGACTGGCAGGTCTCGCACGACTTCCGCCTGACCCGGAAAACCCCCCCTACGGCGGGAGGGGCCATCCGCGGGTTTGCAGTCCTGGACGACCGCTTCAACCGACAACTCATTCGATGGATCGAACGCGAAATCAACGGTCGCGGAACAGGGAAACCTTCAGCATTCGACGACGTTGACCGCAAGCCCCCCGCGTGAGGTCTCCTTATACTGGCTTTGCATGTCGAGCCCGGTCTGGCGCATGGTCTGGATGACTTGATCCAAGGAAACCCGATGTTCCCCGCTCCCCCCGCAAGCCAGCCGCTGCGCGTTGATGGCCTTGATGGCACCAATGGCATTGCGCTCGATACAAGGAATCTGAACCAAGCCGCCAACCGGATCGCAGGTCAGCCCGAGATTGTGCTCCATACCGATTTCGGCGGCATGTTCGATCTGGGCATCGGTCCCTCCGAGCGCCGCCGTGAGGCCGGCAGCCGCCATGGAACAGGCCACCCCCACCTCACCCTGGCATCCCATTTCTGCACCCGAAATTGATGCATTGATCTTGTAGAGGATACAGATCCCTCCCGCCGCCAGAAGGAATCGGTGAATGCCGGCTTCATCGGCGCCTTTGACATGGTGCCGGTAATAGTGCAGGACCGCCGGGACAATTCCGGCTGCTCCATTGGTGGGTGCCGTCACGACACGGCCGCCCGCGGCATTTTCCTCGTTGACAGCCAGCGCGTACGCATTGACCCAATCCATGATGTCGAAACCATCGGAAGCGGGGTTTTGCCGGAGTTTCTGGTATAGGCGTGGGGCCCGGCGAACCACCTTGAGTCCCCCCGGCAGGCTTCCTTCGGTGCTAAGTCCACGCTCGACGCAGGACTGGAACGCTTGCCAGAGTCGGTCGAGTCCCCGCTCCACCGCGGCGGCAGGCTGGACCGAACACTCATTGGCCCGAACGAGCTCAGGAATGGACAGCGCGTGGCGCCGGGTCAGTGCCAAGAGTTCAGCTGCGGAACGGTACGGATAGGGTGCCTCCGGCAGGCTGCCTCCGGCACCGGGGTCTGGATCCTCGGCCCTCAGGATGAACCCCCCCCCGATCGAGTAAAAATCACGGGTGAAAGGGTTCGCAAGATCGCTACCGAAAGCGCTAAAACGCATGCCATTGCTGTGCCGCGGCAGGAGGGCATCTCCATGAAAGATGAGGTGTTGTGTTTCGGAGAAGGGGATTTCCCGGACGCCCAGAAGACGGATCGTTCCCTCACGGCGAATCCGTTCAAGACGCTCGGGAATCGTATCCGGATCGATTTCCGCGGGGTCCTCACCCTCGAGCCCCAGGAGAATGGCCTTATCGGTACCATGCCCCCGGCCGGTCAGCGCCAGTGAGCCGTAAAGCTCGACCGTGAGACTTCCGAGATGGCCCCACTCCGGACGCTTCTCGAGATCCAGGAGAAAGGCCCGGGCGGCCCGCATGGGTCCCACCGTATGGGAACTCGAGGGTCCAATGCCGATCTTGAACAGTTCGAAAACGCTATACATGCAATTAGTCTAGTCCTTCGGTCGACCTACTGGAAGGGTCATCCAGGCGTATCCTCTCCCCGCTCGCTCAGGTTGAGCAGGGTGGTGTTGCCACCGATTGCCGAGGTATTGGTGGTGAGCACCCGCTCGACCGCAAAACGGTGGAGGTAATGGGGTCCTCCCGCCTTGGGTCCGGTTCCCGATAGACCGCTTCCCCCGAATGGCTGGACGCCGATCACGGCTCCGACCATGTTCCGGTTGATGTAGGTGTTGCCACAAAAGGTTCCGCGGAAAAGTTCGCGCACGCGGCGTTCAATCCGGGAGTGGACACCCAAGGTGAGACCGAATCCGGTCTCGTTGATAGCCATAACGAGGGAGTCCAGCGACTCTCCCCGGAAACGCAGCACATGCAGGATGGGTCCGAAAATCTCGCCCCCGATCGATTGGATCGAATCCACCTCCACGAGGAGCGGCGCAAAAAAACATCCAGATGGGCCGGCTTCAGGAAGCGGCATTTCGTAGCGGATCCGGCCCTCGGCTTGCATCCGTTCCCGATGGGCCAAAAGGCGTCCGCGGGCCTCTTCATCGATCACCGGTCCGATGTCGGTCGCGATCCAGCGAGGATCCCCCAGGGTCAGGGTGGCGAGTGCGCCCTTGAGCATTTCCAGAACCCGGTCTGCAATCTCCTCCTGCAGGCACAGGACCCGAAGCGCCGAGCAGCGCTGGCCGGCGGACAAAAAAGCGGACTGCAGAACATCGGTCACGACTTGTTCGGGCAGCGCGGTGCTGTCCACGATCATGGCATTGAGCCCCCCGGTTTCGGCAACCAGGACCGGCAAGGCGCCACCCCGGCTGGCCAGGTTCTTCTGGATCTGCCAAGCCGTCTCGGTGGAGCCGGTGAACGCCACCCCGGTCAGGCCGGGATGGGTAGAGAGGGGTTGGCCAACCGATGGTCCATCGCCGGGAAGCAGCGCCAGAACGCCTGCCGGTAATCCCGCCTCCATCAGCAATCGTACCGCCTGGGCGGCCACGAGCGGAGTCTGCTCGGCCGGCTTGGCCACGACAGTATTGCCGGCAGCAAGGGCACCGGCGATTTGTGCCGTAAAAATGGCAAGCGGGAAATTCCAAGGGCTGATACAGGCAAAGACGCCACGTCCCTCGAGCCAGAGTTCGTTGCGTTCCCCAGTCGGTCCGGGGAGGAGGGTCGGCATCTCGAATTCGGCCCGGGCGCGCGCGGCATAGTAGCGCAGTGCATCCACGGCCTCGCGCAGCTCCGCCCAGGCATCCGGAATGGTTTTTCCGGCCTCGCGCACCAGAAGGCCGACCAAAAGCCCGCGGTCAGCCTCGAAACGCTCGGCGGCTTTTTCCAGGATAGCGGCGCGGGCGGATCCCCGCAGGCGGTTCCACTCCGGCTGGGCTTCCCGAGCCACGCGGACCGCCCGGACGACCTGCTCCGTCCCGGCCTCGTAGACGACCCCCACGATTTCGGACCGATCCGCCGGGCTGGTCACGGGGCGTGGCTCACCCTCCTCTTCGTGGTCAGCAATCCGGGGACGTGCCTCGAAGGGCCCCGGCCGGGTGCTGTCGCGCATTTCACGACGCAACGCTTCCCATTCCCGTCGGCTGGCCCGGTTGAGTCCACGGGAATTGCGTCTTTCCGGAAGATAAAGATCACCGGGCCGAGGGATGCGCGGATGCGGGGATCCGCCCGTGGCCCGCAGCTCCTCGACCGGATCGCTCACGATCGACTCGGCCGGGATGCGGGGATCCGCAATGCGATGGACGAAGGAGGTGTTGGCACCATTTTCAAGCAGCCGCCTGACCAGGTAGGGCAGAAGGTCGCGGTGGGCACCGCAGGGCGCATAGATCCGGCACGGGGCCTCAAAATCCGGATCTCCCCCGGCCGCAGCATAGAGGTTTTCGCCCATACCAAACAGGCGCTGGGACTCGAAGGACGAACCGGATCCCGCCAGTTCAATCAAGCAGGCCAGGGTCAACGCGTTATGGGTCGCAAACTGCGGATACAATCCGGCGTGCCGGAACAGCCCGGCTGCAGCAACCAAATACGACACGTCGGTTGCGGCCTTCCGCGTCAGCACCGGATAGTCACTCAGTCCCTCCTGTTGTGCCCATTTGATCTCACTGTCCCAGTAGGCTCCCTTGACGAGCCGGACTGGAATGGTTTTCCCGCTGTCCCGGGCCCATTCGCCCAACAGGTCGACCAGTGGGGTCACCCGCTTGCCGTAGGCCTGAACGGCCAGTCCGAGCAGCGGATACTCGTTAAGTTCCCGCCGGCGGTAGACTCGTTCGAAAACCGCGAGTCCAAGCTCCAGGCGATGAGCCTCCTCGGCATCAATCGTGAGTCCGACCCCCGCATCGCGGGCCTGAACCGCGAGGCGGGTCACCCGGTCCGCGAGGTCATTCAGCATCCGCCCGCTCTGGGAAAAATCGAAACGCGGGTGGAGGGCCGAAAGCTTGATGCTGATGCTGTCCGCATCGAGTCCCGCGGCTCCGCTGCGGGCCCGGGCCGTGGCCTCGATGGCCTGGGCATAGGCTTCCGCATAGCGGTCGGCATCGGCAAAGGTCAGGGCCGCTTCCCCCAGCATATCGAACGAGAAGCGATGCCGGCCGTCGCGGAGATTCCGTGCCTGCTCCAGGGCCGCATCGATCGTGGCTCCCATGACGAACTGGTTACCCATCATCTTCATGACACGCAGAAGCACCGTCCGGACCAAAGGCTCACTCCGGCGACCGACGAGCCGCAGCAGCGTCTCCCAACCGCTCGTCGACTCTTCCTCCTCCGGTTTGACCAGCTGGCCGGTCAAAAGCAGCCCCCAGCTGGCCGCATGGATGAGCCAGGAATCACTGCTTCCGAGGTGTCGCTGCCAGAGGGTCCCACCGATCTTGTCCTCGATCAGCCGATCCGCCGTCGCCCGGTCCGGAATACGGATCAGGGCCTCGGCCAGACCCATGAGAACAATTCCCTCCCGGGTAGACAGGTCATATTCCGTGAGCAAATCCTCGATGCCGAGCCGCCACCCGCTTTTCCGCTCACGCACCGACCGAACCCACCGAAGCGCCCGGATCCTCGCATGGGACCGTTGCTCGGCATCCAGTGGGAAGGACTCGACGAGCGAGCCGAGCAGGGTTTTCTCATCCAGCAAAAAGAAGTCTTCGAGACTTTCTCCTCCCGGAAAAAATACCGGGGCGTCCGCCCAGACAAAATCGACCCCCCCCGAGCTCTTCACAGTCGTTCGATCAACGCATCGGCAAAGGCACTGGTCGAGACCTCACGGGCCTCCGTCATGAGCCTCGCAAAATCATAGGTCACGATCCGGTCCGCCAGCGTCCGTTCGTATCCCCGCTGGATCCGTTCCGCCGCTTCCGGCCAGCCGATGTACTCAAGGAGCAGGACTCCGGAAAAGAGGAGCGATCCGGGGTTCACGATGTTTTTTCCAGCATGCTTCGGCGCTGTGCCATGGGTGGCCTCAAACACGGCAATCCCATCTCCGATGTTCGCGCCCGGGGCAATCCCCATGCCACCGACCTCCGCAGCCACTGCATCCGAGAGGTAATCGCCGTTCAGGTTCGGGGTGGCAATGACATCGAACTCATCCGGCCTAAGCAGCATCATCTGAAACATGATGTCCGCGATCCGGTCCTTGATCACGATCCGACCTTCCGGAACCCGGCCGTGATATCGGCCCGTCACCTCCTCCTCGGTCACGATCCGGTCACCGAACTCGCGCTGGGCCAGTTCATAGCCCCAGTTGCGGAAAGCACCTTCGGTGAACTTCATGATATTCCCCTTGTGAACGAGCGTGACGCTCCGCCGACCATGCTCCACCGCATAGGTGATGGCCTGACGCACGAGCCGTTCGGTTCCGAAGCGGGAAATCGGCTTCACCCCGAGCCCGGCACCCTCGAAGAAGGTCGCCTTCATTTCGTCCCGGAGAAAACGCGCCAGTCGTTCGTTTTCCGGGGTTCCGGCCGCGTATTCAATGCCGGCATAGACGTCTTCCGTATTCTCACGGAACAGAACGACATCGATCTTTTCCGGTTCACGGAGCGGTGAGGGCACACCCTGATAGTAGCGGACAGGTCTCACGCAGGCATAGAGGTCGAGGGCCTGGCGAAGACTCACGTTGAGGGACCGGAAACCCCCACCCACCGGCGTCGTGAGAGGACCCTTGATCGACACCCAAAGGTCCTTCATCCACTGGAGCGTTTCGGCCGGAAAATAATCCCCACCGGTCCGGGTCCCGGCCTTCTCACCGAGGAAAAGTTCAACCCAGTGAATTTTCCGCCGCCCGCCATAGGCTTTTTGCACGGCTGCATCCCAGATCCGGAGACAGGCCGGGGTGATGTCGACACCGATTCCGTCTCCCTCGACATAGCCAATCCAGGGGTCGTCCGGAACCTCGAGATGCCCCTTTTCAAAACGGATGGGGTGGCCCCCCGGTGGAGGTTGAATCAGTTTTTTACTCATCAGTCGACTCCTCGAGACAAGAACGGAAAATCAGGCGGCCCGGCCAGCCTTATCCCTCCGGGCCGCATCCGGGGAATCCTCCTGTAAGGCCAAAAAACCACTCCGCCCGGGAATCGAGCCCTGGCGAACCCGGCATGCCGGGCAGGAAGCCCGGTCGAGCCCCCGGTAAAACGTTCCCAGGTCGACCAAGTCCACACCCGCCTCTCGCCAGCGCAGCAGAAGCCGCTTGAGCTGAGGCCGGTAGCGGATCCCTTCGAGTTCGGCATGGAGTGTCCAGACCTGATCCCGCGCCTCTGCCAGGGTTTTTTCAAACAGCCGGTCCAGGATTGAATCGACCTCGTCTCCTTCCCGACCGATCAACTCGTCGAGCGTGGGAAGGGTTGTCGGAATCTGCAGGCAGCGGAAAACGCGGGAGTCAAATCGGGGGTAAAAGGGGAACCGGCCGCGGGTATCACTGGCATAGGCCAGCCCGTACTCCTCCTCGAGGGCAAATGCGGTCTCGTTCATCTGCCAGCCCGCGGCCCCGACCGTGGACGGCCGAGTGCCGAAAACCGCGGCGTAGGCACGCAGAGCACGCGTAAATTCCCGCTGCGTCCAAGCCGCATCTGCCCGAGTCACCCCATCCTGCCACCGGCAATGATCGTAAGCATGGAGCCCCACCTCGAAGCCCGCGTCCCTGACCCGGCGCATCTCCTCGCCCATCCGCCGCCCGATATCGGGTCCCGGGAGGAGCACGCCGTAAAGGAGCGTGCGGATCCCGTAGTTCTGGACGATCGAGGTTCGCCGCACTTTCCCGGCAAAACCGGGACGAAAGACGCGCCGGATCGCCCGACCCGTATGGTCGGGACCGACTGAAAAGAGGAAGGTGGCACCGACGCCGATTTCGAGAAAGAGGCTCCGCAGACCCGGAACCCCGATTCGGGTACCGCGCAGGGTATCGACATCGACCTTGAGCGCGATACGCATGAGCCTCAGTCGGAGGCCTCCTCGCTGACTAGGCGTCCCGCCTGGGCCACATCTTCCCGGTAGGCTTCAAAAATCCGCTGAAGCGCGGTGTCGAAATCCACTTGGGGCTCCCAGCCAAGCTCGCGCCGGGCGGCCTCGATCGAGGGCACACGGTTTTCGATGTCCTGGTAGCCCTCCCCGTAATAGTCGCTGGCACTGACTTCGATCAGGCGAACGGATCGGGCCGTGGCCGCATACTCCGGATACCCCCGCGCCAGCTCCAGCATCCGTTCGGCCAACTCCCTCACGGAATACTGGTTTTGGGGATTGCCGATGTTATAGATGCGCCGGCTCGCCGCCCCCCCCTCGTTTCGGATGATGCGCAAGAGAGCATCCACC
>JAJYFY010000113.1 GCA_021785265.1 Pseudomonadota bacterium
AAGATGACCAGGAAAACCCCTACGCCGAAGAGGTCTTTCACCGTGTAGTAGGGATGGAAGGGCACGCCATCCACCGGCTTGCCTTGGGCATCCAGGTTTTCGTGGATCTCGATTCCATCCGGGTTGTTGGAACCGACCTCGTGGAGTGCCATGAGGTGGCAGACGACGAGAAAGAGGAGCAGGAGGGGGATGGCCACGACATGCAGGGCGAAGAAGCGGTTGAGCGTCGCTCCGCTGATCCCGAAATCGCCCCGGATCCAGATTTCGAGGTGGCTGCCGATCCACGGAATGGCCCCGAAGAGTGAGGTGATGACCACCGCTCCCCAGTAAGACATCTGTCCCCAGGGCAGGAGGTAGCCCATGAAGGCCTCGGCCATGAGGCAGACATAGATGAGCATCCCGATGATCCAGAGCAGCTCGCGGGGTTTCTTGTAGGAGCCATAAAGCAGGCCGCGGAACATGTGCAGGTAGATCACGGCAAAAAACAGCGAGGCACCGGTCGTATGCAGGTACCGGATGAGCCAACCCCAGTGGACATCCCGCATGATGTACTGGACGGAGCCGAAAGCCAGGTGGGCGTTGGGCTGGTAACTCATGGCCAGGAAAATGCCCGTCACGATCTGGTTGACGAGGATCAGGAGGGCAATCGAACCGAAGAAATACCAGAAGTTGAAATTGATGGGGGCGTAGTACTCGCTCACTTGGCTGCGCCAGAGCTTGCTCACGGGAAATCGGGAATCGATCCACCCGAAAAGGCGTCTTCCCCACCCGGCCCGAGCGTTGGGAACGGTCTCACGCTGTTTCATAACGGCTCCTCGAAGATCAGCAAACGGCCTGGTGACAAGGCAAGGGCTCGGGACCCGGGCACCGTCAGTTGCCTCTCATCGGTCAAGATTATAATAGATCGAATCGATCGGCGCGGAAATCATCCTCCCCTGGAGAGGATGGGGTTTGAGACTCCCACACACAGGAACCGGAATCATTTCGAGCACAGCCCCCCCGCTCGCGAACCCGACGCCCCACGCCCGCTTCCTGTGTGAGGTGGCCGCCTGCCATGCGGCACTGGGCCTGCCCAAGGACTACGGCCTGACCCGGCAGTTGCCCCTCCAGACTCCGCCCGCCTTCTGGATCGAGGACGGCATCGATCTCCACGGCCGTCCCATCCGTCTCGCGCCGGAGACGAGCCGCGCCTTTCGAGCGCTCGTCGATGCCGCACGCGAAGCGGGATTCGTTCCCGTGGTGGTCTCCTCGTACCGTTCCCTGGCCCACCAGGCGCGTCTCGTGAAGCAGGCCGTGGACCGGGGTCAGTCGCTTGAGGGGGTGCTCCGTCGGATCGCCCCACCCGGATTCAGTGAACATCACACCGGCCGGGCCGTCGACCTATCCGTCGCTGGAGAGGCGGAACCGCTCACGGAAGCATTTGAAGAGACTGGATTCTATCACTGGTTGGAGAGACAGGCCGCCCGCTTCGGGTTCAGTCTCTCCTATCCACGGAACAATCGGGCCGGATTCATCTATGAACCCTGGCACTGGGCCTATCGCGCCGACCCGACGGCGTGAACGACACCGGGCTGGATCCACTCGCCGGAAGACCGTGGCCCACCGGGAAGACGCCGGATCCGGGCCCCGAGCTGCAGGAGCTTCTCCTCGATGCACTCGTAGCCCCGGTCAATGTGGTAGATGCGGTCAACGAGCGTCTGTCCTTCGGCCACGAGCGCGGCCAGCACCAGGCTGGCCGAGGCCCGGAGATCGGTGGCAATCACGGGAGCCGACTGGAGACGCTCGACCCCACGGATGATCGCCATGTTGCCCTCGAGCTGGATATCTGCACCCATGCGCTGTAATTCGTGGATATGCATGAACCGGTTCTCGAAGATCGTTTCAGTCACGGTTCCGGTTCCTTCGGCAATCGCATTGAGCGCCGTGAACTGGGCCTGCATGTCGGTCGGAAATGCGGGGTAGGGCGCGGTCCGGACCGACACGGCACGAGGACGTTTTCGCATGCGGATCTCGATGGCATTGTCGCGGGGCTCGATTTCGGCACCGGACTCCCGGAGCTTCTCGAGCACGGACCCGACCAGTTCAGGCCGGGTATCCCGTAGGCAAACATGTCCCCGGGTCAGCGCGGCCGCCACGAGGTAAGTCCCGGTCTCGATGCGGTCTGGAAGCACTTCGTGGTCGGTGGCATGGAGTCGCGGGACGCCTTCGATCATGATCCGGTGGGTTCCCGCTCCCTCGATGCGCGCGCCCATGTGGATCAGGCAGTTCGCGAGGTCGATCACCTCCGGTTCTCGAGCGGCGTTGTCGATGATCGTCTGGCCGTCTGCCAGGGTCGCGGCCATCATGAGATTCTCGGTACCGGTCACGGAAACGGTGTCCATGAGGATCGGCGCACCCCGGAGGCGGCTGCAACGCGCCCGGATGTATCCCTCCTCCACGCGGATCTCGGCCCCCATGCGTCTCAGTCCATCGAGATGCAGATTGACGGGGCGTACCCCGATGGCACATCCGCCGGGGAGCGAGACCTCGGCTTCTCCGAAGTGGCTGAGGAGGGGTCCCAGAACCAGGATCGATGCCCGCATGGTTTTGACCAGATCATACGGGGCGAAATAACGGCGGATACTCGACGCATCGACTTCGAGACTCATCCTTTCATCGATCGTGACCTCGACCCCCATGAGTCGCAAGAGTTCGATGGTCGTCGTCACATCCTGCAGGTGGGGGACGTTGCCGATCCGCATGGGCTCTTTGCACAGGAGACAGGCGGCGAGGATCGGCAAGGTCGAGTTCTTGGCTCCGGAGATCCGGATCTCCCCCTCGAGGGGGCGCCCACCTTCGATGAGTAGCTTGTCCATGTTCATGTCCGGGCCCGCTGGCTTTCCGCCGGGGTCAGGGTTTCGAGCGTGAGCGCATGGATGGCTCCACCCACCGGACGGCCCAGTGCACGGTAGACCCGCCGGTGTCGTTCCAGCAGAGGTAGACCCGTGAAGCTTTCGCTGACGATGCGGGCGGAAAAATGACGACCATCGGGGCTTTCGACCACGACCACCGCATCCGGGATCGCTTCGAGGAGGGCTCCGCGGAGGGTTTCTGGGGTGAGCCCCGGCTGGGGGTTGATCATCGCGTCGTACTCCGCCCCCCCGCGGGGTGGCTCAGGGGCTGACCGGAAGCGCGGGGGATATCCCCGCTTCCCATCTTGGATATGATACCCGCCCCGGTGGGCCGCGGGGGGGGCAGGTGACCTCCGATCCGGACCGGATCGGGCATCCTTGGGCGATTATGCTATCCTGACGCCAAGGGCTCTGCCTCGGGTTCCGGCGTCCGGAGGGCCCGTTCCGGAGGGGATCCCCTCCCCTCGAGTGGAAGCGCGGCGC
>JAJYFY010000052.1 GCA_021785265.1 Pseudomonadota bacterium
GTAGAGCAGTGCCGTCTTTTCCTGCGCTCCAGCCAGGGAAATACGGAATTCCTCGCTTCCGTCTACACCGAGGGGGGTGCGCTTCAGATCGCTCAGGATGTTGGCAATTTCCCTATCCTTTAGAGAGCGCCCCGAGAGACTACCGACCGGGCCCGGTTCTTCACCATCCGTGAGGAACTGCAGTGCACCCACACAATCACGACCGACAGCGGCAAGGAGGCTATAGGCATCGTGGCCAGCAGCTCCGACCCGTTCGGCCAGGCGACGGCGGATCTGATCGTGATCAGGAAGAAGGTTGTCGAAGACCGCAACCACCGGATCGCCGATGTACCTGTCCTCGCGGAGCGGAAGTGAGAGAGAAACGGGTAAGGCATGTTCCCAGCCGAGCCAAGTCCGGTCATACGCAAAATCAATGGCCCCGCTCGTCCGTCGTTGCAGGCGGCCGACCAGGCGACCGTTCAAGAAGACATTTAGAGGGATGCGTGTGCGTTGCCGCGCCATCAGAATATCTCCTCAATCTTGTCAGTTGAGGCTTGGGTCCGTGGCCTGATGACCAGTTCCAGGTTGAGCGCAGTGAGTACGCTGAACAATGTGCGCAGCTGTGTGCCGGCCTCGCCGGCTTCCAGTCCGGAAATCGTGGCCTGCCGCAGTTGAGTCTTTGTCCCCACGCCCTTTTGGTTCATCCCCAGGGCGCGGCGTCGGCGGCGGACGGCAGCGCCGATCTGCTTTGGGGTTCTGGCGATTTGCTCTGTCATGGGGGCGGATCCTGAATATGTCTTTGTTTATACGCTAAAGCGTATATAAATGCAATATACTCTCCACCGTATATTTAAGCTTGATACGCTTGCCCGTATGAAACGCCCAGCCCCGGTTAGGAGCCGCGGGCCGAGAAGATCCCCGGAAAACTGCCGGGGGCATTCACCCGCGATTTGATCTTTGGGGTTTGGACCGCCGACTGTTGGTGACCATTCACATCTGAGCGCTCTCGCGCCACGGTAGTTGTCGCGAAGCAAAACGCGCGCATCACCTCCTCGCTGCCGTGCTTCCGCCAGCTGCACCTCTGGGAACGTGCCAAAGACCAGCAGTCCTTCTTTGGCTCAGTGCAACCGAACTTGAAAATCTCAGTCGGGCACTCGAGCCCGGCTCGATTTCCGGTCCGCGCTACCGGCCGGAGCTCATCCGGCCGGGATCAGCCATCCGGACGAGATCTCCGTTCCGGAGGATCCAGCGCGAGAGGACCCGACCGGCCGCCACGAGATCGAACTCCACGGTCCCCCGGGCGGAAGGGAGTTCCCCGAAGATCTTCTTCAGAGCCCGATGCGAGATGTCGAGGACCAGGCCCGATCGGAGCGGTCCCGGTCCTTGTGCCATGATCTCCAGATGACGGGCATTGGTCGTGCAGTGGAGCGGGAGGCGATCCGTGATATGGCTGCCCGTCGCCGGGAGGAAACGGCAAACGAGCTGGTTCCGCATCCGGGGATCGCTCGACCAGGGTTTATGGAAAGCTCCTTTCAGGATCTCGAGGGCGACCGGGACGGGGATCTCCTGGCGGATTCCCAAAAGATGGCCCAGCCGCCGGATCCAAGGTGCCGGATGTGCCGGCAGGGCGACGCGCGCGGGAAGCCGGATGACCGGCCCGGGACCGGCTGACCGCGATCCTGCGAATGCGCTCGGGGTCGCGAGGAGGATTCCCGAAAGGACCCACAGGACGAGGCTCGTGCACCGCGCCGCCCCCCCACCGGGGAGGCGGTGACCGGGCGTTCTCCCCGCCCCGTCAGTGGACCCGCATCCCGATCTCGGTTCCGATGAAACCCCAGTTGTCGGCCGCATGGCGGATCTCCTTGTCGGTGGGCATGTAAATATGGCTCGTCGCGTGAGCCACATGGAGCAGGATCGGGTTGGCACAGCCCTGGTCATATTGCATCTCGGCCGCGAACTTGTACGAGTTACTCGGCACGACCCGGTCGTCATCGGTCGAGGTCGTGATGATGGTGGGTGGATAGCAGACCCCTTTTTTCAGGTTCTGGAGGGGTGAGTAGGCATACAGCCAGCGGAAGTCCTTCTTCTTGGACGAGGTGCCGTATTCCGAGATCCAGTACTCACCGCCCGAGAACTTCTGGAAACGCAGCATGTCGAGCACGCCGTGCCCGATGTAGACCGCACCGAAGAGATGCGGTTGCTGGGTCACGCTGGCACCGGTCAGGAGACCCCCGTTCGAGTAGCCCATGATGCCCAGGTGGGCCGTATCGGTGAAGCGGTTCCGGATGAGCCACCGGGCTGCATTGGCAAAATCGTTGAAGACATTCTGCTTGTGGCCGAGCATGCCGGCTTCATGCCAGGCCTGGCCGTAGACGCCGCCGCCCCGCAGGTTGGCCATGGCATAGATTCCGCCCATGCGGATCCAGGTGGCCACCGACGGGCTGAAGTGCGGCGTCAGCGTGATGTCGAAGCCCCCGTAGCCATAAAGGATCGTGGGCGTATGGCCATCGAGCCGGATTCCCTTCCGGTACACGAGGAACATGGGCACTTTGACCCCGCCCGTGGATGGATAGAAGATCTGGCTCACCACGTAATGGGCCGGATCGAAAAGGACATCGGGCTTGAAAAAGACGGAGGCTCGCGCCTTCGGGACATTGAAACGGGCGATCTCCCCCGGCCGGAGAAAGGAGGTAAAGGCATAGTAAACATCGGGAGAATGGGCGCGGGCCGAGATTCCACCCACTGTCCCCATCGAATCCGGCAGGGGAATGGCCCGAATCCAGAACCCGTGGAGATTGTAGAGGGCGAGCCGGCTCTTGGCCACGACCATGCGATGGACGAGGAGACGGCCGTCAGCCAGATGGGCGGAGACCAAAACCGAGCGGGCCTGCTCCGGGATCACGGTCCGCCAGTGTGCCGGAGCGGGATGCCTGAGAGTCACGGCGATGATCCGGCCCATCGGCGCATTCTTGTCGGTCTGGACGAAAACGGTTCCGCCGCGGGTGCCGATCGGGGTATAGGACGCATCGTCCTTCACGAAGAGCGGATGCACCGGCGCCAGGAGATCCGGCTTCATCGGGTTGCCCAGGTTCATGTAATACAGTTCGTTCCGGGTGATGCGGAACTGGAAGTCGATAAAGAGATAGCGACCGTTTTCGGAGACCGAGCCGCCGATGATCCACTCCGGGTGGTCGGGACGGGCATAGATGACCTGATCGTCGGACTGGGGTTTTCGGATCCAGTGGTAATAGAGCGTCTGGTCCCGCAGGCGCACGCTGATGGCACGGCCGGGCGGCGGTTTCGGATAGCGGGAATAGAAAAAGCCTTCGTTATTCCGGGTCCAGCTCAGGCCGGAAAACTTGACCCAGCGCACGACATAGGGGAGATTCCGGCCGGTTTGGACGTTCATGACATGGACCGTCTCCCAGTCCGATCCCCCGACCGAAAGCGCGTAGGCCAGATATCGCCCGTTGGGCGAGGGGCTCCAGGCGGCGAGAGCAATGTCGCCGTTGGGCGAGAGCCGGTTGGGGTTGAGAATGAGCCGGGGTTTGCCCTTGGGGCCGCGTTGAACATAGACCGCAGCCTGGTTTTCGAGACCCGAGTTGCGGTCGAAAAAGAGCCAGGGCCCACGCTGGACGGGCGGGGTTTCCTTGGCATAGTTCCAGAGCGCCCGGAGATGCTGGTAGAAAACCCGCCTCAGGGGGAGCTTCGCAAGGTAGGCGTCGGTGAGCCGGTTCTCGGCCGCAATCCAGCGGGCGAGGCGCGGGCTCGACAGCTTCTCCATCCACCGGTAAGGAGCCGGGATACGGGTGCCGAAGTAATTCGCGACCAGTCGGTCCCGATAAGCCTTGGGATAGACGAGCGGGTGAGCTGCCAGAAGCGGCGCGGCCAGTCCTCCGCAGGCGCAGAGCACGAGCAAACTGGAGGGTAAGTTCCGGAAGCGACTCATGATAATTCTCCTCGGTGGAGTTTCAATATAGCACGCCTGCTCGAGCCCTCCATAAGCTCAATCCGGGCTAGTCGAAGAGTTCCGCCTGGGCCAAAAGCGGGGCCAGTCGGTCTTTTTCGGAAAGCCGGGGCAGCCCCCCCGGCCCGGCAGCTTCGGGCCAGTCAATCCCGATGACGGGATCGTTCCAGCGGAGGCTCCGGTCGGATGCGTGATCCCAGTATTCGGTGGTTTTGTAACAGACATCGGCAGCCTCGCTCAGGACAAGAAAGCCATGGGCGAATCCCGGCGGGATCCAGAGCTGGTGTTCCGTCTCTGCCCCGAGTTCGACGGCGACCCAACTCGCGAAGCGGGGCGAATGCCGCCTTAGATCGACGGCCACATCGAAAATGCGTCCGGACATGACACGGACGAGCTTGCCCTGCGGACGGGTGAGCTGGTAGTGGAGGCCCCGCAGGGTTCCTCCAGCCGAGTGCGAGTGGTTGTCCTGGACGAAGTCGAGGTCGAGCCCGGTCGCCCGGGCGAAATCCCTTCGGTTATAGCTTTCGCAAAAGAAGCCGCGGGCATCGCCGTGACGCTCGGCCTCGATGAGGAGGACCTCGGGCAGCCTCGTCGGCGTCGCCTGCATGATCAGGATCCGGCGGGAGCGGACTGCTCCGCCGGGCTGTAGTGCAGGCGGATCCAGTCTCGATAGTCACCGCTCACGACATGCGAGACCCACTCGGAATGATCAAGATACCAGCGCACCGTTTTTTCGATCCCGCTTTCAAAGGACTCCCGGGGCTCCCACCCGAGTTCGCGCCGGATTTTCCCGGCATCGAGGGCATAACGCCGGTCATGCCCGGGCCGGTCGGGCACCGGGACGATTCCCTCGGCGTGGCTGCCCCGTGGACGCGGACTCAGCCGGTCCAGGATCCGGCAGAGGGATTCCATCACTTCACGGTTGGTCCGTTCGCAACCCCCGCCGACGTTGTAGGTCTCCCCGACCCGACCCCCCTCCAGGATACGGACCAGGGCATGGCAATGGTCCTCGACATAAAGCCAGTCGCGGATCTGTCGGCCATCTCCGTAGAGGGGCAGCGGAGTGCCTTCAAGGGCGTGGTGGATGACCAGGGGAATCAGCTTTTCGGGAAACTGGTAGGGCCCGTAGTTGTTCGAACAGTGGCTCACGAGAACCGGCAACCCATAGGTCCGACCATAGGCACGGACCCAATGGTCACTCGCCGCCTTGCTGGCCGCATAGGGGCTGTTCGGCGCGAAAGGAGACTCCTCGGTGAAGGCGGGTGCATCAGGGGCAAGTGAGCCGTAGACCTCATCGGTCGAGACCTGGAGGAAACGGAAGGCCGCCTGTTCTGGTGCGGGTCGCTGGTTCCAGTCGGCCCGGATGGCCTCGAGAAGACTGAAGGTCCCCATGACGTTGGCCCGAAGAAAGGCATCCGGAGTCCGGATCGAGCGGTCGACATGGCTTTCCGCGGCAAAATGGAGAACCGCCCGCGGCCGGTGTCGGGATAAAAGGGAGTCCAAAAGGATCCGGTCATTGAGATCGCCCCTGACGAAGTGGAAGCGCGGATCGGTCATCCACGGGGCCAGGTTTTCGGGATTACCGGCGTAGGTCAGCGCATCGAACACGAGCACGGACTCATCCGTCCGGCCGAGCCAGTGATGAACGAAGTTGCTGCCGATGAAGCCGGCTCCGCCGGTCACGAAAATCACCCGCTGATCCTCCCCGCCACCATCGCCCCCGTAGTTTACCGGGATCCCGGACCCTTGTGACCGGACTCAGACCTCCTCGGACACCGGGACGGGCGCTGTGGTTCCGATGGCATGACGCGAGAACTTGCGATAGACCCAGATTCCTAACCATCCGAAGCCGTATCCGATGAGCCCCCCGCAGATGACGTCCAAGGGGAAATGTTCACCGTTATAGACCCGTGAGAAAGCCACGAGGGCCGCCAGGGTGTAGAAGACGGTGCGGCGGCGGGGATAGAGGCAGGACAGGGCCACCGCCAGGGCAAAGGCCGTTTCGGAGTGCCCTGACGGAAACGAATAGGCCGTAAGGTGCCGACCCAAAACCACGACGTGCACCCGACCTTTCTCGATCAGCCGGTGAAGCGCCACAATCGGCCGTGGACGGTCGACAAGGCGCTTGAGGACATCCACCACGACGCCCGGAATGATCTGTGTCAGGAACAGGAGGAGGAAAGATTCACGGAAGGGACGCGGATCACGGCGGTAGAGGTAGACGACCACGATCCAGTAGACCACCCACCCGTTCCCGAGGAAGGTGAGGGCCCGCATGTTATCGTTCAGGGCAGAAAAATGGAAATGATTATTGATGAAAAGGAAAAGCGCGGTGTCCGCGTGGACCAGGCTCGAGAGAATTGCCATGGCGATCGACCGGGTTCTCTCGGACAGGAAGTGTCCCTATATTATCGGATTCCCCCCTGAAATCAAAGGGCAGCCGCCAGGTAGCCTCCCGGCCGGGGAGACATCGAATCCTCCGGGATTAAAAGATCCAGGGCAAAAGGGCCCAGGAATGTGTGCGGTAGTGCCGGTACTCGTCCCCAAAGCGCTCGCCCATCCATCGCTCTTCCCGGCCCAGCTTGACGACGAGCGAGCCTGCAACCAGGATCAGGGACAAAAGGCCCCGCACCTGGCCTTGGGCCAAAGCCGTACCGGCAAATGCGGCAATCAATCCGGTATAGATCGGGTGGCGGATGAGGCGGTAGGGCCCCTCGCGGACGAGCGTGTGGCCCTCCTTGAGTGTGACCGTGCCACTCCAGTTGCCCCCCAGATAGCGCCGCGCGTAGACCGAAAAAACAAGCCCCACGACCGTGATCCCCAAGCCGAGCCAAGCGAGGCTGGACGAGGGGGGGGTGAAACGTCGGAAAAGCAGGCCGTGCGCCTGATCCGGTAACCAAAACAGCCCGATTGCGATGACCAATGGGACGATGTGGCCGAGCCGTTCCAAACGAGACTCCCTCTGCGCCACAGGCTTGAGCCGTCCCCGTCCCGCGATCAGCCAGTAGAGAACCCAGGCCAACCAGGAAAAATTAAACAACCAAGGCAGAACCTGATCGGACATGGAAGTTTCTCCAAGAGTGGGTCGTGGTTTTTCACGTTTCTCGTAGCCGACACCGCGGCCTAGTATATCCCGCCGTCACGGGGCTTCATTCCGGCCTTCGATCGCGTCCGCGACCCGTTCGGCCGTAGCGGCCGCGAGCGTCCAGCCGAGCGGTCCATGACCGGTATTGAGAAAGACTCGAGGCACCCGGGTGGGACCGAGAAGCGGCAGGCCATCTGCCGTCATGGCCCGGAGGCAGGCCCAGTCCAAGGTCGACTGGACCGTGGCGAGCTCAGGGAACCAGTCCGATGCCGTCTCATGGAGGCGGGTCAGATAGCGCGGTTCCAACCGATCGTCAAAACCAGCGAACTCGGCCATGCCAGCCACACGGAGCGTCCCTCCGAGCGGGGTCAGGACGACCTTGCGGCTGTGGTCGGCGAGTGCCGGACCCGTGGACGGCAGCGGGGAGATCGGATAGGTCCGGGTGTAGCCCTTGACCGGACAAAGCGCCAACCGGATGCCGAGCGGCCGGGCAAGACGCACGCTGTCCACGCCGGCCGCGATCACGAGTGCCTGTCCGATCCAGAGACCGTGACGGGTCCGGACCCGTATGGATCCCCCTGCCTGCTCAATGGCCATGACCGGGGTATCACGGTGGAGGCAAGCCCCGTGCGATTCAATCCACCCGGCAAGCCGGCCGGCGGCTTCCCGGCAGTCCCCGAAGCGATCGCGCGGATACCAGATGCCGCCTGCCGGCCGGACTTTCGCGGTGGCGAGTGCGGGCGCAAACGAGGCCAACTCCCCGGCCGCGACCGGAACCGCCTGGATACCGATGGGCCGCTCCCGTTCAAGCATCCCTCGTGCCTCGTCCCACTCGTGAGCGCTTCGGTAGAGGTAGAGCACGCCCCGACCAGGCGCGAGCGGGGAGGCGATTTCGGACTCGATCCGCTGCCAGAGGGCGACACTGGACTCGGTCAACGCGTGGAGCCGGCTGTGGGAGACGAGATAGCGGTCCAGTCGGAGGTGGCGGCTTGCCGAAAGCAACCAGGACCAGCCAGCCCATCCCATCGCCATCGGCTTCACGGAGAGCGGCCGGTGGGAGTCGAACAGCCAGTGCACGAGTTCCGGCAGGATCGATGGCGAAACCCAGGGCGCCCCACTGTCGGTTGAGAGGTGCCCGCCGTTGGCATGGGATGCCCGTCCGGCAAAGCCGGCGCCGGACTCGAACAGATGAACCCGATGTCCGCGTCGGCAGAGCATGTAGGCCTGTGTCAGTCCGACGATTCCCCCGCCGACCACGAGAATCGCATCGTCTGGGCCGGGCGTGCTCGACGGATCCGGCATGGTCAGAGGCCCTTCAATAGATGAAGGGCAAAAGCCGGCGCGTCCTCAGGCGATAGTTTTCATAGACCTGGCCAAAGTGGTCGATCAGGACCTTTTCCTCGCGGGAGATCCGGTACGCGTAGGCCGGAATCACGAAGCCGAGCAGGATGAAAAGGCTCGCGTAGTTGGCCAGCACGCAGGCCAAGCCCAGCAGCAGCACGATCACTCCGAGGTAGCTTGGATGACGGATCCAGCGGTAAAAACCGCGCTCGACCAGGCGGTGGTCGGGAAGGATCGAAACCGAGGTCATGTGAAAACGGCCGAGCGTCTTCATGGCACTCAGGCGGATGCCCATGCCGATCAGCATGCAGAAAAGTCCCGACACGGCCAGGGGATCATCATCCGGCATGCGACCGCGGCTGAAGCTCACCGCGGTACAGAGGGCGAGGATGAGACCGACCGAGTTCGCGAGAATGAGAACTCGGCACGAACGGGGTTCGCAGCGTCGAGCCCGGTCATGGGGTCTTCGGGCCAGAAGCCTCTGGTCGAGCACAAACCAGACCGAAAGCAGGCCCAACCCGGCTGCCTTGAAAGCGACGTCAGTCGCATACATCATGCCGCCAATCTGCATCGAGGATCCGCCAGGCACAAAGAAGCCGGATGGCGAGCATTTGATGTTAACACGACCTCGTGATGGGAGGGAACCCCGCCCGAGCGCGGAGTCTTCAGTCTTCTTGCGAGCCTCCAACGCCTGTGCTAGTCTCGGAAAAACCGCCTCCGGCTCCGCCCCCTACCGGGCTCCCCGTTGTCGATCCCGGGGGCGAAATCGGTCTCGCTCTTCCCATCCGAGGGCTTTTCCATGCCGAAGTCTCGTCCAGCCCACTCGCACCTCTGGGTTGTACTTCTTCTCCTGGCCACGGCGGCATCCGCCGGGGCATCCGCCCGCATCCAGCTCAACCCCTCCCTGTACCGGGTCCTCCACTACCGGTTCATCGGGCCGGGTGAGGGACGCATTGCCGCCGTCCAGGGGATCCCGGGGAATCCCCGTATCTACTATCTCGGTACGTCCTCAGGCGGTATCTGGAAAACCACGGACGGCGGCGTCCACTGGAAACCGATCTTCGACCAGGAACCTGCCCAATCCATCGGGGCGTTGGCCCTCGATCCGGGCCGTCCCCAAGTCGTTTGGGCAGGCACCGGTGAGACCTTCTACATCCGACCGACTACCGGCATCGGGGATGGCATCTACCGGTCGGACAATGGCGGTCGCACCTGGCTGCACCTCGGACTCACCGGAACCGACCGGATCGCCCGGATCGTGGTCGATCCCATGGATCTCCGACGCGTTTATGTGTGCGCCACCGGCAGCGGATTCGGTCCATCCCAGGACCGGGGGGTCTATCGGACGACTGACAACGGACGCCACTGGACGCGGGTCCTTTTCGTCAATCCCCTGACGGGCTGTTCGGATCTCGCGATCGATCCTCAAAACCCACGCGTGCTCCTGGCCGGCCTGTGGCAGTTCGACGTCCACCCCTGGAACCTCAACAGTGGCGGGCCGGGCAGCGGCGTCTACCTCAGCCGTAACGGCGGGGAAACCTGGAAGCGGCTCGACCAGGATGGCCTGCCTGCAGGCCCGGTGGGGAAGGTGGCCGTGGCCATCTCTCAAAGCAATCCGCATATCTACTACACCCTCATGGAGGAAAAGTGGGCCCCTGGTCTCTATCGGTCCGTCGATTCCGGTCGCCACTGGAAGCTCATGAGCCACAACCACTCCATGGACGAACGGGCCCCCTACTACACCCGTTTCGCCATCTCCCCCAAAAACCCGGACCGTCTCTACTTCGTCTCGACCAACTTCCTGACCTCGCGTACGGGAGGCGTCCACATGCACTATGAGGGCTGTGGCTGCGGCGACAACCACGACATCTGGATCGATCCCCGAAACCCCAAGCGCATGGTCGTGACCTTCGACGAGGGCGCCACCATCACCCAGGATGGCTGGAAGCAGTGGCAGGAAATCGCGCTCCCCGACGCCCAGCTCTACCACGTCGCCACGGATCGGGACATTCCCTTCCATGTCTTCGTCAACCGGCAGGACGGGCATGCCTACCGCCTGCCCTCGAACACCAGGACCCCGTACGGCGGCATCAGTCCCGGCTACTGGACCGGCCTCAACGGCTGCGAGAGCGGTTTCACCCTGCCGGAAAAAAACAACAATATCGTCTGGTCCGGCTGCTATGACGGCTGGATCACCCGCTTCAACATCCACCGCGGCGAAGGCCGGGCGGTTTCCGTCTTCCAGCTGTCGGGTTACGGCTGGCCACCCGGAAAACTGCCGAACAGCTGGGATTTCGTGTTCCCCCTCGCGCTCTCGCCCCAGAACCCCCACGTCGTCTACACCGGCAGCCAATACGTTTACCGGACCGACAACGGGGGCCAAAGCTGGCAGCGCATCAGCCCCAATCTCACACTCAACATCAAGCGGGAGGAGGGCTCGACGGGTGGTGTGAGCCATGACAACCTGGGGACGTTCGATGCCATGTCGCTTTCGATCATCGCCCCCTCGCCCCTCCGCTCCGGCATGATCTGGACCGGTGGCTATGACGGCCAGGTCCACCTCACGCTGAATGGCGGCCGGACCTGGATGAACGTCACCCCACACGGACTTCCGCTCGGGGGAGAGGTCACGAGCATCTCGCCTTCCCGCTTCGATCCCAACCGGGCCTATCTCTCGATCGACCGCCAGCTCATGGGTGACAGCCGGCCCTATATCTACGTCACCCAGGATGCCGGCCGGCACTGGCACCGGATCGTCCGGGGCATCCCGGTCAACCAGTTTTCGATCGTCCACTGTGTGAAAGAAGATCCGCTCGATCGTGAGGTCCTCTTTGCCGGAACGGACAACGCCCTTTACTGGAGTCCCAACCGCGGACGGCGCTGGTATCCGCTCCAGAACAACCTGCCGCACGCACCGGTCTACTGGGTCACGGTCCAGCCGGTCGCGAACGATCTCGTGGTCGCCACCTACGGGCGGGGCGCCTACATTCTCTCCGACCTCTCCTCACTCACCCACCTCCAGGCCGCCCTCCGTAGCGGGGGACCCACCCTGTTCCCGCTCCGGACCGCCTGGCGCTTTCACCGGGTGGCCCGTCGACGCGCGGCCCCGGACTACCCGGCCATGGGGCAGAACCCCCCTTATGGTGCGGTCATCGACTTCTATCTCCCCCACCCACCGACCCTCCCCGTGAGTCTCGTGATCCGCGGACCCGGCGGCCGGATCATCCGGACCTTCTCGAACCGGCCCGGTACCCGCCATGCCGACCGCCTACCCGCACTGCATGCCGGGATCAACCGTTTCGTGTGGGACTTGCGCTATGCCCCAGTCCGGCACCTGAGCGACTGCCCGGGTTCCGGCCGTTGTCCCGGCCGGGTCTTCATGCCGCCTCCGCATGCCCCGTGGGTTCATGTGGGCCCCAAGGGATACCGGCCGATCGAGATCTTTGACCTGCGCCGCACACTGAGCGGGCCGCTCGCAGTGCCGGGAACCGATACGGTCGAGCTCACCGTCGGAAACCGGCACTGGACGCAACCGCTCCTGGTTCGGAAGGATCCCTATTCGGCCGGCAATCCGGCGGACATCCGGGCCCAAGTCTCGCTTTCACTCAAGATCAGAAACCGGATCAACGAGACCCTGTCGCTCATCACGGAAATCGAGTGGATGAGGCTCACGCTCGCCCATCTCGAATCCCGCCTTAAGGTGCTGGGGAACCATCCGGGCACGCTTCGAAAAGCCCACACGCTCGGACGGGCTCTCTTGGCCGACGAGGGGCATCTTTTCGACGTCTACCTGACGGGAGCGCGGGAGGATGCGTTTCAACACCCCGTCCGGATCCTGGGTCGCCTGGCCGTGCTCCTCAAGGCCGTCGAGCACAGCGCCGACTATCCGCCGACCGATTCCGACGTCGCGGTCTACCGGCTTCTGGCCCATGAGATCAAGCAGGCCCGCGAGCGCCTCCACGTCATCGTGGAAACGCAGGTCGCCCCCTTCAATCGTCGTCTTGCATCCCAGGGTCTGAGCGGAGTCATCGTCGTTCACCGGTCCTGAACGAGCCCCCCGGAAAGCGGGCCCCGGGCCATCACCGTTGGGTCCCATGCGGCACGCTACAAAGACGGGTCCGAACCCGCCTAGTATCGTGACACGTAAGTATCGGAACATGTAAAATGGGCATACCTGAGCTGTTCGAGGTGACCAGGCATGCACCAGACCGAGCTGAACTTGAGTAAGCAGGACCGCCGGACCGTGGATGAGTTTCGAGCCAAGGGGCTACATCGGGCGCGGGAGTT
>JAJYFY010000006.1 GCA_021785265.1 Pseudomonadota bacterium
CGGCTTGGAGAGTTCAAACTGGCTGTTCCGGACCATTGCCAAGAGGCGCTTGGAGCTTTCCGCGAGATTCAGGACCTGCTCCTGATCGGAAATCTTCCGCCCGCCGATGGTCACGCCATCCAGCAGCGTCTTGACCTCCGGGAAGGTAAAGGGATTGCCTTCGAGCACCGATGCATCCCAGACGAACTCAGGCAGCATCTTGTGAAAGCGGAAACAGACCCGCTCAATCGAGTGAGAGGGGACAGAAGCCGGAACTGCCGACCTGTCCCATCGGAAGCCAAGCGAATCAAACAGGGTCATGTTGTCGCACGCCATCAACCATTGAACACGGTTTTATGATAAGTGAACACTCGCGTGCGGATCAATCATAAAACACACTTTCGTAGCGGCGCACACCCAGCACGATGGAACGGCATATCAATCACAAAAAACGGATAGCTGATTTGTCAAGCGGGCAGGAGAGCTGTCAACCCAGTTCTGAAATGTTCCTTCCTCAGACCGGATCCCGCCCCTCCTGACCGGATGTCCCAGACTTTTCCCCGGCCCAGAGGGCATAGTCGGCCGCAGTATCGAGATCGCGTTCGGGTGGGAGGAGTCTGCAGGTGAGAGCCTGTGCGTCCATCCGTCGCAACGTCTCGGCACAAACCCCCTCTGTTCCCCAATCGAGGTCCCGAAACAATTGAGGACACGGCTTGCGGAGCCCGATCAGCACATAACCCCCATCCACGCTCGGCACGAGAACAGCCTCCGCCGTTCCGCGGGTGAGGAGTTCGGCCGCCGTGCGGAAAAGTCGGGGGGTGGGATGACAGAGGTCGGTTCCTGCAAGAAGTACTGCCGCATGTTGGTTGAGCGACACGCTCAAGGCATGATCCATCCGCTCACCCAGATCTCGGCCTTCCTGCGTTCGCAACTCCACTCCATGATCCCGGCTCATGCGGGCAAAGAAGGGATGTAAACAGTCGGGCGTTCCCCAGAGAGAAACGGGGCCGGTCCGGGACGCCACGGCCGCCGCGATACAGGTCGCTGCGAGCTCTTGGGTCAGCCGGGCTGCCCCTTCCGCACCGAGGACAGGAATGAGCCGGGTTTTGACGCGGCCCGGCACCGGGGCCTTGGCAAAGAGCAGGATCGGGACCGGATCCATCAGGGATCCGGTGAATGCCCGGATCCGAGGATCCGAAATCCGCCCGCCGCACGGCGGCGGATCGGTTCGATCAAAAGAGCCCAAAAACCAAGCCGCACCCGCCCTTGGTCCGGCAGGCCGACCGGCATCTCTCCCGGCGCTTCGGATCGCGCACGATAGGTTCCGAACCAGTGGTCCCACCAGGGAAAATTGAAACCGAAATTGCAATCCAGTTCACCCGGCCAGGCCGAATGGTGGATTTCATGCATGTCCGGGGTGACCACCATCCTCCGGAGCCAGCGCTCGGTCACCGGACCCAGAGCGAGGTTACTGTGATTGAAAATCGACGTGGCATTGAGCAGCAGCTCGAAAAGAAGCACGGCCAGGGCCGGAAGGCCCAGGGCTGCGATCACGGCGAGCTTGATCAGCGCGGAAAGGGCAATTTCCCCCGGATGAAAACGAACCCCGCTCGTGGCATTGAGATCGAGATCGGTATGGTGGACCCGGTGCAGGCGCCAGAGCCAGGGTACGCGGTGAAACAGGCGATGCTGGAGGTAGATCGTGAGGTCGAGGACGAGGATCCCGGCGAGGAGCGCCGGCAGGCGGGGCACACCCAGCCAGGGAAACAATCCTCCCGACCAGTCCGCCGCGAAGACCACGAGCCCGGCCGGAACGAGAAGACGCGCAATGAGCGAGCCCACTGGCGCAAGACAGAGGTTCACGATCCGGTTCCCGGGCCGACTGCTCGATCGCCTCGGATAAAGCCATTCCAGAACGGAAAAAGCAAGCAGTGCGCCCAGGAAAACACTGATCCGCACCAGGGTGAGTTCGTTCATGGCCAATCCCTATTCGCGCGGGTAGTCCGGGTCGTAGTGCGCAACGAGACGGGCGGGCGAGACCCCCAGCGCGTAGGCGATCCGTAATCTCCACATCCGGAGGACAAGCCGCACGGGGCGAACCTGTTCAAACCGGCGGGTGGTCGTGAGAACCGGTCCGGGCAGGATGAGGGGCGGGCCGAGTGGCCGCAAGCGCTTCGAGATCTCGATATCTTCCATGAGGGGGATTTCGGGGAATCCTCCCATCCGTTCGAAACACTCGCGCCGGACCCAGAGCGCCTGGTCGCCGCTCACAATCCCGGTCAGACGAGCCCGCCCGTTGATTCCGGCAGCAATCAGACGGTACAGCAGGCGATCGGAATCAAAACGGAGACGGAAGCAGCCCCATTCCGCGCGCTTGGGCAAGGCTCCTCCCTCGATCCACCACTCGAGGCTCCCCTCCGGCAGGCGGGCATCGGCATGCAGGAAACACAACCAGTCGGATCGGGCCAGCCGGGCCCCCGCATTCATCTGCCGGGCACGGCCGGGCCGGCTTTCGATGAGGTGGGTGGCGCAGCGACGCGCGACGTCCGCGCTATCATCCCGACTCATGCCATCCACGATGATGATCTCGCATTCCCGGTCACGCCAGGCCGCCAGGGAGGACGCGTGACCCGCCAAAGCTACCGCGTCATTCCGGACCGGAACGATGATCGAGAGCGGCGGAGGGCGACTCATCCGGCCGCTGTCCCCTTGCGGGAGAGGGATCGAGCTTTCCAGCTCCGGTAGGCCAGGGGCAGAAGGGTGATCAGGACGACTAGGCCGAGCGCGGTGAGGTTTCCTGCGGTCCACGGATCACCCAGGCGGAAGTGCCTGAGGTGCGCCCCGAAGTTCACAAACACGAAACTGCCCGGAATGATCCCGAAAAAGGTGGCGAGGAGGAAATCCCGGCTCCGGATCGTGGTCATGGCGGGCACCAGGTTGACCAGCCAGAAGGGAAAGAGGGGAATGAGGCGCAGGAGAAGAAGATAGTGAAACGCGTGACCCTCGAACCCGCGGGCCAGAACCGCCGCCTGGGGCCTCCGTTCCAGCAGCCCCCGCAACCAGCGACCCACAAACCAGCGCGCGAAGGCGAAAAGCACAAAGGCCCCCATCGTGGCTGCGGCGATGACGATCGCGGTTCCGAGCCACGGACCGAAGAGAAAGCCGCTCAGGATCGACAGGTACACCGCGACCGGCAGGCTCAGAATCGTGACCAAAAGGTAGAGTCCACCCATGAGGAAGGCGGAGCGGAGGGTGTGCTGGCGCACGGCTTCGCGCAATCCGGCCAAAAGCCGGCTGGGGTTAAGGATACCGAGCTTCTCCAAAAGGCCAAGCCGCCATGCACCGGCCACCAAGAGGGCGAGCGCGGCAACCACCCCGAAACGGACGGCCAGTCGGCGGTTCACGAACCGGGCGCCCCACCCCGTGGGCGGGTGAACCGATGGGACATCAACTGCTACGCAGTCGGGCCTTGAGCTGTCGCATGAAATGTTCCACCCGGGAGGCGTTGTGCCCGATGTCCGAGAGCCCGATGCGCGATTCCGAACGCATGTCGATCCGCACCCCGCCGGGCACTTTTTCGATCCGGATCGCGACATCATCCTTGAAACCGAACCAGGCGGTGCGTGCGACCGCCTCGATCCGTCCCGTGCCCGGACTGGCAAAGGCAACCCGCCAACCCCGCTTCCGGACCAGCGCGAGGGCCTTGTCGTAGGCATCCGACCGGGTCTCACCGTTCACGATCAGGGGACGGACCATCGGATAATAGACTTCCTGAACCGTAAACAGGCAACGGGCATCCCAGTGTGCACAGCTTTGGACCACTTGGGCCGCGTGCGGGTTGATCCGTCCATGCCCGCGGGTGGCAAAAGCCATCACGGATTCCCGCTCGACCCGGCGGGCCTGAGCGTTACCCCCGCCGTAAACCGGGCTGTTCGGCACGTGCTTGAGGCGGGGCATGAGCGCGGTAAAGGCCGGTGGGTGCAGCGGATCGGTCGTGATGTCATGGATGGGCGGGACGGATTCGGCCTTGAGCAGCCAGAAAAAGGGTACGCCGAAGCAAAAGACCCCCGCGAGGGCCAGAACCACATTGCCCAGAAGGAGCTTGGTGCGATGGGCGTAAACCGAGGCAATGGCAGAGATGATGCCAAAAACGAGTGTGAGGATCCCCACATAGGCACCGTCGCGGATGGACTGGAATGCGCCTCCGAGGGACAGCCAGTGGGCTCGGTAGAGAGGTCCCGGCAGGATCGTGAGTCCGGCGGCCAAGAGGGCCAGGGCCAGGGTAATCACGGACAGCCAGAAGGCCGTCATCTGGGAACGCTTGGAGGCAACGGGTTGGATCATGGGTGCTTCCTCGGAACAAGGGCC
Organism: Pseudomonadota bacterium; assembly: GCA_021785265.1. Classification (GTDB taxonomy): domain Bacteria; phylum Pseudomonadota; class Gammaproteobacteria; order JAKAQQ01; family JAKAQQ01; genus JAJZIH01. Next base: position 4,348 of record JAJYFY010000006.1, read on the forward strand.
CTATCTTAGCGCGACTTTCGGTCCTGGGCGATCCACTCCCGCACCGGGGTGTCCGGGCTAGCCGGTCTCTTCGCCCTCCCGGCGCGGCGACGCATCCTGCGGGGCTTCGTCCACCGTCACCGCCTCCTTCCGGACCCGGACCCGGACAATCCGGTGTTTCTGCATGGCCAGGATTTCGAAGTGGAAACCCATCACCTGACAGCTGTCCCCGGCCTTGGGAATCCTCCCGAAAGTCTGTAACAGGAAACCGGCCAGGGTGCGATAGTCACTGTTCGGCCGGGGAGCGAAGCCCGGCGTCTTGAGCAGCTCGGCAACCCGCTCGAGCGCCAGCTGACCACCCAGCACCCAGATTCCGGGGGATTCCTCGACGGCGTCCCCGATGCGCGCGGCATGGGAGGGCAGGAGCCCGACAATGGCCTTGAGCAGGTCGTAGCGCGTGACGAGCCCCTCGATATCCCCGTATTCATCCACGATGAGCGCCACATGCTGCTGCTCCCGCTCGAGCAGTTCCCAGAGGTTCAAGGGCGAGGCGGTGCTCGGGAGATAGAGCGCCGGTCGCAGCAGCCGGGGAATGGAGGCGGCCTCGACCGGGAGTCCCCGCCGCACGAAATCGCGCCGGTCCAGGATGCCCAGGATATGCTCCAGACCATCCCGACAGACCGGAAAGGAGTTATGTCGTGACTCCATCAAGGTCTCACGTGAGAGTTCGAAGGGTCCGTTGAGGTCGATCGCTGCAATGTCGACGCGGGGCGTCATGATGGGGGTCAGGTCCTCGTCGTCGAGCCGGAGAACACTGGCCACGAGCGCCGGTTCGAACGGGGCGAACACACCCGCGAGGCTGCCCTGCTCAAGGAGGGAACGGAGTTCTTCCGGAGTGACTCCGGGATCCGCGGCCCGACCCTTGGGCAGGGTCCAGTACAAAGCCAGGTTGCTCACGCGGTTCAAGGTATTGGCCACCGGAGAGACGACCCGTGCCAGGAAATGAAGCGGTCGGGCCACCCAGAGCGCGGCCCGCTCCGGGTTGAGCAAGGCCAGGCGTTTCGGGATGAGTTCCCCGAACAGGATCGAGAGAAGAGTGATTCCGGTGATGAGGAGGGCCAGGCCGAGACTGGGGGCAACGGGGGCCACCCAGGGGATCCGGAGCAGGAGTTCCGTGACCCGGTGGGACAGGCCGCTTTCTCCAAACGCACCGACCAGGATGGTGATGGCGGTGATCCCGATTTGGATCGCCGGAAAAAACCGCCCGGGCTCGGTGACGAGCACGATGGCGGAGCGGACCCGCCGGTCGTCACGTCCCAGACGTTCCAGGCGATGCCGCCTCGAGGCCACGATCGCCATTTCGGCGAGCGAGAACCAGCCGTTCAGAAGAATCAGGACGGCCAGAACAAAAAGCGTGATCAAAGCCGTCTTCCTGCGGCAGTCAAAACCCGGAAGCGGGAGGTCTGGTGGGGTTCGGGGTCAGGATCCACGATTTAAATTTCGATCATCTCGAAATCTTCCTTGCGGGCACCACAGTCGGGACAGGCCCAAGTCTCGGGAACATCCGCCCAAGGGGTTCCTGGTCCAATCCCGGATTCGGGATGGCCTTTTTCTTCGTCGTAGATGAACCCGCAAATCACGCACATGTACGCTTTCATACCCGCCTGTTCGAGGAATTTGCACTTTCGGGAAAACTCAATTAGTATTCCACATTCGCCTGTCAAAAGACAGCCTGCCGGACTGGGTCCGGATCGTTTTCCATCCATGCTCGCTGCCACCCCGCCCGTCGCACTCTTCATCGGGGGTCACGACCCTTCGGGTGGCGCCGGCCTCGTCGCCGACATCCAGACCGCAAGCCAGCTCGGGGTCCATCCCCTGACCCTGGTCTCCGCACTCACTGACCAGGATACGGAAAACGTCTTCGAGATGCGGCCCGTGGATCCCCAGTTCCTGGAGACCGCCTTCGCTCGGATTTTGGCGGACTGCCCTCCCGCCTGCCTCAAGATCGGGCTCATCGGATCCCCCGCCCTGATCGAGACCCTCGCGCGACTGCTCGCGGAGCATCCGGATCTTCCGGTGGTCTTCGATCCCGTCCTCCGCGCCAGCGGGGGATTCGAGTTCGGCCGGATCCCGGAATGGGTCGAGGCCATCCGCTCAAGTCTGCTCCGGCACATCACACTCCTCACCCCGAATCTGGCCGAACTCGCAGCGCTTGCGCCCGATGCCGCAACTCCCGAAGCGGCTGCGCGAGCGCTCCAGGACCTGGGCACCCGGGCGATCCTCGTCACCGGGGCGGACCACGAACCCGGCTCACCGGAGGTCATGGCCTCGCTCTACCGCGATTCGGCTCCTCCCAAGATCTGGCGAGACCTCAGGCTACCCGGCGCCTTCCACGGCTCGGGCTGCACGCTCGCCGCCGCCATCACGAGCCTTTTGGCCCGTGGCTTTCCGCTTGAGCGGGCCATCGGGACGGCTCTCCACTGGACCCACGTGAGTCTTCTCCATGCCAGAGCACTCGGCCGGGGCGGACAGATCCCCTTCCGACTTTCCCTCTTCCGATGAAAGCGCCGGCGCGCGGCCTGTACCTGATTGTGGATCCGGAAGCTCATGACCGCCACGGCCAGGAAGACCTCCTGGACCGGATCTTGGGCGCGGGCGTGGCCTGTGTGCAACTGCGGGACAAGGAGCGGATCCCGGCCCGATCCACGGCCTTTGCCCGCCGTCTCCTCGAACTCTGCCGGGACCATGGTTTACCCCTCCTCATCAATGACGATCCCCATTGGGCTCGTGATCTCGGTGCTGATGGCGTTCATCTCGGACAACATGATGGGGCGATCCGTGAGGCCCGCAAACTGCTCGGACCGGACGCCTGGATCGGGGCCTCCGCATACGCCGACCTGGACCTCGCCCGGAAAGCCCTCCGTGAAGGAGCGGATTACGTCGCTTTCGGAAGTCTCTTCCCGTCCGTGACCAAGCCCCACGCCCCCCGCGCAACGCTGGACCTCCTCCGTGAGGCCAGCCAAACACTCGCGCATCCGATCTGTGCCATCGGCGGTATCCGCCCGGACAATGCCCGATCCGTCATGAACGCCGGGGCGGACTGGGTGGCGGTCATCTCAGCCGTCTGGAATGCACAGGATCCCCTGGCGGCCACGCGGGCCTTGGTCTCAGCCTGCTCGGCAGAGCGGGGAGAAGACGCGGGCGATCCCTAGCGCTTTGCGGAAACGCCATTTTCCGTATCTCCGTGACACGGCCTCGAGTTTCCGAGCAAGCGAGTGTGTGGCCCTCGTCGGGTCGAGGGAGGCAGACATGGACTGGTTCAGATCGGCTGCTCACGACCCAATAAAGCGCTTGAGCGCCCCGTCGAGTGGGCCGGTCCGACACAAACCGAGGATATCGGCAACTTTCCTTTCAAGTCTGGGTCGTTCGAGGCCCCCTCGCGCTCAAGGCGATGGGATTTTGGACCCTACTTCCACCACGCTCATCCTTGTCTCATCCCCCAAAACCACCCTGATCCACACCCTCCAAAAGAGGACATTTCAGAATTGGATTGACATCTCTGTTGTCATAATTGACAACGCCGTGCTCGGTTGTTATGGTTATTCCTAATGTCCGCAACTCTCGTATATCGCCATCGCGAAGACTTCGATGATGGGGCGATCCTCGAGATGGTGATCTGGCGGATGCCGAAGCCTATCACGGGTTCGCAGCATCCATACAAGTACCGTCTGTTCTACGGACGGGCGGGCCAGCGCGAGGTCGGCTACGACAACGAACGCCCGAAGGGCGATCACCGACGCTATGGTTCTCGCGGGGAGCCCTATCGGTTCGAGAGCCCAGAGAGACTGGTCGATGATTTTCTGCGCGATATTGCACAGAGGAGGGCCCGATGACCCAGCGACGCATTGCCACCATCCATATCCGCAAGGCGAGCGATGGCCTGACCGCCGCCCGGGTGGGCTTTCTCTCGACGTGGAAGAGCGGAAAATACACCGGCGAGCACTTCGATTTTGAATCTCCGGCGGCGCTTTTTCGAATCTTGACCCCGAAGCGATGGGAGCTCATCGAGCGCCTGCAGCACACCGGGCCCATCGGAGTGCGCGCCTTGGCGCGCGAGCTCGAGCGTGACGTGCGGCGCGTGCACGACGATGCGACCGCCATGATCGAGTACGGCCTTGTCGAGAAAACCCCTGACGGCAAGCTCTGCGTGCCGTTCGATGAGATCCGCGCCGACTTTGTTTTGAAACCTGCGGCTGCGTGAAAAAGCTGCAGCAACGGTTGCGGCGGCATGTTGACCGCTGTGTCTGGACCGTACCCCATCACGCCCACCCGGGTGTTCACCGGACATCGAAACCGAAGTTCTTACCCCGTGGGTCAAGGATCAGATTTCAGATCAGTGGGTTGAGGGCACATGGGATGTCTGCGGGCTGGCTACACGGTGATCCGCGGCAGGAGCTGCAGCGCCCGCTGTTGATGCGCATTCGCCGTAGTGACGATCTGGAAAACCGGCGAGGGAGTCTTCGCCGAGCGCGTCACGCAAGTGTTGCGCACGATGGCGGCGAGCTCCTCGAGCAGCGTGCGGACGCTGTGTACAGGCGAACCGTCCTCGAGCGTGCGCCCGGTGATCTTCCGTAGCGCTTCGGGTGAGCGCTGGGCGGGAGCGACCGGATCGCGATGCTGCTGGGCTTCGAGATCTTCGTCCGCGAAGAGCAGCTCGCGCCATCGCACAGCGGCTCGACCGCTGCCCCTGCTGCGCACGACCCATGACCAGGCGAAACTTGTGACTCAGTAAGACTAGCCGAGCCGCCGGTTCAGCCAGATCCCGATCACGAGCATCGGCAGGAGGGCCAGTAGTGCGATCAGACGCTGCCGACGTGTCGCCCGGTCCTCCTTTTCCCAGCGGAAGAGAACGCTGCCGATCACGAGGCACAAAAGGCCGGTTACGATGAGCCCGGTCAGTTCCGGCCAGAGTCTCCAGAGGGGAACGTGCCCCTTCATCAGGTGCTCGAAGGAAAGCACCATGAGAGTGGGCGGGAGAAAGCGGCCAAAGCCCTGGATGAAAACGGGCAGATGCGAAAACTCGATCGAGGCCCCTGAAAAAAACAGGCAAACGAGGAACAGCAGCTGGAAGACGATCTGGGCTTCCTGCATGTTGTTCATGAGGCTCGCGATGATCGAACCCAGACTGGCGATTGAAAATGCCCCGATGCTGTAGACGACCCAGAGATCGAAGACGGACGTTCCGACCGGCATGTGATAGAGCGTGCGCGCAGCGATCAGCATGATGGCCCCGACCCCGAGCGAAGTCAGATAGTTGGAGAGGATGCGGCTCACGATCCACTGCCAGGCCGTGAGTGGGGTCAGATGGTAGGGCCGGAGCATGCCACGCTCACGCATCATGACGGTGGTGGCGCCGTTCCCGAACAATCCGTTGGTGAGCGCCATCAGGGTCAGCACGGGGCCGAACAGGGCCGCGACTTCGAGTGGTCGGCCGTGGGCAAAAACCCCGGCGTAGAGAAAAAAGAATCCAAGAGGGAAAAACACCACGAAGAAAAAGGCGATCGGGGTCCGCCAGGAGAGTTTGAGACTGTTCCAGGTCAAAAGGAGCATGGCTTTCATGGTTCGATCCGACTCCCGGTGAGGGTCAGGTAGGCTTCCTCGAGTGAAGGCCGACGGATCCGGGCTTCCTCAAGCCCGATCCCGCGCGGGGTGAGATCCAGGACGAGATCGACGAGGAGGCGTTCACCCTGCTCGCCGTGAAACCGGTAATCCGGGCTGTTGCTTCCGGAGACCGGGGCGAACTGAAAACGCCTCTTGAGATCGATCTCCTCCTCGGGAGAGAATCCCCGGTTCAACCGGACCTCGAGATGCTGTCCGTCGGTAAAGCGTTCGACCAGGGCCTTTGGTGTGTCCACGGCGCGGATCCGGCCCCCGAACAGAATGGCCACGCGCGTGCACAGCTTCTCGGCTTCCTCGATGTAGTGCGTGGTCAAAAGCAGGGTCTTCCCCATCCGGCTGAGTTCGAGAATGATGTCGTGGAGCTCATGCCGGATCTTGGCATCCAGCCCGGTCGTAGGCTCATCCAAGACGATGAGATCGGTATCCCCCACGAGGGCCAGGGCGAGGGCGAGCCGCTGTTTCTGCCCGCCGGAGAGCCGTTCGTAGAACTCCTGGCGCTTTGGGTCCAAACCGACCAGGGCGAGGAGTTCGTCGACCGGCCGCGGATGAGGATAGAGGGTGGCAAACAGATGGAGCAGCTCCTCCACCCGGATCTTGTCAGGAAAAGGCGAAATCTGGAGCTGGCCGCAGATGAGTTCGCGGATCTGGCGGGGCGCCGTCTCCGGATCGACGCCGAGAATGCGGACCTCACCCCGGTCCCGGTGCTTGATACCGAGCAGGATCTCGACGAGCGTGGTTTTGCCGGCACCGTTTGGTCCCAGAAGGCCGAAAATCTCACCCGGCCGGATTCCGAACGAGGCTTCCTGAAGGGCCGGGTTGTGTCCGTAGGATTTGCTCACGTCGACGACTTCGACGGCCCACTCGGGGCGCTGGGCGGGGGGCACCGGCATGGCTCGAGGCTCAGGGAACGGGTGCATTATGATAGCGGAAGACCAACTCAGCGCCGAAAACCCTGTATGGAGCCTCCGATGACCGATGCCGATCTGATGGAACAGGCCCGCCGCGTCCTGGTCGGAGGGGTCAACTCCCCGGTTCGGGCCTACCATGCCGTCGGCGGGGTTCCCGTGTTCGTCGCGCGCGGGAGCGGAGCCGAGATCTGGAGTGTCGATGGAACCCGCTACCTGGACTGTGTCGGTTCCTGGGGAACAGCGCTCCTCGGCCACGCGGATCCTGATGTCGTGGCCGCAGTGGTGCGGGCGGCGCGTGACGGCCTGAGCTTCGGGGCTCCCACTCCCGGCGAGACCGAGCTCGCTCGAAGACTGGTCGAACGCGTCCCGGGCATCGAACGGGTCCGCCTCGTGAGCTCGGGCACCGAAGCCACCCTGAGTGCCATCCGGCTGGCCCGGGCCGTGACGGGACGGGATGGGCTGATCAAGTTCGCCGGCGGCTACCATGGACACGGTGACAGCCTGCTCGTCGAGGCCGGTTCTGGCGCACTCACGGGCGGCCATCCGAGTTCGCCGGGCGTACCGGCCGAACTGGCCCGCCTGACCCGGGTCCTGCCCTACAACGATGCCGCGGCACTGCGGGACCTGCTTGACCGAGAGGGTGAGCGGATCGGTGCGGTCATCGTGGAAATTGTCGCTGGCAACATGGGCTGCGTGCCGCCCCACCCCGACTTTCTCGCGGCACTCACGGAAGCGACCCGTGCGCGGGGCGTGCGCCTCATCGCCGATGAGGTGATGACGGGCTTCCGGGTCGGACCCCAAGGGGCTCTGGGACGCTACGGCCTTTCAGCCGATCTCGTCACCCTGGGCAAGATCATCGGCGGTGGGCTCCCCCTGGGTGCCTTGGCGGGGAGGGCGTCCGATCTCGATGCGCTCGCCCCTGTCGGACCGGTCTATCAGGCCGGCACCTTGTCCGGCAATCCCCTTTCCGTAGCCAGCGGAGTGGCCACCCTCGACAAGCTGGGCGACCGTGGGGTCTACCAGCTGCTCGAAGAACGGACCGACCGGCTTGCGAACGGCCTCGAGGCGCTCATCCGGGAGACCGGTATCGAGGCCACCGTCCACCACGTCCCCGGTATGTGGAGCGTGTTTTTTTGCACTCCTCCGGTTGACAACCTGACCGATGTCCGGCGCAGCCGGGTGGAACACTTCCGGCACTTCTTCCACCACCTGAAGACGCAAGGCATCCTGCTCCCCCCCTCCCCTTACGAATCCGCCTTCCTGTCCCTCGCCCACGAAGACCACCACATCGACCGGATTCTCGAGGCGGCGCGCCAGGCGCTGCGGACACTGCCGGCCTGAATGCTGTTTCACCGCTTCATTCCGCTTTTGATCCATTGGGTGAGTGGACATCCGCTCTGGGGAGTCGTTGCAGCCTTCGCCATCGCCTTCTCGGAAACCCTGGCCTTCATCGGGTACACCGTCCCGGCCTTGTTTTTGCTGTTCGGCCTGGGCACGCTCCTTGGAAGTGGTCTCCTGCCGTTCTGGCCGGTTTGTGCCGCACTCGCCGCGGGAGCCTTCCTCGGGGACACCTCGAGTTATCTCCTGGGTCGCTTTTTCCGCGGCCGGAGTTCCCGCTGGATCGGGCATCGGGGAATCCGCCGGAACCTCGAACGGGGACAGCGCTTCTTTCAAAACCATGGTGGAAAAAGCATTCTCATGGGCCGCATGATCGGCGCCTTGCGGCCGATCGTTCCCGTCGTGAGCGGGATTGCGGATTTTCCGCTACTGCGTTTTGTCTGGATCGATGCCCTGGCGGCCGTGCTCTGGGCTCCGCTTTATCTCCTGCCCGGGATGATCTTCGGGGCGTCCGTCGGCCTGGCGGCGGCCGTCAGTTTGAGGCTCGCCCTCATCCTCACCCTGGCCATCGCCCTCCTCTGGGCCGGTCACTTCTTCCTGCGCTGGGGCTTCGGACGCTTGGCCCCTTTCGAACAACGTCTGCGCAGGCTCTGGTTCCGTCTCTGGGAAGGCAGCGAGCGCTGGTCGGCTCTCGACCGGTTCACGGGACCCAGGGACGACCCGGGGGACATCTCCGTGCTCATCCTGGCCGGGTTATTGCTCGTCGGCATACTCTGGTTGTTCAACCATCTCATCCTCGGCTTTGTGGGTGACCGCTGGCCCGGATTCATCGATGCCATGGCGCTTTCGGCCATGGAGCGGATTCCCCAAAACCCGTGGCGGGATGTCGCAGGCCATCTCATGCTCTGGGTGGCTCCCGCCGGGTGGCTGCTCTACGGCATCCTGGCGCTTCTCGTGCTCGGTTTCCGCCGATCCTCGCAGCCCATGCGCTATCTCGGCTCGGCTCTCCTGTTCGGTCTCGCCTGTGACCTCCTCATCCGCACCGCCTTCGCCCATTGGAACGGCAGTCTCGCGTTGCCGGACAGCATTGCCGGCGCGCTCTCCGTCTACGGGGTCGGTGCCGGGATCATCGCCACCGACTGGCCACGGATCCGACGGTTCGCCGTCTATGGGCTCTTCGCCTTGCCGATGATCCTCGCGATCGTCGGCTCACTCATGGTCGGCGCCCTCTGGCTGGGCAACGCGATCGGGACCGGACTCCTCGGGCTGATCTGGGCTGCTCTTCTCGTCATGGCCTATCGCCACCATCCCCATGGCCCGCCGCCGCGTCGTCTGCTCACCTTGCTGTTCTTGGGCAGCCTGACCGCTCTGACCGCCTGGGCCGTACTCACGGGCTGGCGACCGCCCGAGACCCCCTCCCTGGGGCTGCCAAGAAGGGCCTGGCTGGCCGGGCGCTGGCCGGGGTTCGGGAACCGCGAATCCTTCGCCCGGCGCTGGCCCACTGATTTCAACGTCGAATACGAGGGACCGCTCAAACCCCTGAGTCGTGCTCTCGAAACCGCCGGCTGGACGGCGCCTCCCCGCCTGACCCCGAAGAACGCCCTGTCCTGGCTCATGACCCGTCCTCCCGTGAACCGGCTTCCCCTGTTTCCCACCCTTCATCATGGACGCTTCCCGGCCCTGGCCCTGCTCCAGACGACAGGTCACAACCCGTCGCGCGAGACGGAATGGGTCCTGAGACTGTGGCGGAGTTCCTACATCCTGGAACCGGGAGGACAGACCCTGTGGCTCGGGCAGATGAGTCCCTTCAAGACACGGGAACACCTGGCCCTGATTGCACTGCCCCGCAACCAAGGCAGCCAAGGAAGGGGTCTCGTCCGCCTCGCCCGATCCTTGGCCGGCCAGACGGGCTTCCGGCTTTGGTCACGCCGGATCGGCCACCAGCCGATCCTCCTCATCGAATCGCGCCATCCGAAACGCTGACGGGGGCGGGAAGAGGGCCGGCCACTCCTCCACCCGACCGGCGTCGGGCATCGTCATGGATCCAGCGGTGAAAGATGATGAGCGCCCCGAGCACATGAACCAGCGATCCCGGAATCCAGAGTAGAAGTCCGCCTAACTGCTGATCAACCCGCTCCGGCAAGCCCCAGCTGCGGCTCGTCAGGTCGTAGACCGGATAGAGGTTGTGCGCCGTCATCGTGATATAGGCCGCGATCACGATGAAGAAATTCATGAGCACCATGAGGACGATGAAATGGACCAGGTAGTCGCGCGGCCGGCGGGTTCTCGGATCCAAGACCATCCACCAGAAGAACAATCCAACAATGAGCAGGGTCGCATGGCAGAGGTCGTCGGTGGTTCCGGAAAGCACGGTGGCCGTGAAGGGACCCGGGAGGAGCCAGAAACCGCAGACGCCGGCGAACATCAAGGCCGCTCCCAGAGGGTGGATCCAGGCCCGATAGAGCCTCTGGAGCGGACGATTGCGGGTGAGGGGGACGAGGAGGCGGTGACGGAGCGTTTGAGGAAGGCCTGCAATCAAGGGGGCAAGCGGGGCACCGAGCGCGAGACAGAAGGGTGCCACCATCTCGAGCAGGAAATGCTGAAACATGTGCACGACATAGAGGGAATCTGCCACCGAATCGATCGGCGGGATCACGGCCAGGAAACCGATGAGGATCCCTGTCCGGGTCCAGAACCGGCGCGCGGCAGGAACCGGGTGGATGTGGGACGCGAGCGTCCGGACACCCCGCTGGTACCACCACCAGACCAGGCCGGTGAGCAGGGCCATCCACCAGGGCCAGATCGTATGCGGGGGGAAAAACCATTCGGCGAGGGACATCGAAAGCGGGGAAAGCACGGGTCGGAGGGATCAGGGCCAGGAGCGATCGGCCAGGAAAGTCCGCAGTCCGGAGAAGAGCTCCTCCCGGCTCCCCGCGAAATCTCCGTTGCTCAGGAACACGACCTGGTCTCCCGGGCGGATCTCCTTCCGCAGCGCCCCGAGAATCTCGCGGGGCTCGTGGAAGATCCGGGCCGAGGATCCAAGCACGTCACCGATTTTCCAGTCGAGTCCCGGATCGTAGGCATAAAGCACATCCGTGGCTCCAAACGCTGCCGCCAGGGTGTCCGCATAGACTCCGCGCTTCATGCTGTTCGAGCGGGGCTCGAACACGGTGATGAGACGGCCGGCGGTCTGCTCCGCGCGAAGAGCCCCGAGCGTGGCGGCGATGGCGGTCGGATGATGGGCAAAGTCATCGTAGACCCGGATTCCGCCTCCTTCGGCGACGACCTCGAGTCGGCGCTTCACTCCCCGGAAATGCTCGAGGGCCGGAGTCAGCCGGGCAGGATCGATGCCCGCGGCCCCGGCCGCAGCCAGGGCGGAGACGGCGTTCGCGAGATTGTGGCTTCCGCGGAGCTTCCAGCGAACGGGACCCACCTCCCCGTTGGGATAAATCACCCGGAAGCTCGCGGCGGCCTCATCCAGCACCTCGACCTGCCAGGCTCCGGGACCGGTGAGGCAACGCGTGAGGGGCGTATGGCACTCGCGGGCCAGGACCCGGGCCAATGCCGGATCCCCTCCATTCACGATGAGGTGACCGGCTGTGGGGAGACTCCGGACGAGCTCATGGAAAACCGCCTCCAGGCTTTCCAGATCCGGATAGAGATCGGCATGATCGAACTCCAGGTTGTTCAGCACCGTGATCCAGGGTCGGTAGTGAAGAAACTTCGGTCGCCTGTCGAAAAAGGCGGTGTCGTATTCGTCGGCTTCGATCACGAACCAGCGACCACATCCAAGCCGGGCCGAGACCGGGAAATCAAGCGGTACCCCGCCTATGAGAAAACCCGGGTCGGCTCCCGCCTGATCCAGGAGGTAGGCGATGAGGGCGCTCGTCGTGGTCTTGCCGTGGGTCCCGGCCACGGCGATGACGCGATGCGAACGCAGCACGGTCTGACCGAGCCAGGCGGGTCCCGATTCGTAAGGCAGGCGACGGTCCAGGACGGCCTCGAGTTCGGGATTGCCCCGAACCAGTGCATTGCCGACCAGGACGAGGTCCGGTGCGGGATCGAGGTTCTCGGGCCGGTAGCCCACAGGACAAAGCCGCACCCCCGCCCGGTCGAGTTGCCCACTCATGGGCGAGACGTACTGGCGATCGGATCCGGACACCTCGTGGTTGAGGGCCGAGGCCAGCTGCGCCACTCCCGCCATGAAGGTGCCACAGATACCGAGAATGTGGATGCGCATGGGATTCACCACGGGCCAGTTGTGATTATAAGCCCGGTGGGCATGCTGCACATGGACCAGAACACGGTGAGCCATTCAAAGAGGGCTTTGTCGTTCTTCCAGACTATATGAGTGGGGGCTGCCGCCGAAGATCCTAAAGCCAGCTCGCAAACGCGAAGCGCCTCAGCTTTGGTGCGGAGCGTCAACTCGGCATAGCGGTTGGTGGTGTCGAGGCTGACGTGCCCGAGCCAGGTGCGGATGACGTTGATCTCAATGCCCAACTCCAGCAGGTGCACTACGGCAGCGTGACAGTTACCACGCTGGGTAGATAACTGTCATCACACCGCAGTCATCGCGCATGGCATCGGAATTGGACGGTTGTTCAGAATTTCCCTAGCCGTCATCTTCCTCGGCGGCATCGCCTGGATCGGCTCTCACGATCTCGACCCGGCTAAGCCCCTGCTTTCCCCGGATCCCCCCTTTAACATCCAAGTGGTGTTGATGGATTGGAAGTGGCTCTTCATCTATCCCAAGCTCGGAATCGCGAGCGAACAGACTCAGGGTTCCCACCGGTGTGCCGCTGCACCTCTCCCTGACCTCGGCGACCGTGTGGAACGTCTTCTGGATCCCGCAGCTCGGCACCATGATCTACTGCCTGAGCGGCATCGCCGACACCTCTATCTGGGGGTGAGCCATCGCGGCGTCTATCGCGGCGAATCCGCCATGATCAATGGCAACGGGTTTCCGCAGATGCATTTCAACACCCACGCGGTGTCACGCGATCGCTTCGACGCCTGGGTCGCGGCCACCCGCGGGCGGCGTAGGTTCGGTGCTCGATGAGCAAGCCTGCCGCAGATTGCTGCACCAGGGAGCACCGCACAAGCCCTATGCCTACCGGTCCGTGCAACCGGGTCTCTTTTCGGACATCGTGATGCTGCAGCTGCCGCCGGGCTACGGCTCGGCCGGCCCCGGGTCTGGCGTCCAGCCGAATCCATACTTCCCATGAGTCCTCCTAACGGTTTTCACATTGATTGCAGACCTTGTTCCTTAATTCAGCCTGTCCCCGCATCATTCCCAAGGGGAATGGAATGGCACGACAGACGGTTTCCAGCAGCCGCTAAAAGGTGATCACTTGATATCCGCTTGCGATCAGCTGTCTGAAGCTGGGGTGTCCGTCGAAATCGGCACTGAGCGGGGTGCCGCTGGACTTTACCGCGGCATGCACGCCAAATGCGTTCGCGCAGTAGTCACACACCCCGGCGACCCTGTCTTCCACCGCTGCGTAGAGTTTGTGCAGTTTGTGTTCTGGCATCAGAAGCTCAGGGACCCACGCTACGCCGGCTCCATCAAAAACGAGCCGTACGTCATCCCCACCCTCGCTGAATTCCTTAACCGCTTCCAGGGCATTGACGACCCGCGCGAGACTCTCATGCGTGTCGGTGCCCGCAAGAATTACAATTGCAACCTTTGCGTGTGCCATAGGGCGCGCCCCCCGAAGCTTCTGATGAAGAGGTCGATGCAAAATACGCCTAGAACCAGTGGAACACCCAGTGACCCAGGGCGCCTGCAACGATCACGATCACCATAGCCACCATCATCTTTTCATGGATACACATACCTTGCTTGGCAGTGCACGCGGTTTTCGAGCACATCATGGACATAGCAGTATGCTCCTCGTGTTGAACGTTATTGACGTTACTCAGACATTTAGTCGGCAGGGACACCCTATTCTTACAGGATGGTCCGGCTGAGATTGGCCGCACGGGCCACGCACTCGGCGGTTCATGGGTTCGGTTCGACGGGCCGGCGAAATCGGTGCAAGCGAAGTTCGCGCCGGTCACTCATTCGCATACCGCACGTGGCCCGATGTTCGGGGTGACCATCGACGATCAGGAACACCAGGCGTCGTTGACCGCACATCAGTCGTTTGAGGAGTTCGACGAACACCCGACGCCGATCCCGCCTTTGACGATCATGAAGCGTAACGCCCCCCGTTGGCTTACCGCCGAGATCCTGTTCAGACTGGATCGCTGCCCCGTGACCCGCACGATCGGAGGCCCACCGCGCACCGCTCAGGTGCGGCGATTGTGAAAATCTGACCGTACCTCGGACTCGTCCGCGAAGAATGTCTCGGCTTTCTCCCGTATCGCCAGCGCACGGATCCGCGGATACTCGCGCTTCAGCCATTGCTCGACCGATGCCAAGCTCAAACGTACACCGCAGCACTTGCGGATTAGATTCTGGATCATCCGGCACGTCCACAGTGCGAACGAAAAGCCCGGCTGCAGCGGATTCTTCCCGGTCACCGTCCGACACACCCACTGCAAATACCGAGCCGAGCGCTTCTTCGGCCGACCTGGTATCTTCCTAGCCTTGAAGGCATCTCAGCCACTCGTTCGGTACACCGCCAACCAGCTGTAGATACATCGGCGGGAATAACCAACCCCCGAATAACCTCTTCCGGACTTTCGTCCGCTTGTACTTGCTGCACCGCTCGGACTCGAATCGCCTCCAGCGCTCCGGAGTCCAGCTTCCGCGCATCTTGCGGGCTCGGTCCAAAGGGCGTGCCAAATGATCGAGCTCTCGCCTTCGACGTACTACTCCGCGCGGATTCCGTGAGCGCGAGGACGCCGAACTGCGTGACGCCATCGAAGCGGTCCAAATGGACTTTCCCAGCGCCAGCTACCGCACGGTACAGGTGTGCCTGCGACGGTGCGGGCGGTGGGTGGGCGAGCGGCGGATCCGGCGGATTATGCGGCAATTCTCGCTCCATTGTGCACACGACCGACTCCAACCATTCACACCGGGTTTATCCGAATCTGCTGCCGGGAAGACGTTTGACGGACGTGAACCAGGCCTGGGGCGCCGATTTCACGTATATCCGCATCGCGAACGGCTTCGTGTATCTGGCGGTGATTCTCGACCTGTTTTCGCGCCAAGTGATCGGTTGGGCGATCTCGAAACATGGCGACGCAGAACTCGCCCTGGCGGCGCTCCGGCAGGCCATTGCGCAACGCCGGCCGGTTGCCTCCATCATTCGGACAGGGGCGTGCAGTATCTGGGTCACGACTATGTGGTGTTGCTGAATGAACACAAAATGGCCATCTCCAACTCCGCCAAGGGCAACCCGTACCACCATGCCTTCGTGGAGAGCTTCATGAAGACGCTGCAGCAGGAAGAGGGGTATCTCGCGAACGACGAGACGGATGTCGATGTCCTGGAAAACTGGCCCAGCTTCATCGAGGAAGTGTATAACGAGAAACGCTTACACTCGGGGATCGACTATCTGACCCCGAGTGAATTGGAGGAATAAATCCGAATCGATCCATCAACAGCCAACCGGTCCGTGCTTGAACTATGATCGGCTTACGCTATCCAATTTACCGCCCGCACTCCAGTAATGCACGCGCACCAAACCTCAAACTTGAGCGCTGACTTACCCTTGGCCGGTGCCGACTTCTGCGGCGACTGCGAGACGCCTCTGACTGCGTACTGGTCAAAGGGACGGAACAACCATCACCCCTACTACCTGCGCCCCAAGCGTGGCTGCGAGTCCTGCGGGAAGTCGATCCGCCGCAACGTGATTGAGGAGGAGTTCGAGCAACTGCTGCACACCATGCAGCCTTTCGCGACTCTATTCAAGGCCGCCCGCGAGCTGTTCAAAGACCTTTGGGACCATCGCCTTGCGTCGAGCGCGACTGTGCCGTCCGTCATCGCCGCCTACGAGACGCGCATCAAGGCGCTGGAGGATCGCAAGATAGTTCTGGCCGTAAAGATCATCAGGACCGGGCGACCGGTTCGCAGCTTCGACGACACAGTTAGAACCACAATCGAGTTCCTCGCAAGTCCTTGGCAGCTATGAACTTCTGACCGCATCGAGGATAAGCGCACGGTCCTCAAGCTGGCTTTCGCGGACCGTCTGGCGTACACGAAAAAAACAGGGGTTTAGAACCCAAGCTTTTTACTTTAGCTTCAAGGTGTTAGTTCACTTCGAACGGCAAGATTTCGAGATGGCGCGCCCGACAGGATTCGAACCTGTGACCCCAGCCTTCGGAGGGCTGTACTCTATCCAACTGAGCTACGGGCGCACCCGGAACGGGCATAGTTTAACGGTTTGTACCAGAGCGGGTCAGACAGGGCCATTTCTCGGTACGGTACAAGATGGCCCTTTCCTTCTTGACAGTTCGGTCGAACTGGCGTAGAAAATAATGGATCCGCCCGTCTTTGGCGGAAGTCCCAGCGTTCGCATGGGAGGTCTACCGGAATGAACAGGCATTCAGGCATGCATCAAGGGCAAGTCCGCTTTCTGGCCGCTGTACTGGCCACCTGCCTCCTCTCAGTCCCCGCCCTGGCGCAGCCCCGTCCGGATTCCGGATCACCGGCTGGACTGGATCCCCATGCCACTCTCCCGGGGAGGCATACGACTCCATCTCTCATTGTTCTGAGCCCGGGAGAACTCCGGCTGCGCGGCAATATCGCGCGGGGCCACCTCCTCGAATCGATTTCCGAGTATGGGGCACAGACCAGGCAGGCAGCCTCTGTGCTGCGCCACATGACAGGAGAGCAGCCGCGCCCTCTGATTCTTGTCAATGGTCACCGCTGGCTCGCGGATTCCGGAACTCCCGTGGGCTCAAGTCTCTTGATCCCGGCCTCGACCATCTCCAAGGTCGAGATTCTCCCGCCTGCAGCGGATCCGCCGGGCGCTCCGGGCGATTCCTCCGGGGGCGGGGTGATCAACGTCATCACCAGACAGACCTGGTCTACGGCTACGGCAAGCGCCTTCCTCGGGGTCTATGAAACCCCGGGCCATTGGGGGGGGGTGACCCAGGGCTATAACGTGGGTTTTGCGGTCGGTAACGACCGGGGCAGTGTGATCGTGAGTGCGGGCTACCTGAACGGGCAATCCTACAATACGCCAGGATTCGGATATCCCGGCATGAACCAGTGGTATTTCTACACCCAGGGGAACTACTGGATTAACCGGCATATCGAGCTTTCGGCCTCGGTGTTCTACAGCCGGACGTCCGGTTATGGGCCATTTGGTTATCCCTATGGCTATGGAGGCTATGGATATGGTTATGGATTCGGAGGGTATGGATATGGGGCTTTTGCCCCATGCATGATGTCCTCCGCATGTCCCGAATCGGTGGAGACGGCTCCGGCTCCCGCACCCGAGAAACCCGTGGACTGGAACCCGGGCCTCATTCGGGGGCGACCTCCCATCAACATCCGACACTGAAGCGGGTCACCCCATCGCCTCTGGCGAGACCATGACTTTCGGGGAGGCCTGCGGATGGGTTCCGCTTGGGATTTTTGCCGAGAGAGGGGGACGTTTTTCGAATGGCGGAGAGGGTGGGATTCGAACCCACGTGGCGTTGCCGCCCATCCGATTTCGAGTCGGCGCCGTTATGACCGCTTCGGTACCTCTCCCCCACCTGAGATCTTAACATGCCGAAACGCGTTTCCGGCAGCGTGAGTCAGTGGACAAGCGTGTAGTTGAGGACGATGCCGGCGAAGACTGCAGCGCCAAACCAGTTGTTGTTGAGAAAAGCACGGAAGCAGCCTTCCGGACTCCGTTTCCAGGCGAGCGCCTGCTCGTAAATCGCGAAACATCCTGCAGCCCCGAGACCGGTATCGTAGATCCAGCTCATTTGCAGATCGCGGCCGAGGAGATACAAGCCGAGCAAGAGAAGCACCTGGAGCAGAAATACGACGAGCCGATCGTATTCGCCGAACAGGATGGCCGTCGAGCGGATCCCGATCTTGCGATCCCAGGGCCGATCCGCCATGGCATAAAAAGTGTCGTAGACCGTGGCCCAGAGGATGTTGGCCACGAATAGCAATGCGACCGTGGCGTCCAGCTGTCGGCCGACTGCCACCCAGGCCATGGGAATCCCCCATCCGAAGGCGAGGCCAAGATAAGGCTGGGGAAGGGATATCCACCGTTTCAAGAAGGGGTAGCTCACCATGAGGGCCACGCCGATGAGCGCGAGCCAGCGATCAAGGGTTGGCAGTAGGGCTAGGAGAAATGCGGACGGGATTCCGAGGAGGAGTGCCACGAGCCAGGCTTCCCAGGGGTGCAGGCTTTTCTGGGCAAGGGGTCGGTTCTGTGTTCTCGGTACCCCTCCGTCGAAGTGGCGGTCGGCAAAGTCGTTGATGGCGCATCCGGCACTGCGGGTCAGCCAGACTCCGGCTACGAAGATGAAAAACAGGCGGGCCGGGGGATGTCCCCGGCCCGCGAGCCAGAGCGACCAGAGCGTGGGCCAGAGCAGGAGCAGGGCACCGATCGGGCGGTTCAGGCGGGTCAGCCGTGCATACAGTCCAAGCCGCCGGCCTGTGGCCACCAGGGTGGGGTGGGTCAGGATGGCTTTCCCGGCTCGCCGCAGACGGCGGGAGAGCCTCATCGCGTGTCTTCGGTCCGGTTGCCCCCGGACAGATGGGATCCATCCCGGTGCTGAGGTGCGTCCTTCCGTCTTCGCTGACTGCGAACTCTGGCGTATTCAGGATTCACGGGATCTCTCCCTCCGACCCGTCAGGATTATACGGGAGCGGGTCACAGGGTCGCGACTTTGTCCCGGGTTTTCCGGATCAATCCTTGATGACGTTTTCCGGGCGCAACCAGTAATGGCATTCGGCTAACGCAATCGCCTCTTTCGCATCGGGACTGTCGATGTGAACGATGGCGGGCCGAACCTCTCCCTGGAGTACCCTGAGGTCGAACAGTTCACTGCAGCCCGAGGTGATCTCCAGGAAACCCGAGGGGCGGCCGGTACGGAGATCCACGAGCGCAATTCCACACAAGAGGCGTTCTCCGGTTTCGGTAACCGGCATGCCTCCGAAAAGAGCGGTCTCCCGTGCTTGGCACAGACCGACCAGCGCATGGGGACCGTGAAAGCTGAGCCCTCGGAGGTATCCCGTCAAGCGGCAGATGACTTCCCGAGATCCATCCCGGGGGTTGATCCGGAGGAGTTCACCTGAACCGGAGTTCAGCACATAGAGTGCGCCCTCATACCAGCGTGGAGAGTGCGGCATGGACAGCTCACGAGCCACGACTTCCCGTGATTCGACCTCGATCACAACCCCCCCCCTTGCTTTATGATCACGCCAGCCCCCGGCAGTGTTCGTTTCAGCCAGCGCGGTGACGAATGCCGGCTTGCCATCCCGCATGGCCAATCCGTTCAGGTGACAGCGATCCTCCGGGACGAGATCCGTGATGAAAGGGGGGAACCAACGGGGTTCGAAGGTCATCCGGTCGCTCGGATAGGAAAGGCAGTTGAAACGCGTGTTGACCATCCAGACCGAGTCAGGCACGAGGCCCACGTCATGCACATGGAGATCCGGGTAGTGGTAGCTCGCCCGGGGGAGATAAAGGGCATCGTACTGACCGTGTTCACGGAACCGTCGGGCCAGTACCGGGGCGTTGGCATGAATCACGAGTGCATGGCGGGTCGCGACCACGAGACGGCCCCCATCCCAATCAAGTCCCATGACTTTTTCAAAGCGACGCAGGAAAACGGAGATTTGCGTTCCGTTCCACGAAAAAAAGGCCAGAACCCCCGCCTGGTAGGTGCTGACCGCTACGGTGCTCCGGGATTGCAGAAGCCAGCGACTGAACCCACTGTCGGCCCGGGCCTCAAAGGGAATCGTGGCGAGTGAGGATTCCGGACCGGTAGTGCCGCTGGTATACAAATCGGAAATATCCTGAGGCCTGCTGAGCATGGTAGCAATAAATCGCGATTTTCATTCCGCGATTGGGAAACACCGGAAGTCCGTTTGCCCAGGATCCACGGATCGAAGCCAATTCCCTGTCCAGCCAGGCGACTGATGGATCTAGAAAGAGAGCCACATGAGGAAGGAGAGGAAGTTGTTGCTGCTCGCATTCCGGCCCTGGCCGTTGTAGTTCGAGCTCGCTCCGAGGTAGCGGTTGAAGTCAGTGTATTGGAGTGAAAGCTCCACGTTCTGGGCCTCGAGGTAGTCCAGTTCGAGGAGGAACCCGTTGGTGTCCGGACTGCCATTGGCGCTCACAAGGCCTGCAGGATTGCCGGTCGCGGGCCCATAGAGGGCGGGATCCGGATTGCCCCAGACCCAGAAATAGCCCAGGCCGGCACCATAGCGATGCCGGAGCAGGTACTGGCCGTTGACCCTGACCGTCTCGAGGGTGTCTTCTGCGTTGGGCTTGAAGCTGAGTGACGGAACCGGTTCCCAGTACTGGTTTTCGCCGATCCAGCTCACATGCGCCGTCCAGATCTGATTGCCGGTCAGTCCCAGATACTGGATCTGGCTGTCGAGCCCGTAGTCGAGAAGACGATCGCTTGCCCCGGAGGCGACAGTCGTCGGGTAGACGTTGGTATCCATGCCGAGGGCGCCCACCTCCCAGTTCCAGGCTGCATAGTTCTGTTCGAAGGCGATCCGGAGGTAGGGAGCAATGTTCTGGATCGGGCCGAAGCTATAGGGACCGTAGACCTGGTTCGTGCCGGCGCCGATGCCGACAGCAGACCGGTAGAGATCGGCCTCAAGATAAAGCCAGTGGTCCTGGCCCTGGCCGAACAGATAGGCCAGATATCCGCCCAGTCCGGCAACCGGTTCACTGGCACCACTGGCCTGGACGATGTAGGGTGCCGGGATATCCCGGAGTGGCGAGTAGTTGGAGGAGTAGAAAGGCCAGTCCCAGTCGGGTACTGAATTCCACGGATCCGGTTCGGTCGGTGTGTTGTTGATGTCGATGCCGTAGATGAGGGTGCTGCCGTCCGGCCCGGCTTGGTGTTCGGCCCAACGGATGTCGGAATCATCCTGACCGAAAGCGCCGGTATGCGTATAGGTGAGGTGGAAAAACGCGCCGATGTGGCTCGCGATCCGTCCCGCATAGAAGAGACTCACCTGTTCAGGAAACTCGACGGAACCCTGACCCGTGGTTCCGCCCGATCCGAACTGGTTGGCCCCCCCCCCCTGGATGAACGAATCCGAGGCCTGGATGAAGATGGACAGTGGCGGGTCCCGATCCAGTGCCAGGGGAGCCATCCGCCGAAGCTTCTGCCGGAGCTGCTGCATGCCGGCCAGATTGGACGTGGTATACCCCCCCAGCTTGAACAGTCGGCCGATCGGGGTGAGTTGCGGGAACATCGTGTGGCAAACCGAGCAGGACCAGCCCGTCTGCCGGGCGAAGCTCGGGATGGCATGGGCCGGACGGGGAGCGGTGAGGGTCGCGAGAGCCAGAAACGCAGCCAGGACGAGACTGCGCCCGGGATGATGTCTGGAGGGGGTGGCTCGCGTGTTCATGAGACTCTCTCAGGTGGGGGGACCGGGATCCGGCCGGGTTCGGGGATTTCACTCAGAGGGTGGTGAGATATTCGGCGACTGCCCGGATCTGGCGGTCCGTCAGGTGGATGGCGATCATGTGCATGATGTCGGCGTTCTTGTCATGGCGAACACCGCTTTTGAAGAACCGCAGCTGCTCTTCCAGGTATTCCACGTTCTGCCCCGCGAGCCGGGGATAGATGCCGCTTCCGGCAGCATCGGGCCCATGGCAACTCATGCAGGCCGGAACATCCTGCTTCAGGATCCCTTGGTGAAAGATGACCTTGCCGGCCGCACTGAGCCGTCCACCCAGATGGGGCTTCGGGGCCGGCTGGGAAGCATACCAGCGGGCCACCGCCACGATTTCCCGGTTGCTGAGCGCCTCGCTCACCGGCCACATGTACATCACGCCCGGCGGATCCGAGCGGCTGCCGTCGCGAAAGGCCTTGAGCTGCTCCTCGATGTAGACCTCGCTCTGGTGGGCAAGACGGGGGATGAAGCCAAAACGCGGGTCGCTACCGTGGGTGCTGTGGCACATGTAGCAGCTGGTGAGCACGCGGGAGGGGGGAGGGACAGGTGTCGGTGGGGTTGCAGCGGAGGCCGTTTCCCCAAAACAGAACAGGAAGAAGATGAGGGCGGATCCAATGACGAGGCATTTCATGGGTGACCTCCAAGGAACTGGGCCATCCGGTCTCAACATGCTAAACGGTTTTCGAGGATGGTGTTTTGACTTATGTCAAGGAGCTTTCCGATTGGCGGCCTGGCTGACCGCCTGGGCCACGGCCGCATGTGTCGCGGGGTCGAGGACATCCGGCAGAATCTCCCCGTCAGATGCGAGTTCAGCCATGCGGTAGGAGGCCGCCAGCAGCATCTCCCGTGTGAACCTTCGGGCCCGGGCATCGAGAGCGCCCCGGAAGAGGCCAGGGAAACCCAGGGCGTTGTTGACACTGCGTCCATCGGTGGCAAAGGCCGCTCCCGCTTCAAGCGCACGCCGGGCTGAGATTTCCGGCTCGGGATTGGACAGTGCGAAAATGATCTGGCCGGACTGGATGGAGGTGGGATCAATGAGATCTTTGACCCCGGTGGTGGCGATCACGATCGATGCATCGTGCATGAGTTTTTCCAGGGTGACGAGGGTTCCGCCCAGATGCTCGAATTCGATGCGGGCCTCGGGCCGGAGGTCCGTTCCAATCAGGTCACGCACGCCGAAGTCACGAATGAGCCGGGCGATCCCGATTCCTGCCGCACCAAGCCCCACCTGGCCCACGACCGCCGCATGAAGGTTGGTCCCGGTCTTGCGAACGGCCGAGAGAAGGGCTGCCAGCGTGACCACGGCGGTTCCGTCCTGGTCATCATGGAGGATGGGCTTCTCGAGCGCCTGTTCGAGGGCCCGGGTCACGGTGAAACAGGCTGGTGCCGCGATGTCTTCGAGATGGATCGCGGCAAAACTCCCTTCGATGGCCAGTATGGTGTCCACGATTTTTTCCGGATCGGTTTCGCGGAGCAGGACCGGGATTCCCGAGAGACCGACCATTCGGCTGTAGATCATGGATTTTCCTTCCATTACAGGCAGCCCGGCCTGAGCCCCGATCGCGCCCAGTCCCAGGATGGCTGTTCCATTTGTAACGATGCCGACGCTATTGCCGTAGTTGGTCCACTCCCGGATCTTTTCAGGATTGTCCCGGATGGCCAGACAAACGCGGGCCACTCCCGGGGTGTAGAGGTCGCGCAACTGCTGGAGCGAGTCGAGCGGAACCTTGGCCACCATCTCAATCTTGCCGCCCCGGTGACGATCGAAGACGCGGTCCGATTTGCCGACGAGACGGGCGTTCGGCAAGGTCGCCAGCCGTTCGGTGACCTGCCGCCCGGTTTCCTCATCGATCTCGATCGTGATCTCCCAGACGGTCCGATCCTGATGGCGGCGGACGGCGGTCAGGTGGTCAATCACAACGCCACACTCACCGATTGCAGTGAGGATGCGGCCCAAGCTGCCTGGCCGGTGTTCCGATTCGACAAGAAGGATTTCCGGGATCTGCATGCATTTGATCATGGGGCAGAAATGGCGAGGATACTATAAAGCCCCAGCTATCCGGATTCCCACCCGGTCTCAGGGGTGATCTGGAAGACTGGTACCGGGCCGGAAGCGGGCAGCGGCAACGGGCTTGCCCGTATAATTGCCGACGATCCCTTACCTGTTTCCGTGGAGCCCGGCATGGATCTTCAAGATCGCAAGTTCATTCAGACTTTCTCCATCTTCCTGCTGGCGCTGCTGGTCGTTTCGGTTGTCCTGATCTTTCTAGCGAATGGTCTCGCCATCCAGTCGCGTGATGAAAGTTTTGGGGGTTCCCGTTTGGCCGAGCGGCAGGCCTACATGCGGTTGCGGCCGGTGGGCCAAGTCCGCCTCGAATCAAAATCCCAGCCGGGTGTACCCGCCACGGCGCCCATGACGGCAACCGTCAAGGGCCCTGCTCTCAAGACACCGGCCGAGATCAAACATTTCATGACAGCCCAGGGCTGTTTCGCCTGTCACGCCATCGACAGTAAGGTGGTGGGGCCGGCCTATGCCTGGGTGGCTTATCGGTTCCGTGCACAGGTTGCGGCAGCCACCGTAAAACTCGCCCACAAGATCATTGCGGGTGGCACCGGCTACTGGAATCCTTGGACAGGTGGGATTGCCATGCCGGCTCACCCCAACCTGACCTTGGCCCAAGCCGAAACCTTAGCCCGCTGGGTGCTTGCCCGGCATCCTCTGGCGCCACCCAAGCCCTGACCCTTGAGGAGTCGTCTTCTCTGGATCAGTGGCGGGAAGTCTTACGGGGAGGTTCCCCAGACCCGGATTTTTCGAGACCGCCGAGCGCCTCGAGCCGGGCGGTGAGCGCCTCGATACGTTCCGAAAGCCGCGTGGCCAACTCACGTTGGGCCTCAAACTCGTCGCGTGTCACCAGGTCCAGACGATTCAAAGCGCCGTTGACGCGGGCCTTCAGGTTTTTCCTGAGGTCCCGACCGAGGTCCTCGAGATCGTCGGGAAGTGACTGCCGGATCTTACACAACACCGAGTCGAGCGAGTCTGAGAGCGTAGCCATCTTCGTACTCCGGTCCTGTCGGTTGGGAAACGGGAAGAGTATATAGTTTAACGCAATCGAAACCGGCCCCGAGGCTCGGAGAGGCGCTCCATGAAGATGATCATGGCCATCATCAAGCCATTCAAGCTCGATGCGGTACGGGAGGCCCTCAATGCCGTGGGAATCGAGGGGCTGACCGTGACCGAGGTCAAGGGCTTCGGGCGCCAGAAGGGGCATACCGAACTTTATCGAGGGGCTGAATATATAGTTGATTTTCTTCCAAAAATAAAAATAGAGCTTGCGGTTGTCGATGAGCTTCTGGAGCCCGCACTCTCTGCTATTGCGCACGCCGCCCAAACCGGTAAAATCGGGGATGGCAAGATTTTCGTGCAGGAACTGGACCGGGTTGTGCGAATCCGGACGGGGGAGACCGATGTCGAGGCGTTGTCATGAGATGAGGCGGAAACTCGTTCTGGCCGTGATCGGTGTCGGGGCGGTGGTTCTGGTGTCAGCTGGGGTTCAAGCCCATGGAGTTTACCGCTGGGTTGGACCTCATGGCACCGTCCACTACTCGGATGTGCCACCGGTCGGCCTGAGTTACCACCGAGTCGAGCTCGCGGCGCCTTCGGGTTTTGGCCGCGGCAACACCCCGAAGGCCTCCGTCAAGATGCCAGTTGGGAAAAAAGGCAAGCCCGCACCCCAGGCCCGCAAGGTGCCCGGTTTGACACCGGCCCAAGCGCAAGTGTTTTGCCAGGTGGCCCGGAAGCGGTACCAACACCTCGAACCGGTTCGCCGGCTCCAGCTCGTTCAGCCGAACGGTAAGAGCCAGTATCTCAGTGGAGAGAATCTGGTCCAGTACAAAAACAATGCGCGGGCCCGTATGCAACTCTTCTGTAAGAAGGCTTCACCGGCCTCAGGTTAAGGTCAAAGAAGCCGCTGGTACAGCTCGGGCAGGCCACCGATCAGGCCACGGTGCAATCCGGTTGAATAGTAGCGGGGTGACGGGATGAGGGAGACCGGTGAACGGAAGGTGCCGAGCGGAGTGGTTGAGGATGCGAGGCTGACTGACCAGACTCCGGAGGGGTAGGTGGGCTGGGAGAAGGGAAGAAGCAGGCGCTCCCGGAAGCCGGCCTCGGCGAGTCGTCCGTGAATCTGTTTCACGAGATCCGGGTAGAGGAAAGGGGACTCGCTCTGCAGCGCAAGGATCCCGTCCGCTTTGAGGCGGCTCCGACAGGTCGTGTAAAACTCGGTTTCAAAAAGCCCCTTGGCCGGACCGACAGGATCGGTGCTGTCGATGCAAAGAACATCGATGCTGGCCGGTGGAGCCCGCTCAATCCAGCGCAGGGCATCCTCATAGTGAAGGTCGGCACGTGGATCGTCTCCCGCGCGAGCCAGTTCCGGGAAATGACGTCGGGCGAGAGCCGTGACGGCCTGATCGATTTCGACCTGGACCGCGGACTCGACCTCAGGGTGCTTGAGCACCTCGGTCAGGGTGCCGCAATCCCCTCCCCCCACGATCACGACCCGTCCCGGTCGAGGATGGGTGAGAAGCGCCGGATGAACCAGCATCTCATGGTAGATGAAGTGATCCCGCTCGGTCAGCATGATACAGCCATCGATCGCCATGAGACGGCCGAAATCATCCGTTTCGAAAATCTCGATCGTCTGGTAGGGACTCTCGATACGTTCGAGCCGCTTGCGGATCCTGAGCCCGATTGAATACCCGGCTCCAGGGGCCGGTTCCACAAACCATTGGGAATCATCCATCATATGGGTACCTTCGCCTGCCGAAAAGCGGACTGTCATGCCGGTTGAATCACCTGCCCCAGATCTTCCCCTGTCAACGCCTGCGGGTGCGCCAGCACGATCCCGCTATGGTCTGCCTCGTTGGGGAGAGGGCTTCTTCGATATCGATGCGAAAGGCCATTGTATCGTACGCCCCGACCGCCATGGAGACCGAACGCTCGATCTGGCCGGAATCACGGAGCAGCTTTTGGCCATGGGGCACCGATTCCCCATCCTGTTGCGCTTCCCGGAAATCCTACGGCAGCGATTGGCAGAGCTCACACTGGCTTTTGCGCGGGCACGCGACCGGGAGCGCTACACCGGGCAGTATCTTCCGATTTATCCGATCAAAGTGAACCAGGAGCGGGCTGTGGTCGAGGCGTTGGTCGAGACAGCCGGTTCCGGCATCGGGCTCGAGGCCGGCAGCAAGCCGGAGCTCGTCATGGCCCTGGCCCTGGCCCCACGGATGGGAACCATTGTGGCCAACGGGTACAAGGACCGGGATTACGTTCGTCTTGCCCTTCTCGCGTCTCAACTCGGGCACCGGGTCTATCTCGTGCTCGAGAAACCGACGGAACTCGGTCACATTCTCGAGGAGTCCCGCGTCCTCGGCATCACTCCGCGACTCGGTATCCGAGTGCGCTTATCCAGCATTGCCGGGGGCAAATGGCAGAATACGGGCGGCGCCAAGTCCAAATTCGGATTTACTATTCCGGAACTCATCGAGACGGTCGACCGGCTCGAACAGTCGGATCTTAGGGGAACGCTCGAGCTTCTGCACTTTCACATGGGTTCGCAGATCGCCAACCTGCGCGATATCCAGGAGGCGCTGCGGGAGGCCGGGCGCATCTGGACCGAGCTCAGGGGGCGCGGTATCGCGCTGGGTACGGTGGATGTCGGGGGCGGACTGGCGGTGGATTACGATGGGACCCGTTCGCGCGGTGATTGTTCGATGAACTACTCGATCGGACAGTATGCCGAGGTGATCGTACGTACGTTCAAGGAGGCGGCCCAGGCGGCAGGTTGTCAGGAACCCGATCTCCTGTCGGAGTCGGGTCGTGCCCTGAGTGCCCACCACGCGCTCCTGGTCACGGATGTCGTCGAAACCGAACCACCCTCAACCGAGGCTCTGCCGACCCGGTCAGCCCAACCGGACTGGGCGCTCGGCGAGTTGTGGTCACTTTACGAGCAAGAAGCGGCGCAGTCACCGCAGGAGGCCTATCAGGAAGCCGTGTACTGGCTGGCCGAGGTGCATGCCCGTTTCAGTCGCGGACAGATCGGGCTGGAGGGCCGCGCCGAGGCCGAACGCCTGTTCCAGCTGATCCTGCGCCAGGTGGAGCGGCGCTGGGCGCACTCTGTGCATGCCGGGGCACCCGATCTTCACGCCGAGCTTGAGGAACGCCTGGCCGGAAAGATATTCTGCAACCTCTCGATTTTCCAGTCCATGCCCGACATCTGGGCGCTCGACCAAGTCTTTCCGATTGTGCCGCTCACGGGACACAATCGACCTTTTATCCGCCGGGTCCGGCTCTATGACCTCACCTGTGATTCCGATGGCCGGATTGATCAGTACGTCGGCTCCGACTGCCTGATGCCGAGCCTTCCGGTCCCCGCGGCCAGTGGACAGTCACTCCCCTGGCTTGGGTTTTTTCTGCTCGGTGCCTACCAGGAAATTCTCGGAGACATGCACAATCTGTTCGGAAGCACGGATTCAGCCGTCATCGAGTCGAGCGAGAGCGGGTTTCGGGTTACATCTCGGCACCGAGGAGACTCAGCCCGTGATCTCTTGGGCCATGTTCACCTTGAGGTGTCCGAAATCGAGCGGCGGGTTGCCGACAAGTTGGCCCATGCCGCCTGTCCGGAGCAAACTGCCCGGAGCCTCATGGCGGAACTTTTACATATTCTCGAGGGCTCGACTTACCTGACGGGAGATCTGCCACCATGACGAAACCCGGGACACCCCACCAAGCCAGCTTCATCGGACTGGGCGCCATGGGTGGGCCCATGGCTGCCACGCTCGCACGAGCCGGCCGTCTCGCCGGGGCTTGGAATCGCAGTCCGGCTCGTGCCGAGCGTTGGGGTCGGGAACAAGGGGCCCGGATCTTCGGCACTCTGGCCGAGGCCGCTCGTGCCGCGCCGATCGTCATCCTGTGCGTGAGCCGGGATACCGATGTGCTGGAGATCGTGGACCAACTCCTCCCCCAGCTCACTTCGGGCCAGATCGTGATCGACTGTTCCACGACAGCCCCGGAGACAGCGCGGACTGCAGCGATGCGGCTCCGGGCCGGAGAGGTCTCCTTCCTCGACTGCCCGGTTTCCGGTGGTACCGAGGGTGCGGCAGCGGGCACGTTGACTCTCTTTGTGGGGGGCGATGCGGAGGTTGTCGAGCGCGCCCGGCCACTCCTCGCGTCCCTCGGGTCCCGGATTACCCACCTGGGGCCGACCGGCCAGGGACAGGCGGCCAAAGCGGTCAACCAGCTGATGCTGGCAGGCATCAATCAGGCGGTCTCCGAGGCATTGGCTTTCGCCATCTCCGAAAAGCTGCAGCTCCCGGAACTGATTGCCGCGTTGTCCCACGGGGCGGCGGCAAGCTGGTTTCTCGCCCATCGAGGCCCGCGCATGGCGGAGCGGCACTACCCTCTCGGGTTCAAGATGGCGCTTCATGCCAAAGACCTCTGCATCTGCCGTGATATGGCCGCACGTCACGGGGTGCAACTCCCCCTTGTGGAAATGACCCTCCACCATTACGGTCGCCTGCCGGCGTGTATGGATCAAGACCTGTCGGCCCTATTCGAGCTCAAGCGTGCCCTCTTCGAGAACCAGAACCCCGCCTGAGGCCGACGCGCACAAAGAGGCCAAGCAGGCCCCTGCCGGCCAAGCGTCTTGGAGTTTCCTGCCCGAAATCTGTTCGGGGACCTCGACGCTGAGCCTGATCCTCATGGCCGAGTTCGTCGCCCTGGTCCTCACGCTGGTCCAGTCGGAATGGCTGGGTGCATTCTGGGTCGGCTGGGGATGGATCTCGCTTTATGTGCAGTGGATCACCCTGACGGGTGCCGGGCTACTCTGCGGGCTTCGACGCTGGGCCCCGCCCCTTCCACAGCCCGCCGCCCTGCTTTTGTCCTACGCACTCCTGCTGGCGACCGCGATCGGTATCGGCTGGGGGGTCGAGGCGCTGTGGCCACTCCCCGCGGAGCCGCTCCGGGGTTTCCTCTGGCGCAGTACGCTGGCTGCCGCCATTATCGACCTGTTGGTTCTCCGCCATCTTTATGTACTGGGGCGCTGGAAAAGTCAGGTCCGGGCCGAGGCGGAGGTCCGTCTCGAGGCCCTGGAGTCGCGCCTGCGCCCCCACTTCCTGTTTAACACGCTGAACTCCATCGTGGCCCTGGTCCGGGTGGCACCGGATGCAGCCGAACAAGCGCTGCTCGACCTGTCCGACCTGTTCCGCGCTGTGCTCAAGGAGCCCTCATCCCGTTCGACACTGGGGCAGGAACTCGACTGGGCTCGACGCTACCTGGCTCTAGAGCAGATCCGGCTCGGTGACCGGCTTGAAGTCGCCTGGAAAACCCAGGCCCTGCCGACTGATGCGGAAGTGCCCCGCCTCCTTCTCCAGCCCATCG
Source organism: Pseudomonadota bacterium (assembly GCA_021785265.1). Lineage (GTDB taxonomy): Bacteria > Pseudomonadota > Gammaproteobacteria > JAKAQQ01 > JAKAQQ01 > JAJZIH01. The sequence continues at coordinate 34,229 of JAJYFY010000006.1, forward strand.
TGGAAAATGCGGTTTATCATGGGATTGAGGGGATGGCGGGTGGCGGGCGCATCGAAATTACGGGACAGTTGTCGGGAGGTCATATGGAACTCGTGATCAGTAATCCGAGATCTGGAGAGAGCCGAACGAGCCGGGGGCATGGCCTCGGGCTCGATATCCTGAAAAGTCGGCTGTCGCTGGCATTCCCCGACACGTTGGATCCGGTCCGGGTCGAGTTCGGTGACGACGGCCAGTTCCGGGTCCGCTTGCATCTGCCCTATGTGCCCGGACGGGGACGGGCCGCCGGTTCGTGACGGAAGTTCTCGTCGCGGATGACGAAGCCCTGGCGCGGGTGCGTCTCCGGCAGCTGCTTGAGATGGTCCTGCCGGGCGTGGAAATTATCGAGGCCTGTGACGGTCGTGAAGCCCTGCTCCTGCTGCAGGGTCGGCCAGTCGATTTGGTTTTTCTCGATATCCGGATGCCTGGGATTGATGGCATCGAGGTGGTGAGACATCTGGCCGCTTTGGGTGTCGAGGCGCCGCGTGTCATTTTCACGACGGCCTACGACCGCTTCGCGATCCAAGCCTTCGAGGTCGGGGCTGTGGGCTATCTCGTGAAGCCCATCCGCCCAGAGCAACTGTCGATGACGATGGAACGGATCCAGCGTGGGTGGCCCCGGGTGTCGCTCACCCCCGACGGGGCGAGGCGGCGCTGGATTGTTTCCCGGTCCAGTGGCGAACTCCGGATGGTGGCGGTCGGGATGGTGCTCTATTTCGAGGCCCAGGACAAGTACGTCCGGGCTGTCCACGCCCAGGGCCAGCTCCTCTTGAACGAACCTCTGGCCGCCCTCGAAACGGAGTTCGCGGATCGTTTCGTGAGGGTCCACCGGCGCTTCCTGGTGGCCCACGACCGGATCCACCGCCTGGTGCATGAACCGTCCGGCGACCGTTTTATCGAGTTGGTGGGCTATCCGGCGCGGATTCCGGTCAGTCGGCGCCTGGCCCCGGCCCTGCGGCGCAAAATTCTGGCCCCGGATTGAGATCGGCCCCCTGCCTGTGTTCCAATTGGCGGATGATCCTGAGACTTGCGAGCCGACGCTCGCCCTTGGCCCTGATCCAGACCCGGGAAGTCGCGGATCGGCTGCGCCAGATCGACTCTACCATCGAGGTTGAGATCGTGGCGCTTACCACCCGGGGTGATGAGGTGAACGACCGTTCGCTCGCACCCATCGGGGGCAAGGGACTTTTCATCAGTGCGCTCGAGGAAGCGCTGCAGGAGGGACGGGCCGATGCGGCGGTTCATTCCCTGAAAGATGTGCCGGTGGACCTTGACCCCGGGTTCGAGATCGTGGCGGTGCTGCCCCGGGCTGATCCCCGGGACTACCTAGTGGGTGCCGAAGGGCTGGACCAGCTGCCGGCCGGTTCCTGTGTCGGCACCTCGAGCCTGCGTCGTCAAAGTCAGATCCTGGCCCAGCGACCGGATCTGCGCGTCGTCCCGGCACGTGGAAGCGTGAATTCGAGGATCGACCTGATTGGGCAGGGCCTCTGCGAGGCCGTCGTTCTGGCCCGGGCTGGAATCGAACGGCTGGGGCTCCAACCGACCGGGCAGGCCCTTGATCCGGAAGCCCATGTGCCGGCCATCGGCCAGGGTGCAATCGCCGTGGAATGCAGGATCCCGTCCTCCCGTCACGGGGAACTGTTGCGGGCACTGCACGATCCGGACTGTGCCCGGAGTACTGCGGCGGAGCGGGCATTCGGCCGCGAGCTCGGCGTCGATTGCTCGGCACCGGTGGGGGCTTGGGCAGGATGCCGGGACGATGGAACGATTCGCCTGCTCGCGTTTGCTGGTTCTGTGGATGGCCGTCGGATCCACCGGGAGTCCCTGTCCGGCCATGATCCCCAGTTGCTTGGAAGTCAGCTAGCCCAGAGGTTCCATGAACAAGGTATCCGAAACTACTTTGCGACGACGCCCTGAACCCAAGCCCCTAGCGGGGCTGGGTGTACTTTTGACCCGACCGGAGGGCCAGAACGACGCACTTGCGCAACGCATTGAGAACCTGGGAGGGCGTGTCTGTGCCCACCCGATCTTCACCATTCGTCCGTTGTTCAAGACGACGGCCACGCCGGCGGTCCCTCACCCCAACCGTTATGACTGGCTGATCTTTGTGAGCCCGAATGCGGTGGAGCATGGCTTCAACGCACTGGGTCAGCGCTGGCCGCGCCGGGCCAAACTGGCGGCGGTGGGAGAGGGGACGGCCCGTCGTCTCCATGAATTGGGTGCCCGACAGGTCTATGTGCCGAATGAGGGCTTTGGCAGCGAAGCTTTGGTGGACTCGCCGAATTTCAAGTCCGTTCGCGGGCACAAGTTTCTCGTCCTCCGTGGACGGGGAGGTCGGGACTGGCTGGCGAGCCAGCTGGCCTCGCGTGGGGCCGATGTGGAAACCCTTGAGATCTACGAGCGGGTGCGGCGCCCGACCGCGGGTGAACTCGAGGAAAAACTGTTCGAGGGTGACCTCGATGTCGTGACAGTGACGAGCGCGCAGACCCTCCTTGCCCTGATCGAGGGCCTGTCTGATGAGGGTGCGGTCCGGCTCCGTCACCTGCTTCTGTTGACCGCCGGCAGCCGGGTGGTTGAACTGGCCCGGGTTTTGGGTTTCGTGCGCCAGCCGCTCATCGCGACTGGTCCGGGCGATGAGAGTCTGCTCCGGACGCTCCTCGATTGGTGGACAGGGCCCGAGGAGGAATCCTGACATGTACGAACTGCCTCGACGGTGCGGTGGATCTGGTCCGTGACTAAGACGGATACCGGCATGGGCCCTCCGGAAACCATCCGGTTCCGGCGCCGGATAGTGTCCGCGATTGCGTATGGGATCGTTTTGGTTGTTGCTCTGGCCGCCCTGGCGGGTGCCTTCTGGACGTGGCGGGAGGGTCGTGCCACCCGGCGGGAGACCGGACGGATCGGGATGTCCATCGGCCAGATCAACGGCAGGCTCGAAAAGTTGTCCCGACAGATGGTGCCCCGCGTCGAGTGGTTGCGTCTCAAGGCCCGACTCGACCGGGAGCGCACGCGTGAGTTCGCACTGGAACAACGCCTTGGAGCCCTGGAGGGTCGTGTCGCATCGGACCGCGAGCAGGTCGCGCTCCAAGGGGCGAGTCTGCTTCTCCATGTGGGGGCCCGCCTTGCATCCCTGGAGCCGGAGACGCATTGGGTACGAGGCTTGCTCGTGACAGTACATGATCTTTTGGCCCCTTGGCCATCTGCCCGGCTCCTGCCGTTGCGCCGACTGCTCACGGCTGACATCCAGAGGCTCGATCACCTCTCCCAGATGCATGGGCCTCACCCGGGATCTGTCCTCGCGGCGCTGGCACTCGCTTCTCCGCATTGGCCGCTCATGCTGCCCCACCCCCCCCCACCACGGATCCGGCGCCCGGCCGTTGTTCACGGGTTCTGGGCGAGAATCGGCGGGTGGATCACCCGCTTGTTCGGGAGTTTGGTCAGAATACGGACTCTGCCGGAACGCGTTCCACCTCCACCAGGCTCTCGGGAGGCCGCCCGTCTCCGTCTGCGGCTCGCCTTGGACCTCGCCTTGGCCCGGATAAACTGGTTCAGTGGACGCCGGGAGCAATATCAGGCGGATCTTGTGCTTCTCCATCGCTTCATCCTGCGCCACTATGAGTCCCGTGATCCGGTGGTGACGAACGGCCTGGACGAACTGTCGGCGATCCAGCATCCCCCTCTTCCCCTCCATTGGGCACCGCTCCTTGCCGCATTACGCGCTGTCCAGATCCCTGTGGTGGCCCCGGTCCGGGCTTCCCCATGAAGCTGCTGTGGTCACTGTGGGGCCTTACGGCGGGTGTCCTGCTCCTTTGGGTTTTGAGCGGGCTGTTTCCCGGGGGTTGGGTGGCCATCCGGATCGGGCACCGGGAAATCGAGCTGTCACTTGTCATGCTGCTTCTGATGATGATGCTGTTCTATGGATTCCTGTTGCTGCTAACCACTTTTCTGTCTGGATTCGGCTGGTTCAGCCGCAACGTGCGGGATCCGTTTTCCTTGCGATGGCGGATTGGTCGCCGGCAGCTGGTCCGTGGTGTGATCGAGCTGGCGGAAGGCCGCTGGATGCGGGCGGAGAAGCGGCTCGTCCGCTTTGCCCGGATGAGTGAGGTGCCTTTGGTCAACTATCTGTGGGCGGCGCGGGCCGCCCAGCTCAATGGGGCCGACGAGCGGCGTGACCAGTATCTCCGTCAGGCAGCGGAGAGCACGCCCGAGGCCACGTTCGCAGTTGAACTGACAAAGGCGGAACTGCAGCTGGCGCGAGGTCAGGCCGGGAAGGCGCGGACGATCCTTGAGCAGCTCGCAACGCAGGATTCCGCGAACCCGCAACGACTGCGTCTTCTAGCCCGTTCCCTGGAGGCACTGGGGGACTGGCGTGGGCTCGAAGCCCTCTGGTCAAAGCTCAGGCAGGAAAAAATCCTGAGGGAAGGGGAACGGATGGCCTTGGAACAAAAGCTGGTCATTGGCCGCATCCGCGAGGCCGCCCATCCCGGTGGGGCGGCTGGGGTGCTCCGGATTTTCCGGGAACTCAAGTCCGGACAACGCCGCCAACCAGAGGTGGTGGATGCGGTGGTGGAAACCTTGGCCACGATCGGCGCTGCCCGTGCTGCCGTCGAGCAGTTGGCTGAATCTTTACCACAGGTCTGGAGCGAGGAGCGGATCATGCGTCTCGGCCGACTGGCCGCAGGTGCCGGTGCGGTCAATCTCCTAGTTGTGGCCGAGCCTTGGGCTGCGCACTATCCGGAAAGTGCCGGGCTCCACTATGTGCTTGGACTCCTGTGCGAGTCCCGGGGTCAGCGGGGCCGCGCCCGCGCCCATTTTGAGCGCAGCCTGTCGGTTCGGGCGGATCCTGAGGTCGCGCTCGCGCTTTCCAATCTTCTCGAGGAGCTCGGTGATCAGGAAGGGGCCAAGGAAAGGGCCCGAGAGGGGCTCCGCCAAGTCATGGGTCTGGAGAAGGGAGCGTGAGCCTTGGCATCGTTCCGGCATGGGCCCGGTCCAAATGGGCTCAAGCCATTCTTTGCGAGGAGTTTGGGAGGAAAAACGGGGATGTCCGGAACGGGAAGGGGGTGCCGGGTCGTGCCGGAGGGAGGCAACAGGGTGGGTCGAATCCAAGGCATCTTTTGGAAAGTCGATGAAGGCCGAACCGATCTGGTTCTGGGTGGAGGGAGTGGGTTTCGGCGGGGCGCTCCTCCTCGGAGTGGGAATGGCATTTCATCTGCTCCGGGGTCGAATGCCGCGCATCGGTTGGGGCATTCTGCATGCCACACTGGCCACCATGGCCACGATCGTCCTCATCGTCTGGCTCTCTGGGCTACCCCGGCCGGATCTTCTCCTCGACGATGCCGCGCTGTTTTTCGCCATGGCCTTCCTGGGTGGCTTGACACTGGCTGGGCTCCAGCTCGCGGGCTACCGTGCGCCGGGCGTGATTGTCTTCCTGCATGGAATGTTCGCTGCCTTTGCCATGGTGCTCTTCGTGGTCGGTGCGAGCCGACTCTAGGCTGGCTTCGGGATGGGTTCAGGTGCCGGCATGGCCGCGGCGGCGGGATCCCTCGAATACCTTCCGCTTGGCGAGTGTGGTCTCCTCATGCGCTGGTCGCAGGAACCCGCCCCGCGACTGTCGAGACGGATCCGGGCGTTGGGGGAAGCGCTCGATCGGAATCCGCCGCCGGGTTTCGTGGAATGGGTGCCGGGCCTCCGTTCGCTTGCGGTTCAGTTTGATCCGGACCGCCTGAGCCGCGCGGCGTGGGTCGGTACCCTGGCCTCGATTTGGGAGGTCTTGCCGGAAAATCCCGAACTGCAGATCCGGTCTTTCGTGGTGCCGGTCGTATATGGTGGAGACTACGGCCCCGATCTCGCGGGTGCCGCGCACGCGGCCCGTTTGGATCCGGACCAGTGGATTGCGTTGCATGCCGGAGCCGTCTACGAAGTACTTCTGGTGGGTTTTGCCCCGGGATTTCCCTATCTAGCGGGGTTGCCAGAGGCATTGGCCGTGCCGAGACGGACCACGCCCCGGCTCCGTGTTGCTGCCGGCTCCGTTGCCATCGCCAACCGCCTGTGCGGGATCTACCCGCGCGAGAGTCCGGGTGGGTGGTCTGTGATTGGCCGCACGGAGTGGGTTTGTTTCGACTCCGCCCGATCTCCCCCGGCCTGTTTTGCGATCGGGGACCAGGTCCGTTTCCACCCGGAGCCGTGGTCCAGATGACACGAAGCGGAGGGCTGGAGTCGGGGCGGGTTTTCGTGACTGAAGCCCGGGGATGTGTAACCCTTCAAGACGGAGGTCGCCATGGGCTCCAACGCGTTGGTGTGGGGGTCGGGGGAGCCATGGATCCCCATGCTGCTGAGTTGGCCAACCTTCTCGCTGGCAACCCGGGGGAGGGGGTGCTGTTCGAGCTCGACGGATCCAGCCGACTGGCCTTGCGTTGCGAGATGGTAACCGGACTGGCTCTCGCGGGTCCCGCGGTCCCGGTCCGCCTGGATGACCATCCTGTGCCGTTCTGGGCACGCATCGAAACCAATCCGTCGCAGTCATTCACGATCAGGATTGAGGCGGAGCTTGAGACTGGTCGTTGGAGATACCTGGCCCTGTCAGGAGGTTGCCGGCTAACCCCGGTGCTTGGTGGATTCGGGACCGACCTCCGCGCGGGATGGGGGGGGATGGAAGGTCGGGTGCTTCGGTCGGGTGACCGAATGACGCTGGGTGCAACCCCAGGTCGGCCGGTGGCGTATTCCGGTCGGGCCGGGTTTCGCATCTTGGGTCAGCTCTCGCCTCAGTTGAGGGCCCCCTCTGTGACCCAGGCACCGGTCCTGAGGATCCTGCCAGGAAGCCACTGGAGTGCCTTTCCGCCAGAGATCCGCCAGCGCTTTCTGGCCGCTCACTACCTCGTCACGAAAAACTCCGATCGCATGGGTTACCGCCTCTCTGGCCCCCCTCTCCATCCGGATCGGCCTCTTGAGATAGACTCTGAACCGGTGACGTTCGGATCGATCCAGATTCCGCCCGATGGAGCACCGATTGTCCTCATGGCGGATCATCCGACACAGGGCGGCTACCCGCGTCTGGCCGAGATCATCGGTACGGACGTCGGGACTTTGGCACAATGCCGGCCCGGAGTGAAGGTGGAATTCCGCGAGGTTGACGAGCAGACAGCCCTTCAGGCTCGTCGGGAGTGGCGTCGAAGTCTGGCGCGCCTCGGGGTCGGGCTCGGTTCCGGGGAGCGGGATAGTTTTCGTGGAGCGGCGTTGCATGCGTGAGAAACCGGAGACTGGATCATTGCGGACGATCGATCTCAACGCCGACCTCGGCGAGAGTTTCGGTGCGTGGCGGATGGGCGATGACGAGGCGGTACTGCCTTGGGTCAGTTCCGCGAATATTGCCACAGGTGCCCATGCGGGCGATCCACTGACGGCGGTGCGCACGTTGCGCTGGGTCAAAGCCCGGGGAGTGGCACCGGGAGCCCATCCCGGTTGGCCCGATCTCGCGGGGTTTGGCCGCCGTCCTCTGCTCTTTTCCCCAGACGAGACTTACGCGATCGTGCTCCACCAGCTGGGCGCACTTCAGGCACTGGCTCATGGCGAGGGACTCGCTCTCCATCATGTGAAACTGCATGGGGCTCTCTATCACCAGGCTGCCGGTGACGGGGTCTATGCCGAGCCTGTGGTGGAAGCCATCGCAGCGATTGATCCTGCCCTTTTCATCTATTGCCCTGACCCGAGCATCCTGTCGGATCAGGTGCGACGGCGGGGTTTGCGAGTCGTTGCCGAGGGGTTTGCCGATCGCCGCTATCGGCCCGATGGCCGGTTAGTCCCGCGAACCGAACCCGATGCGCTCATCCGGGATCCGGACGAGGCCGGCCGCCAAGCCGTGGCGCTGGCCTTGCATCAAGCAGGAGATGCCCGCGCGGTGGCGACGATCGGACTTCATGGAGATGGTATCGAAGCTCCCCGCCTCGCCCGGCGCGTCTTTGAGGCACTGAATGGTGCGGGGGTCGTGATCGCCCCGCCGGACGCGGCCAGGGTGTGAGGCTCAAGCCGCTTATCGACCGGGCGCCGGCGGCCTGGCTCCTCGCCATGACCGTGATCTGGGGCTATACCTTCGTCGTGGTGCAGGACGCGGTAGCGCGTATCGGAGTAGTCGAATTCCTGGTGTTGCGCTTTGCGGTCGCGGCCTTGGCGCTCGCCCCCTGGGCGTTCCGCGAAACCCGGATCCACGAATGGCGTGTCGGCCTGGGCCTGGGTGGCACACTGGCTCTGGGTTATCTGTTCCAGACCTGGGGGCTCGAGCGCATCACGGTCACCGAGAGTGGGTTCCTGACCGGACTGTTTGTGGTTTTTGCACCGATTTGGGCGGCGGTTCTCTACCGGGTACGCTTGGGTCGCCGAAATGTCATGGCCATCGTGCTCAGCATGGCCGGGCTGGGATTTCTTCTGGGGGGGTGGAATTTCCACCTCACGGCAGGCAGCCTCCTCACGATCGCCGGTGCCTTCTGTTTCGGATTGCAGATCGCGCTCCTTTCGCGCCTGGGACCAAGTTGCCGCACCGGTGCGCTCACCTTTTCCCAGATGGCGGCCATGACCTTCTGGCTCAGCCTGCTTCTCCCGTCCGGATCGCGTTGGCAGGACCCCCTCAGCGGGATGCTGGTTCTGTCCCTGCTCGTGACGGGTGTTGTGGCTTCGGCCTTTGCATTCTATGTACAAACCCGGGTCCAGCAACGCTTGTCGGCCGCGCGCACGGCCGTCATCCTCGTGACCGAACCGTTCTTCGCCGCACTCTTCGGCCACTGGCTAAACCATGACCCGTTGACCGGACCCGCAGTGATTGGAGCGGCCCTGCTTCTCCTCGCCATGTTGGTCTCAGAGTTGGGTTTGGGCCCGTTTGGGCGCGCCCGGAAATGACTGTTCCACAGCCGGCGTGAGTAGATGCGATCCGTAGCAGTGGATCAGGTTGAGAAGCTTCACCCGGTTTCCGAGTGGCCACGCATCGTGTTGTCGATGCGGTGTGCGGCTCCATGAGACAGGCCAGTCGCGTGTGATCGGGTTTTTTACGATGCCTGGGTTGTGTCGTACGGATCCGCCATCGAAAGCACGGCAATCCGATACGATCATCAGCACCCCAAGACGACCGCAAACAAAATGCTACCGTGCGGTGGAGGGATATGGCCTGTTCTTCTGAATATCTATTAAGTAGTTGTTTTTAAACGGAAAATATAGATCCCATCCCGCATTCGGCCGGTTGGGGTAGAAAAAGATCATCCGCATGCTTCTTGACGAAGAAACGCATTTTGAGAGACAATATCAGGCTTTCGCAGCCGAAGCCGGAGGGGTACCCAAGCGGCCAACGGGGGCAGACTGTAAATCTGCTGGCTTATGCCTTCGTAGGTTCGAATCCTACCCCCTCCACCAGATCCGTGGAAGGGGGGAGGCGGGTGTAGTTCAATGGTAGAACCTCAGCCTTCCAAGCTGATGATGTGGGTTCGATTCCCATCACCCGCTCCAGCTTGCGCAGATGGGCGAGCCCATATAGCTCAGCTGGTAGAGCACTTCCTTGGTAAGGAAGAGGTCACCGGTTCAACTCCGGTTATGGGCTCCAGGTTCCGGCCGGGTGCCAACGATCCTCCCGGTGGCCTGACCACTGGGTTCACGATCAACGAGAGGTAGAGTCACATGTCGAAGGGGAAGTTTGAGCGGACGAAGCCGCACATTAATGTGGGGACGATCGGTCATGTGGATCATGGGAAGACGACGTTGACGGCGGCGAT
>JAJYFY010000053.1 GCA_021785265.1 Pseudomonadota bacterium
AAGCAGCACGCACTCGCATGGGCAGACTCCTGCATATCGTGGAAGATCTCGGAGGGCGGTTGCGTCACACGAAGTGACCGCAAGAAATACCCTTCGCCTGATTTTCCTCTCAATGTTAGCAGCTTCCCTGCTTCTTGCACACGCCCAACTCCAGCCACCCAAGGGAGTCTCACCATGTGGGGCTGTGGTACGCGCACAACGGATCCCCGACGCTGGCTGACACGTGAGGAGATGGGAGTTGACCACCTGGGGTTGGTTCCGGATAGCGGGTTTTCTCTGTTTTCATGTCACTGGATGAACGAGGCGGAACCGCTCCCGGCAACGGGGATCCGATGGGTCCATCGTTTGACCTGACAGGTTGCCTCTCTTTCATTAATCCGCTACTATCCGGGCTTCCTTGGACCGGCCCCCTGGCCCACCGTTCCCAAATGGCGGCCCCGGACTCCGGTTCAACATCCCGAGAGCCGCCAGTGGAAGACGCCCCTGCCCTCACGGCCGAAAACCTGAACCCGGCCGCATCCCGGCCGGTGAAGTTCTGGGCCATTGCCCCCGTCGTGGCCATGGCCGCCTTCATGGAGGTGCTCGACCTCTCGATCGCCAATGTCTCGCTTCTCCATATCGCGGGCAGTCTCTCCGCCTCAAAGAGCCAGGCGACCTGGGTCCTCACCTCCTATACCGTCACCAACGCGATCATCCTCCCCCTCAGCGGATGGCTGGCCGCCACCTTCGGCCGCAAACGCTACTTCATGGCGAGCGTGGGCGCCTTCAGCATCGCCTCCCTCCTGAGCGGACTCGCTCCCACCCTGGGATCCCTGATCTTTTTTAGAGCCATCCAGGGTCTGGTCGGTGGCGGGCTTCAGCCCAATGCCCAGGCAATCCTCTCCGATGCGGCGCCGCCCGAGAAGCGGGGGATGGCGTTCGCGCTTTACGGGATGGCCGTGGTTTTCGCGCCGGCCATCGGGCCCACCCTGGGCGGATGGATCACCGACCACATGAGTTGGCGCTGGGTCTTTTTGATCAACGTCCCGATCGGTTTTTTGATCCTTCCACTCATCCAGTCCCTGGTCCGCGACCCGCCGCATTTTGCTGAAACGCGGAGTCTCCGCCGGAAAAATGGTTTCCGGCTCGACTACATCGGCTTCAGCCTGATTGCCCTGGGCCTGGGCAGCCTGCAGGTGGTGCTCGACCGGGGACAGCAGAACGACTGGTTCAGTTCCTGGCTCATTTTGTCGATGACGGCGGTCGCGGTCCTCACCTTGATCGGCTTCATCGTCTGGGAGTGGACCCGGAACGACCCGATCGTCGATCTCCAGCTTTTCCGGAACCCTTCCTTCGCCGCGGCGAACCTCCTCATGTTCATGCTGGGTTTCGTGCTGCTCGGAACCACGGTTTTGTTGCCGCTCTACGTCCAGTCGCTCATGGGCTACACCGCGGTCCAAGCCGGTCTCATGCTGTCTCCCGGGGGACTCGTCATCCTGCTGCTCATGCCGCTCGTCGGCCAGCTCACTGGACGGCTGGATGCCCGCTGGCTCGTGGGCCTGGGTTTCATGATCCTCGCCATCGCCATGTTTACCATGACGGGTCTCGATACCCAAACCAACTTCCGAACCCTCATGTGGATCCGGGTTCTCCAGGGCTCGGGGATGGCTTTTTTGTTCATTCCCATCAATACCGTGGCTTTCTCCAGCATCCCTGTTGAAAAATCCAGCAATGCCTCGGCCATCATCAACATGTCGCGGAACATCGGCGGCAGTTTCGGCATCTCCATCGCGACAACCATCCTCATTCGACAGGCCCAGTTCCACCAGAGCGTGCTCGTCCGGCACATCAATTCCTTCAATCCGAACCTGCAGGCCTTCCTCGCGAAATCGCACAGCGTATTCGCACACGGGATCCAGACCGGCGGATCCACCACCGGGGAGGCGATGGGCTTTCTCTACCGGAACCTGCTTCAGCAGTCGAGCATGCTGGCCTACATCGATGACTTCAAGATCATGGGGGTGATCTCGCTCGCTATGGTTCCCCTGGTCTTCCTCCTGCGCCAGAAAAAAGGGGCCAAACCCGTGCATCCGATCGTGGAATAAATCCCGTCCACCCGATGGACGGGAGCCTTCAGGAAACGCCCTCCCTCGCTTCCCGAAGCGAGGCTTCAAAGCGTGTCCAGGTTCGCTCGAGATCAAAATCGAGGCCCACTGAAAAACGGACGAGCCCGGGGCCGAGCCCGGTCGCGGCCCGCTCTTCCTCCGGGATTTCCGAGGAGGTGCTCGATCCGGGCGGGCTAAAGAGCGTCCGGTAATAACCGAGGCTGACCGCGAGGAGACCCACGCGACGGGCCTGCAGGGCCAACATGAATCGCTGGGCCCGATTTTCCTCCCCGAGATCGATCGTCATCATCCCGCCATGACCCAGGCGGGAATCCGCCTGCCGTTTCCAGACCGCCCGGTCGGGATAGTCCGGGAGCCCCGGGTAGGAGACCCGGATACCCATCGTCGCCAATCGTTCAGCCAAGGCCTGTGCGTTTTTCCCGTGCTGGAGGAGACGCACCGGCAGGGTATGGAGATTCTTGTAGATGGAAGCCGCCCGCGCGCTGTCGAGTGTCGGGCCGAGCAACATGCTGGCTCCATTCGAGGCATCCGAAAGCTCGCGGATCACGGACTCGTCGGCGGTGATCACGCCGGCCACACAGTCGCTCATCCCGTTGATGAACTTGGTCAAACTGTGAATGACCACATCCGCTCCCTGCCGTCGGGGCGTGAAGAGGAGCGGCGCGAAGGTGTTGTCCACGACGAGCCGGGCGCCCCTGCTGTGCGCGATCTCCGCCATCCGGCTGAGATCGGGGGCCCGGAGAAGCGGATTGCTCAGGCTCTCGCAATAAAGCACACGCGTCTTTGGGGTGAGGGCTTGTTGAACCTGGTCGGGGTCGGTGAAATCGACGAAGTGCGTACTGATCCCGAGACGCGGCAGGAAGTTCTTGAGGAGGGCATAGGTCCCCCCGTAGACCAGCCGGTCCGAGACGATGTTCGTCCCCTGTGTGCAGAAATTAAAGAGGGTGCAGGCAATCGCCGCCATGCCGGAGGCCGTGACATGGGCCGCGGGCATCTCTTCCATGAGGGCGAGTGCACCGGCCAGCACCTGGGTCGAGGGGCTATCGAGACGAGAGTAAAGATGACAGCCCGGAACGGGCCCATGAAAGATCGCCTTGAGTTTCTCGGGGTCGAGAAAGGTGAAGGTGGATCCATCCGAAACCGAGGGGTTGACCTCGCCGAACTCGCCGAAAACGAGGTAGTCTTCAATCTGGCTGGCCGGGTGGGATCCCTCCGGACCGGTTGGAGAACGCATACATTCTCGGATCGTGAATCTTCTTTATTCTATCAGAGCCTCCACTGCTTCGGCACCGGACGGAGGGACGGGTCCGGTCTCGAGCCAGCGCCGGAACCGCCGGAGGATCAGGAGTCCGGGTGCCGCCATGAACCCACAGGCCAGGAAAAAGGGAGCCCAACCCAAGGCGAGCGCCAGGTAACCGCTCGGCGACGACAGGATGACCCGGGGCACCCCCATGAGGCTCGTCAAGAGCGCGAACTGGGTCGCCGTGAATCGCCGGTCGGTCATGAGCGCCATGAAACCGACAAAGGCCGCCGTGCTCATGCCGAGTGTCAGGTTCTCGCTGCTGATCACCAAGGCGAGTGCCCGGACCGAGGGGCCGGTCACGGTCAGGAGGGCAAAGCTCGCAGTAGCGAGCGCCTGGAGCAGCCCGAACCAGAAAAGTGCGCGGTAGGTCCCGATCCGGAGCATGAGGGCCCCGCCCAAAAGCCCACCCGCCACAATCGCCCAGAATCCAAAAGCCTTGACGACGAGGCCGATCGTGAGGTTGGAGTAGCCCATCTTGAGATAGAAGGGGATCGTCATGTTCGAGGCCACGAGATCCCCCACCTTGTACAAGAGGAAGAACACAAGCACCCAGACCGCATCCGGTCGCCTGAGATAGGACGCGAGGGGCTCGATGATGCTCTGGCGGAACCCGCGCGGGAGCGGAGCGATGAGCGCCGGCTCGTGGGCGATGGCCGTCGTAAAAAGCCCCACCGACATGAGGGCCGCCATGACGAGGTAGACCGCATGGAAGCCGATGAAATGCACGAGAATGAGTCCACCTCCGGAGACCACCAACATGGCCACGCGGTAACCATTCACGTAGAGGGAGGCTCCGAAGCCCTGCTCGTCGTCAGCCAGGGATTCCCGGCGGTAGGCATTGATCACCGTGTCTTGTGAGGCGGAGCAGAAAGCAATCAGGAGGCACAGACAGGCCACGGCCAGAAGATCCCGATGGGGATCGAGCAGTGCCATGGTGGCGATGGAGACCGTGAGTGCGAGCTGGGTGATGAGTAGCCAGCCGCGTCGGCGGCCGAGAATCCGGAGTTTAAAACGGTCGAAGAAGGGCGCCCAGACGAACTCCAGCGTATAGGGCAATCCCACCAGGGAAAAAAGCCCGATCACCCCGAGGTTGATGCCCTCTCGGGTAAGCCAGGCCTGGAGCAGCGTGCTCGTGAGCAGGAGCGGCAGGCCGGAGGAAAAACCCATGAGCAGGGCGACCAGCATCCGGCGCGTCAAAAGCGCCCGCCAGTCGAAGCGTCTCCGGGTCGGGGCCGACCCGGTCACGAAAATCCCGGCAGGTCATAGTCGATGACAAGGGGCGCATGATCGGAGAAACGCAACGCCCGGAGGATCTCGGCCGAACGGACGGATGAGACGAGATCACGCGTGATGACCTCGTAGTCGATGCGCCAACCCACGTCCTTCTCGTAAGCCCGCCCCCGGTTGGACCAGAAGGTGTAGCGGCCCGGATCTGGATCGATTTTCCGGAAGGCATCGGAGAAAGCACTCGACTCGGCAAAAAGCCTATCCATCCAGGCGCGCTCGTGCGGCAGAAAACCAGAGTGCTTCTCGTTCGCGCGGGCGTTTTTGAGATCGATGGCGCGGTGGGCGATATTGAAATCGCCGGCGAGGATCGTCCCCCCCCGACTCGCCATGCGCTCGAGTACTTTCGGGAAAACCATGAGGAAACGGTCCTTTGAGGCCTGGCGCTCGGGACCCTGGGATCCCGAGGGCACATATAGGCTGAACACCCAGAGTCCCCCCCAGCGGGCGCCCACGAGACGGCCCTCGCTGTCGAACTCTGGGTTCCCAAAACCCGTCTCGATCTCGTCCGGCTCGTGGCGGGCGAGGATCGCGGTCCCGGCATAGCCGGGTCGGCTCGCATCGGCAAAAAACGCGGCATACCCGGACCGTTCCCAGAGTCTGGGGTCGCGTTGGTGGGCCTGGGTCCGGGTCTCCTGGAAGCAGGCGATATCCGCTCGCGACTCGGGCAGCCAGTCGAAGAGTCCCTTGCGTGCAGCAGCCCGGAGCCCGTTGACGTTGAGGGAGAGAATCCGCATGCAGGCAGTCTAGCGGCATGTTCCGGTCCCGCCAAGCCTCTACCCAAAAGCCCCGAAGTTGGATAGGATGGCCGAAAACCGGATTTCCGGAATCCCGATGCGAGAGCGTGCCCGACGATTTTTCGACCTGGCCCTGGGTGCCGGCGCCCTCTCTTTTGGTGAGTTCACCCTGAAAAGTGGGCGGATCAGCCCCTATTTTTTTGATCTGGGTCGCATCCGGCGCGGCCAGGAGATCGCTGAACTGGGAAGGCTTTACGCCGAAACCCTGATCGAGGCGAAGCTACCCCTCTCCACGCTGTTCGGGCCCGCCTACAAGGGGATTCCGCTCGTCGTGGCCACCGCGATCGCCCTCTCCGCACTGCAGAAGGAGCCCGTAAACTACGCCTTCAACCGCAAGGAAGCCAAGGACCATGGGGAAGGCGGCCGCATCGTGGGCGGCCCTCTCAAGGGCCCAGTCGTGATCATCGACGATGTCATCACCGCGGGGACCGCCATCCGCGAATCGATGGCGCTCCTCGAGGCGACCCCGGCCCGGCCGGTTGGGGTGATCGTGGCGCTCGACCGCGAGGAATGCGGAACCGAAGGCAGCTGCTCCGCACTTACCGAGACCCGGATCCGGTGGGGACTCTCGGTTCATGCGATCGCCTCTTTCAGCGACCTCATCGCGTACTTGGGCCACGAGCCCCGCTGGAAGACGACCTACGAAAGCCTCGCGCGTTACCGTGCCCAGTACGGGACGAGGCAGGAGGAGCCAGTCTAGCTTCCGCTATGCCCGAAGCCACCCTCCCCGCGGCGGCTCAGTTCAAAACTCTCGACCACGTCGAGTGCGACCCGGGCGACCGGGACCAGAACCAGCTGGGCGATTCGTTCTCCGGGTTCGATGAGGAGCCGGATGCCGCTCCGGTTCCAGGCTGAAATCTTGAGTTCGCCCTGGTAGTCCGAATCGATGAGCCCGACCAAGTTGCCGAGGACCAGTCCATCCCGGTGCCCTCTGCCCGAACGGGGCAGGATGAGGCCAGCCCAGGAGGGGTCTCCGATGTGGATGGCAAGCCCGGTCGGAACGAGTTCGGCCTGGCCGGCTTCGAGGACTAAGGGTTGATTGAGGAGCGCCCGCAGGTCAAGCCCCGCAGAACCCTCGGTCGCATAGGCGGGGAGCGGCCACTGGCTGCCGATCCGGGGATCCAGGATGCGCAGTTCGAGGCGCTTCACCTCCGCTCCTCCGCCCAGGCGGTGAAGCGTTCGCAAATGAGGTCGACCAGATGAGGGGCGAGCCGCGATTTCGGCATTCTCCCGAGTCCCTCCCCTCCCCCCGGCCAAAGCACGAGGGCCTCGTTATCCTCGGATTCGAAACCGAGACCGGGACCGACCGGATTGGCCACGACGACATCCAGCCCCTTCCGCTCGAGCTTCTTACGGGCATGGGCTTCGAGATCATGGGTTTCGGCGGCGAAGCCGACCAGAAAGGGCCTGGGCTTCCGCTGCGAGACCGCCATGAGAATGTCGTCGGTAAGCGCAAGCGGCAGGGGTTTGGGGGTTGCCTCCTTGGAACGCTTGCGGGCTGAGACCTCGACCGGCCGGAAATCGGCGACGGCCGCCACCGCGCAGAAAATAGCGCAACGCGGGACCTCGGCCATCACCCGCTCCAGCATTTCCCGGCTGGTCTCGACCCGGACAAGGGTGATCCCGCTCGGCTCGGGAAGCGCGGTGGGTCCGCTCACGAGCGTGACCTGGGCACCGGCCTCATGAAAGGCCGTGGCCAGGGCATAGCCCATCCGGCCGGAACTGCGGTTCGTGAGGTAACGGACAGGATCGATCGGCTCGCGCGTGGGTCCCGCGGTGAGGAGCACGCGCACACCCGGCGGAAATCGTCGTCGGCCGATGCGTACCGACTCGATCCGGGCCACCAGGTCATCCGGTTCGAGCTGTCGTCCCTCGCCTTCCTCCCCGCAGGCCTGGAGTCCCTCCCCCGGTCCCCAGATCCGGACTCCGCGGGAAGCGAGAAGGGCGACATTCGCCTGGGTTGCAGGATGCTCCCACATGACCCGATTCATCGCGGGAGCTACGGCGAGTGGCGCCTGCGTGGCGAGACAGAGAGTCCCCAAAAGATCATCCGCGAGACCGTGGGCCAGACGGGCCAGACTGTGGGCGGAAGCCGGTGCCACGAGAACGAGATCGGCCCAACGGGCGAGCTCGATATGTCCCATCCCCGCCTCCGCTCCAGCATCCCAGAGATCGGTGCGCACCGGCCGGCCGGAGAGGGCCTGGAAGCTCGCAGGGCCCACGAAGCGAATCGCCGCCTCGGTCATGACCACCTGGACTTCGTAACCCCGATCGCAAAGCCGTCTCACCAGTTCCAGTCCTTTGTAGGCCGCAATGCCGCCCGTCACGCCGAGAAGCAGGCGAAAGGGGCGCACGGCTGGGTCCGGAGATCGGTCCGTCACCCTATACCCCTCCGTACCTCATGCTTGATCCTTGACCGGCCCGGGTTCCAGCCCAGACAGGTTTTCCACGAGGCGGGTCTCGATCCCGATCGGGGCGTTGAAGATCCGATGGACCGGACAGGCCCCGGCGATAGCCAGGAGACGGTCGCGTTGTTCCGGGCTGAGCGGACCCCGGAGGAGAATCTCACAGCGGATCGAGGTTCCAGTCTCGGGAACAGGAACGTAGGTCAAAAGATCGACCCGGATCTCGACCGCCTCGAGCGGCCAACCTTTACGTGCCGCATACATCTTCATCGTGATGGCCGTGCAGGCACCCAGACTCGCGACCAAAAGGCGGGTGGGCGTTGGGCCGAGATTCGCTCCCCCCTTGTCAGGGGGCTCGTCGGCAAGCCAGTGGTGATCGAGATCGTCAGTCAGGCGTACCGTGTAGGGCACATTGCCGAGATTTGCAGTGACACTTGCGATCGCAGTCATGGATCCTCTGGACCGGAGGTGGGCCGAACCCGGAACTCACGACCGGCGGTCCATCATAGCAGAGCCACTCCGCGAGCCCCGCCGGGGTCGCCGTCCGGCAAAGCACAGGAGCGATCCTGTCCTTGATCCTTTAAGTCCGGTCACGCTATAATTGGAGATCCCTGAAAGGATTGGCCAGACATGTCCCGAATCTGTGAAATGACCGGCAAAGGGCCGCTCGTCGGCAACCGGGTCTCCCATGCCAACAACCGGAAACGCCGCCGTTTCCTGCCCAACCTTCACAGCCATCGTTTCTGGGTGGAAAGCGAGAAACGTTACGTGACCCTGCGTCTGTCGAACCATGGGCTCCGGATCGTGAACCGTATCGGGATCGAGGCCGCGCTGGCGCGGATCCGCTCCCGCAAAGCCCACTGAGGCCGGAGTCAAGTTCATGCGCGAAAAAATCAAGCTGGTCTCAAGCGCCGAAACCGGGCACTTCTACGTCACCACCAAAAACAAGCGCCTCCACGCGGACAAATTCCAAGTCCGCAAGTTCGACCCGGTGGCCAAGAAGCACGTCCTCTACACGGAAACCAAGCTCAAATAAGCCAGTCCCGTCCGGGCTCCCGGTCCCGCCCGAGGATCGGCCGGGCGCGTGCGGTCAGCCGCCCGCAGCTTCAGACAGGATTTGACTGGCGGGTTGCTCGAGGAGGAGGTGGACCCGTTCGGAGAAGTGCTCGAGCTGGCGCACTCCGCTCGTCCGTGCCTGGCTCAGCCACTCGCGCAATTCTTCCAGACGTTGTGCCGCATGGGCCCCACTTTCCCACACATGTCCGAGACGCACGCGGAAATCGTAGACCGTCCGCAAAACCGGCTGGCTGTCCAGGACAGAGTCGAGCGTGGCCCGATCCTCGGCCGACTCACCCAGTAGCTTGGGCGACAGCCAGAACAGCCGTCGGCAGCGACGGGTTGGTCGAAAACCGTCGCGACGGACGTTGCGCCACGTCGGGCGCAGTACCTCCTTGAGGTATCGGCTCATGAGGTGGGCCCGATACGCCATGAGATCCTGGAGGCTCACCGACTGCCCGTCGGTCGCCGCCAGCCGCTCGATCTGGGCAAGACCCAAGGCAGAAAGAATCCGGAGATAGAACCAACCGATATCAAACTCCCCGTGACGCTGGCTGAAGCGGGCTGAACCCGGGAAGGCGTGATGGTTGTTGTGGAGTTCTTCGCCCCCGCAGACCAGTCCCCAAGGCACGATGTTATGAGAGAGATCCGGGGTATCGAAGTTTCGGTATCCCACCGCATGACCGAGTCCATTGACCACGCCAGCCGCGAGAACCGGGATTCCCATCATCTGGACTGCCCAGAGCGTGAGTCCGAGTGGTCCGAAGAGAAGCACTTCGAGTCCCATGAGGAGGAGAATGCCGATGATATTGACGGGGCCGGCATACACCCAGCGTTCGAGCCAGTCGTCGGGGGTTCCCTGTCCATAGGTTTTGAGAGTATCCGAATCCTCTGCCGCCCGGCGGTAGAGCCCGACTCCCCCGAACAGCACGGTCCGGAGCCCGAACAGCCGGGGACTATGCGGATCCCCCTCGTGGTCCACCGTGGAATGGTGACGCCGGTGCACCGCGACCCACTCCCGGGTCACGGTTGCGGTGGTGAGCCACAGCCAGAAGCGGCAGAGATGGCGGACAACCGGGTGAAGCTTCACAGCCCGGTGCGTCTGGTCGCGATGTAGGTACAAGGAGACCGCGACCACCGTGAGGTGGAGGGTCAGAAGCCAGACGCCGATCAACGCCCAGAGGGGCCAGCCGAGGAGACCATGGGACAAAAATGCGTTCAAGGGCTGAAGCCTCGCTGGGAATGCGCTAGAATCAATCGCATTATACGCAATAGAGAACCGGTCCGGGATGCGGAACCAACCTCCTCGGATTCGGGTCCCTATGCCGACCCCCAGTCCCCGGGAGCCTGCCCCACCGATGGCCGAAAACCTGATTGATGCCCACAACCTCTCCCGCTCCTTTGGCGGCCGTCCGGCCGTCCGGGATCTCGACCTCACGCTCGAGAGGGGAGAAATCCTGGGTTTTCTCGGCCTGAACGGAGCGGGCAAAAGCACCACCCTGAGAATGCTGGCCGGGACCCTGGCCCCGAGCGCCGGGCGGATCACGATCGCCGGGATCGACCTCCTGAACGATCCCAAGTCCGCCAAGCGCAAGCTCGGCTACCTGCCGGAACAGCCTCCCCTGCACCCGGAACTCACCGTCTCCGAGTATCTCCGCTTCTGTGCCGAAATCCATGGCGTTCCCCGCGCCCGGATCCGGACCACGATCAAGAACGCCCAAGAAAAAACCGGCCTGATGGGTGTGGAACGGCGCCTTATCCGGAACCTCTCCAAGGGTTACCAGCAACGGGTCGGTATCGCCCAGGCCATCCTCCATGATCCGGAGGTGCTCCTCCTCGACGAACCGACAGTCGGACTCGACCCGGCCCAGATCCAGGAGATTCGCGCGTTGATCCGCTCCCTTGGCGAGGCCCACAGCGTCGTCTTCTCGAGCCATCTCCTGGCCGAGGTCCAGAGCCTGGCCACGCGGGTCATCATCATCCACGAGGGACGACTGGCCTGGTCGCGGCCTCTCACCCGGACCCTAGCCGACCCTCCGGCCTCGTCCTACCGGATCGGCCTCCGCAAAGCGCCCTCACCCGAAGAGGTCATCGGACGGACGGGTGCGCGGGGGATCACCCCGCTCGGCGATGGGTGGTTCCGGATCGCCCCATCCGAAGAGACCGCAAGCGACTTCCCGGAGCGTTTTCTCGACCGTGCGGTCCGGGAAGGCTGGGCACCCTTCGGGTTCATCGCGGAGGAAACCAGTCTCGAGTCGATTTTCCTCGAGCTCACGAGGGGAGATCCCTCGACCCCCACGGAGGTCGTTTCATGATCCGAGCCCTGGTCAAGCGCGAACTCCGCTCCCTTTTCGTCTCCCCCCTGGCCTGGGTGATCCTGGCCGTCGTGACGCTCATCCTCGGCTGGATCTTTCTGCTCCAGGTGGATTTGTTCCTCCGAATCATGCCCCGGCTCGCCCTTTACCGGCACGGGGCCGGGGTGACGGCGCTCGTCGTCATGCCACTCTTCCATAGCGCTATCGTGATTCTCCTGCTCGTGATTCCGCTCCTCACGATGCGGCTCGTGAGCGAGGAGCGGCGCCAGAAGACCCTGGAGTTGCTCTATGCCGCCCCGCTCAGCACCCTCGATCTCGTCTGCGGGAAATATCTGGGCATCCTGGCTTTCCTGGGCGTCCTTCTGTTCCTGATTTTTCTCATGCCGCTGTCCTTGCAACTCGGCACCCATCTCGACTGGGGACTTGTGGCCTCGGGACTCTTGGGGCTCTTCCTCGTCATGGCGGCCTTCGCTGCCGCGGGACTTTACCTATCGAGCCTGACCGAGCAACCGATCGTGGCCGCCATCTCGACCTTCGGCCTGCTCCTTTTCCTCTGGATCATCGCCTGGGCGGCCAAGGGACACGGTCCGGGTAGCCACGTTTTGCGCTATGCCTCCCTACTCAACCATTTCCAGGCCTTTGGCCGCGGCGAAGTCCGGATGAGCGACATCGCCTATTACCTCATTTTCACGCTCATCTTTCTGATCCTAACCGGACGGCGATTCGACGCCGACCACCTGGAGCACTGAGATGCCTCCCTTCGAGATCAACCGCCGCTCCCGCCACTGGCTCAGGATCCAAGGAATCGCTTTCATCTTCCTCCTCCTCGCGGCCGCCGGCCTGGCCTTCTGGCTGACCCACCGGATCTCGCTCTCGTGGGACTGGACGGCGATGGGCCGCAACAGTCTGACCCGCTCCAGCCGCCGGATCACCCGCTCGCTCGACCAGCCAGTCAAGGTGGATGCCTTCGTACGGACCGAAGATCCACTCCGCGCCTCGATCCGCCAC
>JAJYFY010000114.1:0-1724 GCA_021785265.1 Pseudomonadota bacterium
CCGGAAATCCCCCCCCAAGAGAACCCACGGCACTGGTACCGCAAGCTGGCGGCAGCGCCGGGTGGACGCCTGCTACGGCACCCGCCGTGGCGTCATCCCCTGACCCATCTCGAACTTTGGATCGAGATTTACGAAATCCCGGCGGGAGAAAAAACCGAGGCAATCTTTACCCGGCCCACCCGGTGGGTCACGGAACGGGGGATTAGGGCCGAACCCCTGCCGCGTCCGATCCAGCGCTTCCTGGAGGGCGCATGAAGGGCTTGGGCTGAACCGGGAGGGATGGGATAATATCGACCGTAGGTTTCCGAAGGAGGTTTCATGCGCCAGGTTTGCTGTACCGTGCTCGGAAAAGAGGCGCCGGGCCTCGATGCACCGCCCTTTCCGGGAGCGCTCGGCCTGCGCATTTACAACGAGGTCTCGCGTGAGGGATGGGAGGCCTGGATCCGTCATCAGACGATGATCATCAATGAATACCGTCTTTCCGCAGCTGATCCCAAGGCTCGGGAGTTTCTCAAGGCCGAGATGATCAAGTTCCTGTTCGGTTCCGGATCGAAACCGCCTCCCGGCTATGAGCCACCCGGGGCTGTTCCTGATCCGGGGAAATCGCTGTGACATGACCCAGCCCCGCCTCTTCCCATGAACCTCGTCCGCCTCCCGCACCCGGTCGCGGTGGGAACCTTCCTCCGCCACTATGTGGATCGCGAGCCCCTCATCATCCAGGTGCCGGACCTCGCCGTTCTCGGGTGGCAGACTCACCGGTGGACCAATGATTACCTGAGTTACAAAGGCGGAGCCCACGAAGTCCGGGTCCTGCAGCAACCGCGAGCCGGACTTTTTACTGCCGAATCCGCCTCCTATGTGGCCATGCCCTTCCGGCATTTCATCCGGGAGGTCATGGCCCCTCCGGAGGGAAATCCGGGCTACTACCTCAACCTCCAGACCGACCGGCTGATTGAGCCGCCTCTCCTCCAGCTGATCGGGGATTTCTCGATCCCCGACTACTTCAAGGACTTCATGATGCGGTGCATCGTCCTCTGGATGGGCAACAGTCCGAGCCCCATCGTGACGGTGCTACACCACGACTTCAATGACAATCTTTACGTCGTGGTCGAGGGCCGGAAGCAGTTCACGCTATTCCCCCCGACCGAGGCGCACCACCTGTATCCCCGGGGGGTAATCCGGCGCATTGCTGAAACCGGTCTCATCGAATATGAAGCGGGTGAAAAACAACCCCACTTGAGTGCGATCGACATTGCAAAACCCGACTTCGACCGCTTTCCGGCGTACCGGGAGGCACTGCCCCAGAGGATCGATCTCGAGATCCAAAGGAACGAGATGCTTTTCCTGCCTGCCGGCTGGTTTCACCAGGTCAGTTCTCAAGGGCGACATATCGCGCTCAGTTTTTTTGCCGAGGTCCCCTCCCCTGCTGGATTTGAGCACCTGAGGAATCTGATCCGGAATGCCACACCCATCGCACGGGAGGCGGCAACTTCCGGTGCAACCTCAGGGAATAGTTTCCGTCCTTGACGGACCGAGACTCAAACAGCGTAAAATATCGGCTTTTACGAAAGGCCAGGTAGCTCAGTCGGTAGAGCAGTGGACTGAAAATCCACGTGTCGGTGGTTCGATTCCGCCCCTGGCCACCATCAAATCAGCAAATTATAGCAGGCATCCAAAATCGCCGAGTCCATGAGGACACACTGGAGACACGGCGAGAGCCGGTC
>JAJYFY010000114.1:1734-3145 GCA_021785265.1 Pseudomonadota bacterium
CAGCCCGCTCGCTTAGAAAATGCGTGTAATTGGGGCGTATTACTGGTTGAAGATCGTGCTGGCAGCGCTTCCCACGCTGTCGTTGCAGATCGTCGAGTTCGCCTGCGAGCACGGGCGCATCACGATGGCCGAAGCGATCAAACTAACTGGCGCAAGCCGCAACATCCTGAAGCAGCACTTCCGCGACCTGAGCGAGCGCAAGCACCTTGAGCAGCACGGCAGCGGTCGCGGCGTGTGGTATGGGTTGAAGTGACCGGTCAGTTCGATTCCGCGTTTGGGGATCGAATCGCAGACCAGTCGTTGCCCACGGCAGGGAGGAAGTCGTGGAGACGTCTGTTTTCCCCTCGGACGCCCCCATCGCATATAGTCACACCTACCTCGTCACAACCAAGCGCCAGTACAAAAGGCGCACCTACGTGACGCCTCTCTTGCGGACAGCTATCGCGAAAACGGCGCCGTCAAGAACGAGACCCTGGGCAACCTTTCTCACCTGCCCGAACACCTCGAGGAGGGGGGCTTCCAGTCCGTCTCCTGCGCCGGCCGTGTCAGCTGCGGAGCGTTGTCAGCAGCGTCACCAACTCAGCAATGGCAGTAAACGGCCCTGGATTCGTGTGCGCGGTGACCCTGACTCGCCCTCTCACGCCTTCATGGTGTTCAAGCGCAGCATCAGAGTCATCGGATGCTGGGGCGATTCCTGGAAACCGTAGTGCTCATAGAACCGCTTGGCTCGTTCATCAAGCGCACGGACGAGTAGCGCCCGGACACCGGCATTGTGCGAAACCACCACAGCCCGGCTAACGGCGTCTTGCAGCAATGCGGCCCCGAGCTTGATGCCTTGGGCTCGCTGATCAATGGCCAGTCGCGCCAGCACCATCACCGGGATGGGATCAGGCATGTTGCGCCGCACACCACTCGTTGCATCCTGATGCAAAACTGCGCCCGCGGCCATGGCGTAGTAGCCATAGACGCGGCCATCGTGATCCGTGACGACGAACGTGCGACTGGCTCCGCTCTGCTGATTGGCCAATGCCCGGCGCTTGAGCCATTCGTCGAGACTCGTTTCTCCGCATCCAAATTCGGTCAGAAGATGAGCTGCGACGAGTGGCTCTGGCGCGCGCAGCTGCAAGCTCATACCGAGTCGGCACTCCAGGGAGCCTTAACGGCCATGAGGCGCTCAAGCCCTGGATTGGGACTGGGAGGTGTGTCGAGCATGGCAGTGAACTGTTTAAACTTGTCGGCATCCAGGTTGAAAAAGACCTGATCCAGCACGACAGCCTGAGCGCGGTTGCAGGCCGCTTCGAGCATGAAGTCAGAACGGTTCTTGCCCAGCAGGCTGGCGGCGTGATCGATCAGATCACGCGGTTCGGGCAGGGCCCGCAGATTGATGGCGGCATCACGCATTGGCCTCTCC
>JAJYFY010000054.1 GCA_021785265.1 Pseudomonadota bacterium
CACGATCAGGGTGCAGTCAGGGCCACGGCCCTCGAACCCGTCGTGGGGTGAGCCATCGATCTGAACCCACTCACCCCGGCAGGGTCGACGGGGGCGCCGCGGATGGATACGTGCCTGACGCCGCCGCTGGGGTTCCCATAGGCCATCGGCGATCATCCAGTGGCGTAACGTCTCGACTGAGAGCCGATGCCCATGACCAGCCGCCAGCTTCTCGCAGGCCAGGGTGGGGCCGAAGTCCGCATCGTGATGGCGAACGAGGCTCAGAATCTTGTGGCGGTCCGCTTCCGTCCGGGCGTTCCCGGGACGCCGCCCCAGGCGCCGTGACACCAGCCCAGATGCCCCTTCCGCCCGCAAACAAACCACCAGACGTCTGACCTGCCGCACGCTCAGATCCAACCGCCGGGCCGCCTCCTTCTGCCGTAACTGCTGGTTGACCACCAACTGCACCACCGCCAGCCGGTCCACCGCCTTCCGCGTCATCACAACTACCTCCCCGACCATGACCCCTCCTGAAACCAAAAGGGGACATCTTAGAATTGGACAAAGGGGACATTACAGCTTTGCGCTATTGATCCGGCATTGAAACAATGAACTCAAGCGGCATAGCGAACCGGCTCGTGTTCGAAGTAGCTTTTGACGCGCTCGGGTTGTCGTTGGACGCTGAGCAGATGCTGGCGAGTGGCCTTCACCAACTGCAGCTTCGAGCGGGCTGGAGCGAGTTTGGTGACGACCTGCTTGAGGTCGGCGTTGGCCATCTCGTTTGGGTTCAGTTCGGGGCTGTAGCTGGGCAAGTAGAAGACTTCCATCTCGTGCTTGTGCTCGGCCAGCCAGGCCTTGACGGGCTTGCTGTGGTGCACACGCAGGTTGTCTAGAATCAGGTAGATCTTTCGGCCAGCATCCTTGACGAGTCGGCGCAGAAAGTCGATCAGGATGTCGGAGTTCAGCGCGCCGTCGAAGGTTTTCCAGCGCATCTGGCCCTTGTTGGTGACGGTGGAAATGACCGAGAGACCGTGGCGCTTGTTGTTCACGCGAATCACAGGCGTCTGGCCTTGCGGCGCGTAGCTGCGGCCGCGTACGTCGTCGCTGCGCAGGCCGGTCTCGTCGCCCCAGTGGATTTCGGCCCCCTCGGCTTTGGCGCAGGCTGCGATCACCGGGTAGTCCTCTTCAAGCCACTTCTTCACGGCTGCGGGCGACTGCTCGTAGGCCTTCTTCATGGGCTTTTGCGGCGTGAAATCCCAGCGCTCGAGGTACAGCCCCATCGTGCGAATTGCCAGCTTGATGCCAAATCGATTCAGGATCAGCTCGGCCACCGCTTGGCGCGTCCACAGGGCGTAGACCATCTTCAACTGGTCGGGCGTGCGGTCGCGGATCAGTCGCCGAACTTCGCGCTCCTGCTCCGGCGTCAGTGTTCGGCCGGTGCCCTCCGGACGGCCGAGACGCTCCACGTCGACGGCCTTCCAGCCGCCAGCGTGATACGCCTTGACGGCTGCAATCACCGTCGTTCGCGACATCTCGCATTGCGCCGCCGCATCCTTCAGCTTCACGCCACTCAGCCGCATCTTCACCGCACGTCGGCGCCGCTCGTTGAGGTCCGATACCGGCAGCGTTCTCGAATCGATCTTGTCCATGCAACATCAGACTCTACCCAGCGCGATAAGTTCAATGTTTACGTGCCGGATCAATAATATAGATGAAAAAGACGCTGCCGAGATTGACCCGAGTTGGAAAATCCGTACCATGGCATGCGCAGCTTTAACCCAAACGATTCGCTATCCTGGCGAAGGTTCAATATACACCAGGTGCCGGTCTTGGCGGGAGCTGACATGTATCTGGAAACGGATAAGGATCCGAGGTGCCGCAGAATCCGCTCAAACGGTCCCGGTGGTCGTTCGCTGAGAGATCCTGTCCATGGCTGCGGCCAAGTCGACCCCACTGGAAGATCGTTACACGTCGTAAATGGCGATAGTGACTTCGCCGTGATCAAAGGCAAATCAAGCCTTCAATGAGGTCATCCGGCACCCAATCCCGCTTCCGGGAACCCTTCCGCCCCCCAGTTCGGGGCCGAGCACTGAACCCAGCCCCGGCTCATCTTCTCAGTGGCCCAATCCAAGCGCCTTCAAGGTGGCGGGGTCCGGCATGCCGGTGACCTTGAGACCATGAGTTTTTTGGAACCCACGAATGGCTTTCACTGTCCGGATCCCGCACAGGCCGTCGACCTGCAGATGTGCACCGTGATCATTGAGTGCTTCCTGCACGCTTTTGACCCACGTCTTGTTTTTCATCATTTGCATCATGTCTGTCGGCATCTTCATTTTTCGGTGCGCGTGAATGGTGACGGTTGGTGGACCACTCGGGACTTGGGCCTCGGCCACTGATGGCACAACCAACGCCGCAGCCAGGAATAAAACCCCGAAAAGATGGGCCATTGTGACCCGTGTGGAAGGGAGAACTAATATGTTCATGACCAGTACCTCCTCAGACGAACGGTGGTAATCACTAGACGAACGATGGTAATCAAGTGCCCACTTCAGCCGGATGATCAAGCCAACTCCGATCCGTGCGGAACTGCACAGCAGGCCCCCCGGGTGATTTCCCGGGCATCCCACAGGATGGCGCCCAGAAGGATCAGGGCGGTGATGGAATAAATGAGGTCCTCATGAGTCGCAAGAAAGCCCTGTACGAATCCACTCGCTCCTCCCGCCAAGACCGGGATCCAACCCGCCAGAAAACTGATGACGATCGGGAGAATCGGGGAACAGCAAAGGAGAGGCGTCAGCAGGCTGATCACGATGCCGCCGGCAGCCGTCCCGGTCGCACCACGGGTCTTGTATCCGCGCCTCAGGAGATGGACGGTCATGGGAATCAAAAGGCTCAGGAGGAAGGCCAGAAAAAGTGACCAGCCGATGAGTGCTGGAGTCAGGAATCCGAGCGCCTGAAAGCCGATCATCCCGCCGGTAAACGTCGCGGGCAGCGTGAGGAGGTAGACCGAGAGAAAAAGCACAAAGCTCACACCCGCGATCACCCACGCCGCCTGCTGGGCAAAAACCTCACGGAGTGCCGGGGGCAGGTTTTTCACCGGGTTTTTCATGAACCGCTTCCCTCGGCAAAATGCAGGATGGTGGCGAGATGGGCAGTCGGTGCACTCTCCACGGTCCGTATGGTTCCATCCCGGCGGATCAGATAGAAAATATCCGGGTACGATTGAGGATTGTAGAGCGAAGCCAGACTCCGGGTGGCATGGCCAAAGCTCCAGTTCGAAGCCCCCTGGATTCCTTTCGCGTAGCGGTTCTTCATTTTTTTCAGTGATGGACCCGGGTAGCCCCCGTTTTTATAGTTTTCAAGGATGATCAGGTGGAGATGTCCGGCGAGAAAGCGTTTTTGATCGTGGGGGAGCGTTTCGAGTCCGGCCCGGCAGCTCGGGCACCAGGTCGAAAACAGCCAGAGCATCACTTTCTTGCCGTGATAGGCGACCAGGGAGATCCGCCGTCCCCCGCTCAGGAACACCGCGTCCGGGGCGCGCGTTCCTGCCTGGGGATGACCGTGAGCAAAAGCCGAGGTCCCGATCGTGGACAGGAGCGTTCCTGCCAGTAGAACTTGAAAGCACAAACGGCGCGCAGGCATCATCATGATTGCTCTCCAGTGGAAGAAGAACGTGGGTCATACTCGAAGACCGAATACTGGAAACGCTGGGAGATACCAGAAGGTGTCCGGTGATCCTCCTCCCGGAAATCCCGGATCCGAAACCGGGGGCCCAAGCGGCGAGCCAGAGATTCCGGTGAGTAGCGTTGGACCTGAAGACCGCTACAACGTTCCGGACCTTCCAGGCTGAAGGTCGCGATGATGACGATTGCTTGGGGCACGAGGGCCTCATCCAGCTTGCGGAGATAAGCCATCTGGTCAGCCGGACTAGTCAAAAAATGGAAAACGGCTCGATCATGCCATATGCGATACCGGGCATCCGGTCTCCACTGGGTCACGTCCCCCTCGATCCATCGCACCTGATCCGAAAGGCGGGGCCCCAGACGCGTCCGTGCGGCCTCGAGGCTACTTTCCGCAATGTCGAGAACAGAGACGCCCGTGAATCCCCTCTCCAAGAGATGGTCAACCAGCCGCGAGTCACCCCCGCCGATATCGATGATGGTCTCGTTTTTCACAATCCGCTGATTTTCCAGAAGTTCAAGCGAAATCTTGGGATGAGCCTGAAACCAACTCCGAGACTCCTCCGCTTTCTTCCGATAGACCTCTTCCCAGTGCTTCTGACGACTGAGTGCGTTTCCTTCGGTCATCTCGTCGATCTCGTGGCTTGAGTTTTCACGCAGCTTCTCCTGGCGAAGGCCTCTTTCGAACCCACTCTAAACCCTCTACCAGGGTATCGAGTCAAGTGCTGCTCCATTCTCCCGAGGGTGCGGGTCCCGCCCTCAGTCCAGAACACCGAGGTCAGCACAGAGGGGTGCGTCTGCCGTCCTTGGAGTGAGGTGCGACGGCGGCGTGTTCCATCGCCTCAAGGATCGGGCAATCTCCGTCGGTCCCTCCCCTCTCGCATTGAGCAACCAGATGCCGGAGAGCCGTGCGGAACTGCTGGAGCTGCCGGATCTTTTTTTCTACGTCCCCGATCTTTCCGACTGCGCGGTCACGGACGCGGGAACAACTGGTATCGGAGGCGGCGCGCAAGGCCAAGAGTTCAGCAATCTCTTCCAGTGAAAATCCCAGTGTTTTGGCTTCCTGAATGAAGCGGAGACGCCGAAAATCAGCCTCCCCATACAGCCGGTATCCCGATTCACCCCGTGAGGGATTGGGCAGAAGCCCACGGCGTTCGTAAAAACGGATAGTGGTCACGCGAACCCCGCATGCCCGCGCCAGTTGCCCGATGAATGGGGTTTTCGCCAAGTTCGCCTCCTGTCGGCTGGGAGAGCATCCGGGTCTTTTGCCTGCGCGGATCCGGGCTTGACTCTCTACTAAGATACCGGGTTTATTCTACCCCCGGGTTCTGTGCTGGACGCACTGATCCCACCGCAGCGCCGAGGAGAAATTTCCATGCCTTCCACTTCCACCACCACAACCCTTCGAATCACCGGGATGACCTGTGCACAATGCGCAAAGACAGTTGAAGAGGCCTTAAATCACCTGTCCGGTGTCAAGGCCCGTGTCTCCTTCCTTGAAGGAACCGCTCACGTGGAGCTGAAAAAAGCGCTTCCAGTGGAAGCGCTGATCGATGCGATCCGTGCCAGGGGCTACGGCGCGGAACCGCTGGACACTACCCCTTCGACCCCCCTCCGGGCCGGCCATGAGGGAAGGATCCGTATTGCCATCGTGGGAAGTGGTTCGGCCGCCTTCGCCTGCGCCATCCGCGCCGCCCGCGGGGGGGGCCGGGTCACCCTCATCGAGAGCGGGGTGCTCGGGGGAACTTGCGTCAACGTGGGTTGTGTCCCCTCGAAAATCCTGATCCGGGCCGGCGAGATCATGCACCAGATGAACCATCATCCATTCCCGGGCATCGGCCACCCCGTCCCTGCCTTTGACCGCGGGCGGCTCCTGGCCCAACAACAGGCACGTGTGGAAGAGTTGCGTCTGGCCAAATACCAGCACATCTTGGACGAAAATCCGGATATCCAGTTGATGCGCGGATGCGCCACCTTCAAAGCACCCACCCTCCTCGAAGTCCGGACCCCGGAGGGAGGCACAAAACCGGTCGAAACCGACCGGGTCCTGATCGCGACCGGTGCCAGACCATCCATCCCACCCATCGCGGGACTCGGGGGTACGCCCTACTGGACCTCCACCGAGGCTCTCGGATGCGAGGAGATTCCGGATCACCTGATCGTCATCGGTGGTTCGGCGGTTGGACTGGAGCTCGCCCAAGCCTTCCTGCACCTGGGCTCAAAAGTCACGGTGATCGAGCGGGAATCACGGCTCCTGCCCCGCGAGGACCCGGCCCTGGGATCCCTACTGGCCGTTTTCCTGGAACAGGAAGGCATGCGGATCCTGACCGGGGCGGACATCCAGTCGGTTTCGTACGCTGGAAAATCCTCCTTCGGCGTGAATACCGGTAGCGACCTCGTTCTGGGCGACCGTCTCCTGGTGGCAACCGGGCGAAGGGCGCAGACGGCCGGTCTCGGTCTCGAGGCCATCGGCGTCGAGACCGGATCCAACGGCACCATCCGCGTCGATGACCACCTCAGGACCTCGGTGGAGGGAATCTACGCGGCTGGCGACTGCACCAGTCTGCCGCAGTTCGTCTATGTTGCAGCCGCCAGCGGGACCCGAGCTGCCGTCAACATGCTGGGTGGTGATGCCACACTCGATCTGACGGCCGTTCCTGCCGTGATCTTCACCGATCCCCAGGTAGCGACCGCAGGGCTCAGCGAGGAGTCCGCCCGGGCACAGGGGTTTAGCGTGGACAGCCGGACCCTGACCCTCGACCACATCCCACGCGCCCTCGCCAACTTTGACACCCGGGGTTTCATCAAGCTGGTCGCGGAGTCTGTGGGGGGCCGATTACTGGGTGCCCAGATCCTCGCGCCCGAAGCGGGTGAAATCATCGAAATCGCCGCGTTGGCCATCCGCCAGCACCTGAGCGTGCAAGAGCTGGGTGAGGGCCTGTTCCCCTATCTCGTTATGGCCGAAGGACTCAAGCTGTGTGCCCAAACCTTCAGCCAGGACGTCACGCAGCTTTCCTGTTGTGCCGGATGAATGGAGGCTCGACCTCCACCACGCTTGGGCCATAGGTCTTTCTGCGGAGAGTCACGACCGGAACCTGACCGAAGCCGGCACGGGACTGTGAGGAGTTTGAGCCAAATGAAGACGGGCTACAACGCCCGGGTGCTCGCTCCGGTTTTTCAGCTCGAGGTGCCCCCCATGATTTTCAGCCACCTCACGGGCAATGAGGAGCCCGATTCCGCTCCCCCCCGGTTTGGTTGTGAAGAAGGGCACGAACAGATTCTGGGTGGAGGGCAGTCCCGGCCCTTCGTCCAAGATCTCGATGACCACGAAGTCCTCCATCTCCTGCCAGCAGACCCTCACCGATCCCTGGTTGGGAGTGGCGGCTTCCACCGCATTTCTCAGAAGGTTGATCAAGGCCTGCTCGACCTGGGCCCGGTCCGCCTGAATGACGACGTCAGGGCCCTCCTCTAGACGGAGCCTCTCGGGAACCTCCATCGCTGCAATTTCGCGGACCAGGGGTGCGATCCTCACCGGTGCAAAACTGGGTGGAGGCATGCGGGCGTAATCACTATAACGCCCGATGAAGTGGGTAAGGCTTCGTGCACGGCGCTCGATCAGGGCGAGGCCTTCCCGGAGTCGGCCCTCCTCCCCCATCCCTGAAATCTGCCCCTGCAAGGTATCGGCCACCGACGCGATCGGTCCCAGTGAATTGTTGATTTCATGTCCCAGCACACGGATCAGACGACGCCAGGCACGTCGTTCCTCCTCGCGCAGGGTCCGGCTGGCATCTGTCATCACAAGGAGGGTGTGGGGCCGTCCGCCCCGTCGGAACTTGAGCGTTCGCACTTCCCAAGGTCCCACCCCGCTGGCAAACCGACGGTTCGTGACGAAGACCTGGCCACCCACCCGCAACCAGTCGGCCAGTCCCAAATCCTCCGCCATCCGGCCACGCAGGGCGGTTGCCGGCTCGCCCAGGAGGTTGCCGGCCGCCCGGTTGAGACCCGAAAGGCGATCATCAGGATCGAAGACCAGAACCGAGAGTTCGATGTTGCCGAGCAGACGTCCCAGAAGGGCATCGGACTCGATGCCGGATTGGCGCACTCCGCTGAGCTCGCTGCTCAGCTGGTTGATCTCGACAAAGAGATCCCGCATGGCCCCTTTTCCGCTGACCGATGACCGGACCGAATAATCGCCCTCCCGGATGGCCTGGAGCTGGGCCGCACCCAGGCGAAGCGGGCGGGCCACGGAGCGGACGACGGCTCGGCCGACCCAGAACGTGACCCCCCATGCCACCGTGAAACACACGAGACCGAGAACCCACGGAGGGCGCCAGCCGGTCAGTTCAAGAAGCGCCAGGAGAGCAAAAGGAAAGGCTGCAGTGAGAACGAGGCCCCCGAGAGACACTCCCCAGGCGGGTTTCGGCCATTTCATTGCCGGTACTTCGCGAGACGGCGATAGAGGGCACTCCGGCTCACGCCGAGCTGGCGGGCAGCCGCCTCGGCATCGCCTCGGCTCCGCTCGAGGGCCTGTGAGACCAGATAGCGTTCCGCCTGCTCCAAGGTCAGATTTTCGAGGGATGGTGCTTCCCGGCCCAGACCGGGCATGAGTCGGAGGTCAGCCGGTTCAATCCATTCGCCGGAGGCCAGGAGAACAGCCCGCTCGAGGACATGGCCGAGTTCCCGGACGTTGCCTGGCCAGTCGTAGCCGACGAGCGTCGCACGGGCTGCCGGGCTCATGCCGCGCAGGGATTTGCCATGCTGTCGAACCGCTTCCTCGAAGAAATGCGACGCGAGGAGCTCGATGTCCTCACCCCGTTCCCGGAGGGGGGGAAGGGTGATCTCAATCGTATTCAGCCGGTAGAGCAAATCTCCGCGAAACTGTCCTTGTGCCACGGCATTCCGGATATCCGCATTGGTTGCCGCGAGAATCCGCACGTCGACTGTGATGGGCGTGGAACTTCCGACACGCTCGATCCGGCCCTCCTCGAGCGCGTGCAGGAGCGAGGCCTGTGAGACGGGAGACAGGTTCGCTATTTCGTCGAGAAAAAGAGTGCCCTGATTCGCGAGTTCGAAGCGCCCCAACCGTTCGCTACGGGCATCCGTGAAGGCACCGCGGACATGCCCGTAGAGCTCGCTTTCGATCAGGCTATCGACCAGTCCGCCCAGATTGACCCGGACAAAGGGCCCGTCGGCGCGAAGCGAGCGCTCGTGAATCCAGCGCGCCAGGAGTCCCTTGCCGGTTCCGCTTTCACCCGTGATCAGGATCGTGGCACTCGAGGCCGCGACCCGTTCCGCCTCTTCGAGAAGCTGCTGCATAACCCGGGAACGGCCGACGAGCGCCGGGGGCGCTTCGGTCAGCGCGCGCGTTGTAGCCACCAGGCGGCGGTTATCCCGCCGTGTCCGCGCCAGGGCCAGCTGATTCCGGATCACCGAGACGACTCGGGTATTGTCCCAGGGTTTTTCGAGAAAATCCTGTGCACCGCGGCGCATGGCCTCGATCGCGAGGGCTGTCGTCCCCCAGCCCGTGAGCACGATGATCGGGCGAGCAGGATCCAGGTCATGGAGTTGACCCAAAAGTTCGAGCCCCTCCTCACCCGAGGTGGTGTCCGTACGATAGTTGAGATCCAGGATCACGGCATCCGGCAGGAGCAGACGGACACGGTCCAGAGCCTCCTCCGGACTGGCTGCGGCCTCAACCCGGTAACCTTCCGCCTCGAGGAGAAGTTTCAGGGATTTCCGGACATCAGCCTGGTCGTCGGCAACCAGGATCATGGGTGCCGGGCTTCGGCCCGGATCCCGTTCGCTTTTGTTCATCGGAATTTTTGTCCCAACATCGGGACGACTTTATCAGAATCGTCCCGTATATGGGATGGGCTTTTCTGCCCATCCCCTGCAGGGTCGATATAACCGTATGATCAAAGACAGTTTTTTATCAAACAATCGTCTGGCATACTGCAGGATAAATGATTGGCTCCTAAATTTGCGTCGGCCCCGATTTTTCTGGACACGAATTTGGGGTTAAATCGTGTCTGAAGGAGGAGTCGTGAAATGCTGAATGAATCGAATGTGGGTGGGGTTGTGCCGGGTTCGCTGGAAGGGGCGCGTAGCGGGACTGGAGGCGAACCCGGCGCGGCCGCCGAAATCCGGTGCTGGTCGACCGGTCGAAAGAAAGAAGTCGTGCTGCGCCTGTTGCGCGGCGAGCCGGTCGATGCCGTCTCGCGCGAGGTGTCGGTGCCGATCTACAAGCTGGAAAAGTGGCGTGACCGGGCGCTGGCGGGCATCGACGCCGGCCTCAGGGAACGGGAGAGCGATCCCGTGGAGAAGCAGCTTGATGAGGCCAACCGGCGCATCGGCGAGCTGGTCATGGAAGTCGAGATTTTGCAGAAGGAAAGGCGGGCGAAGCGCCCTTTGGTCGGCCGGAGGTCGTCGCGATGAGCCGCGAGACCTCCGCTGGAGCCGGTAAGCCCTACGGCTTGGAACGGGTCTGCCGGGTGCTCGAATTTCCCCGCTCGACGATCTACGCCCAGGCGCAGCGGCAAGCGGCTAAGGTCGTGTCGCCCCATCCGGCACGGCGCGGGCCGAAGCCAAAAATCCCGGACGCCGATCTCCTGGCTGCCATCCGGGCCGATCTGGCGGCCTCGCCGTTTACCGGCGAGGGGCACCGCAAGGTCGGGGCGCGACTGCGCATCCTGCGCGACATCCGCGTCGGACGCAGCCGCGTATTGCGCCTGATGCGCGAGCACCAGTTGCTCTCGCCGCATCGTCGGCCCCAGGGCGCGCCGACGGTGCACGACGGGACGATCACCACGGAGCGCCCGAACGAGATGTGGGGCACCGACGGCATCCGCATCGAGACCGTCGATGAGGGCTGGGTCTGGGTGTTCTCGGCCGTCGATCATTTCGACGCCTGTTGCGTCGGCATCCATGCGGTCAAGATCGGCAACCGCTTTGCGGCCTTGCAGCCGATCACCCAGGGCCTCAAGGCCGAGTTCGGCGCCACCGGCGCCGATGCCGGGCGCGGCTTGGCCCTGCGCCTGGACAACGGCACGCAATACACCGCCGACGACTTCCTCAACCAGATCAAGTTCTGGGGCATCGCGCCGAGCTTCGCCTTCGTTGCCGAACCACAGACCAACGGCGTTGCCGAGCGCTTCAATCGGACCCTCAAGGAGCAGGCCATTCACGGCCGCGCCTTCAGGAACGTCGAGGCAGTGCGCGCCGCTGTCACCGCGTTCAGGGACCGCTACAATCGCCATTGGCGTCTCGAAAAACCGGGCTTCATGTCACCCCTCGAAGCCCGTCAGGCTTATGCTATGCGAAAGGCTGCCTGAGTTGCAAAACAGTGTCCAATCAATCCGGGCCGGTACAACTGGATGGTAATGGTATTTATGGAACACACCATGCGATTGCTTTGGGTACTTGCAGGATTTCTAACTGCAATATCCATTGTGCAGGCTACGCCGACACAAAATCCCGGTATGCGGATGCTGGGCGTGGAAAACTACAAAGGTGCGGAAACCTATTTTCAGTGCGAGTTAAAAAAATTTCCGCATGATGCTCAAGCTGCAGCTGGACTCGCGAAAGTCAATATTGCTCAAGGTAACTATAAAGCTGGTGTGGATTGGGCAAGAAAAGCTGCGGCACTCCAACCGAACCATGCGACCTACGAGCTGTTAGTGGCTGATGCTTATCGCTACTATGTAAGTGATGTCAGCTTTTTCTCAAAATTCGGCATTGCAGACAAAATTCTTGCTGCCTACCGTAGAGCAGTGGCTTTAGACCAAAAAAATGTGGACGCACACTATTCACTTGCTGAATATTATATCCAGGCACCAGGTATCGTAGGCGGTAGCAATAAGAAAGCCAAAGAGCAGATCGCTTTACTTGACAAGCTGGATCCGGTTGAAGCCGATCTAGCAATGGCTTCTTTATCATTCAAGCATGATCACAAACACGCAGGTGAAAACTACTTGCGAGCAGCATCTAAATTGGATAAAACCGGCGACAGTGATTATCATTTGGGCCGGTACCTACTTGGCGCGAAACACTTCAAACAAGCGATTAAAGTATTCGAGGACGGCGTCAGGAAAGACCCGAACAATAGCAAAAACTACTATCAAATTGGTCTCGCGTCCGTGCTTGGTAAAATAAATATACTGAATGGAATTCATAATTTCCAGAAATATCTAACCATGCCACATAGTTGGCGACCCGGTACCCCACCGTATGCATGGGCACACTATCGTCTCGGCATCCTGT
>JAJYFY010000055.1 GCA_021785265.1 Pseudomonadota bacterium
GCGGGGGGGTGTGCCCCGTCACGGACCGCATCCAGCATCCGGAGCAGGGTCCGGGGTCCAAGACCCAGGATCCAGAGCGTGAGCACATAGAGGGCAAAGCCCAGTCCGATCAGGAACGACAGGTGCCCGACCCGTGCGAGTACCGGCCAGGCCAGCCAGTGTTCGAGTGAGGACTCAAGCAGGATCAGTGCCACCGACATCACGCTGAGCGCGATGGCGACCCGGAAGATCAGGATTCTCCAGCCTCCTTCGGGCTTCCAGTGATGGTCCCGCATGAGCGCTCGGCCGAGCAGACCGGCGTTGAGGAGTGCCGCGAGCGAGGTTGATAATGCCAGTCCGGCATGGGGTGCGGGCCATCCGGAAAGCGCCCAGGGGATCACGATGGCGGCGTTGAACAGGAGATTGGCGATGATGGCCCAGACAGCGATACGAACCGGGGTTTTGGTGTTTTTCTGCGCGTAAAAACCGGGGGCCAGAATCTTGACCGCGGTGAAACCAACGAGACCCACGGCATACGCCATGAGGCTCGCCGCCGACATCCGGGCATCGAAGTTGCTGAAGGCGCCATATCGGAACAGGGTCACGATCAGAGGACCCGCGAGGATCCCAAGGCCCAGGGCGGCGGGGCAGGCCACCAAGAGTACGAGGCGCATCGAGATGTCCAGGAGACGCGAAAACTCGTCGCGGGAACGGCGGGCATGGGCCCGCGTCAGTCCCGGCAGGATGACGGTGCCGAGCGCAATGGCGAAGACCCCGAGCGGGAATTCCATCAAGCGGTCGGAGTAGTAGAGCCAGCTCACACTGCCCGGGTTGAGAAACGAGGCAATGGCCGTGTCCACGAGGAGGTTGATTTGCATCACGGAGGCACCCAAGAGGGCCGGCAGCATGAGATGGATGATCTGCTGGACCGGTTTGCTAGACCAGCTCCAGCGGGGCCAGGATAGGAGGCGCAGACGGCCGAGGAAAGGTAGCTGAAAGAGAAGCTGCAGCAGGCCGGCGGCGAGGACCCCGACGCCGAGGGCATAAACCGGCACCGCAAAGGCTTTGGACAGCCACAGGGCGGAAGCGATCAGCGACAGGTTGAGTAGGATGGGGGTTGCGGCCGGGACGGCAAAGCGGTTGTGGACGTTGAAGGCTCCGGCAGCGAGTGCTGTCAGTGCAATAAAGAAAAGGTAGGGAAAGGTCAGGCGCAGGAGATGCGTGGCCAGGCGGTGGGTCGAGGGATCATGGCTGAAACCCGGGGCGAAGAGGTCGATCAGATAGGGGGCGAAAAGGATGCCCAGGAGGCTCAGGACCAGGAGGATGAGCCCAAGAGTTCCACTGGCCTGGGCGACCAGTCTGCGGCTGGCCTCCTGTCCCTCATGGGTGTGGACCTCGCCTAGGACGGGTACGAATGCCTGTGAAAAGGCACCCTCTGCAAACATCCGGCGGAAGAAATTGGGAATCTTGAAGGCGACGAAGAAGGCGTCCATCACGGGGCCGGCGCCAAAATAGCGGGCCAGGATGATGTCGCGAGCAAAGCCCAGGATGCGGGACAGAAAGGTGAAACCGCCGACCGTGGCCGTGGCCCGCAGCAGACGGGGGGTGTGGAGGTTCCCCGTGCCGGTCAGGCTAGGCTCGTCTGGCTCGGGCGAGGGTGGGCTCAATGTCGAGGGCATGGGACAGGAGTTTACCGGGGCCGCCCCGGGGATGCCAGGGAAACCGCGGTTCGGCCGGTTTTTTGAGGGCGTCTTGATATGAAAGAACTTTCACTCACTCACTCTACTTGACACACACGGTCTCAGGGGTTACAACCAGAAAACGGCAGTTTTTCCCGGTCTGGAACAGGAAGAGAACGATGGGGAGTCGAGTGCCGTCAACCCTCCTGAAACCGCCCGTGCAGCGGGCGGTGCGAAGGTACCGGGCGTTGCCGCTGGTCTGTGATTAGAAAGAGAATTATTAAGGAGATCAGCGTATGAACAAACATGTATCGTCCCTGTGTGTGAGGTGGTTTTCAGTCACGGTATTGATGGCGGGGCTGGTCGTATACGCGGCCCAGGCCGCCCCCCTGGCCTACATCGCCAACAGCGGTAGCAACACCGTTTCGGTGATCGACACCGCGACCGACAGTGTGGTGGCGACGGTGAACGTCGGTTATGCGCCTTTCGGAGTCGCGGTGAATCCGGACGGCAGTCGGGTCTATGTCGCGAATGAGTGCGGGAACTCATCCAGCTGCGGTAGCAATGGCACCGTTTCGGTGATCGACACCGCGACCGACAGTGTGGTGGCGACGGTGAACGTTGGCTCTAAGCCCGCTGGAGTCGCGGTGAGTCCGGACGGCAGCCGGGTCTATGTCGTGAATGAGTGCGGGAACTCATCCAGCTGCGGTAGCAATGGCACCGTTTCGGTGATCGATACGGCGACCGACAGTGTGGTGGCGACGGTGAACGTTGGCTCGGTGCCTTTCGGAGTCGCGGTGAGTCCGGATGGCAGTCGGGTCTATGTCGTGAATGAGTGCGGAACCTCAACCTGCAGCAGTAGCGTTAACGACACCGTTTCGGTGATCGATGCCGCGAATAATAGTGTGGCGACGTCGGTGACGGTAGGCAATTCCCCCGTTTCCGTGGGTGCTTTCGTGGGTCCGGGAGCTCTGATCGCCACAAACAGCAGTGCTGCGGGCAGCGTGGGCTCCCAGATCACCGCTTCGGTGCCGGTGCTGACGAACACGTCTGGCTGTACGGCAAACGATGTCCTGGTCCAATCGCCCGCCCAGGGAGGGGTCGTTCTCAACTCGGCCGGTGCTTTTACCTACACGCCCTCCTCGGCCACCTACAGTGGTCCGGACGCCTTTACCTGGCAAGGTCAGGCTCCCTCGGCCTGTACGGCAGCCGATAGTCCAACGGATCCGGTGAGCAACACGGCGATGGTCTCGCTCACGATCGATCCACTCCTTGCGGGGTTGACTGATACGATGCTGGACGAGAGTGCGAGCACGCAGGAGGACTTCGAGCTGACCG
Organism: Pseudomonadota bacterium; assembly: GCA_021785265.1. Taxonomy (GTDB): domain Bacteria; phylum Pseudomonadota; class Gammaproteobacteria; order JAKAQQ01; family JAKAQQ01; genus JAJZIH01. The sequence goes on from JAJYFY010000055.1 coordinate 2,997, forward strand.
GGACGGCGCCTTTTACCCTGACCGTGGCCAGCAGCAACACGAAGGTTCTTCCCTCTGCGGGGGTGACGATTGCACCGTCGGCCTGCGGGACGACGGAGAGTGACCTGAGCTGCACGTTAAAGCTGAGTTCCGGGAATGTGGCAGGGACATCTGACGTGACCGTCACGGCCACCGATACCTTTGGGGATACGGTGATGGAGACCAAGACGGTGACGGTGGCTGCACCTGCACCCCCGATGAGCGGGGGCGGAGGCGGGGCACTCTCGCCGCTGGGGCTGTTGTTGCTTGCCGGACTGGTGTGTCTCGAGGGTTGGACCCGGCGGCGCGGGGTGCGGGGGAGTCGGGGCTAGATCATGGGGTTGGGGGGCGCGAGCGTGTCGTGCGCCCCCGTCCCGGATGTTCTTCGTTGGAGACCCGCGGGGCGGATCTCGCGAACGCGATGTACATGAAAGACGCCGTCTGCGCTGAAGGGGTCGTCGTGCGGAGCTTTTGACGGAGCGCCAGACGGGATCCATCTGGGTATTGGTGTCGCGCAGCTCCAGGGCTCCTCACCTACCACCCTGAGTGACAAAGGGACTGGACGAATACACTGGCTTGACATGAACCGACAGCGGCGTTAGTCTAACAGTCGGTCTGGCGCCGATTTGATCCTAGCTTGCGGGCGCCTTATAAATACGGCTAAAGCGGGTACCGATCGGGAACCTGCTCCAGCCGTTATGTGGAGCGGGTTTTTTTATGTCGTTCGATGTAATGTCCGTGAAGGGGGCTCATACTGGCCTCGGGGTTCGGCCACGTGGAATGCGGGATGGTTCCGGCCCGGCCGAGTGGTCCCGAACCGGGTATACGGAAGGATGACCGGATCCGGAGCGGGAGGAAGCTCAAAGGGACGAAGCCGAAGGTCGGCCTCTCCCCGGGTCTCCTTCGAGTTTTTCCCGCCTGCAACGCCGCGGCTGGCCCGGCAGTTCTGGTCGGTCATGGACCAGCTGACCCCGCTGGCACCAGACTTTGTATCGATCACGTATGGAGCCGGAGGACGAACGCGCGAGCGGACGCACGAAATGGTGGTGGCCGTAAGGCAACGCACCCCGATCGAGCCGGCCGCCCATCTCACCTGTGTCGGGGCCAGCCGTGAAGAGATTCGTGACATTCTCGAACGATACTGGCGGGCCGGTATCCGGCATCTCGTCGCCCTGCGGGGTGATCCACCGTCCGGAAGTGGTGCATTCGTTCCCCATCCCGGGGGTTACGCCGGGGCGGTCGATCTCGTGGCCGGCATCCGTGCGTTCGCGGACTTCGAAATCAGTGTGGCTGCCCATCCCGAGGGTCATCCGGATTCCACCTCCCGCAAGGCAGATCTGGAGCAACTGAAGCGCAAGGAGGCGGCAGGGGCGTCTCGGGCCATCACCCAGTATTTTTTCGATCCCGAGGTGTTTCTCCGGTTCCGGGATGAGGCGATCCGGGCCGGGATCCGGATGCCACTCGTGCCCGGGATCCTCCCGGTTACGGATTTTGGACAGCTCCAGCGGATCAGCGCCCGCTGTGGAGCCCAGGTCCCCCCTTGGCTGGAGCAGCTTTTTGCCGGGCTCGATCAGGAACCCGAAACGGGCAGACTGGTGGGCGCCCATGTGACGGCTGGGCTCTGTCAGGAGCTCTTCCGTGAAGGTGTCGAAGCCTTTCATTTCTACACCCTGAACCGGGCGGAGCTGACTCGTGCGGTTTGCCGCTTCCTCGGCGTGCGCGAAAGGGAAGTGCGTCCGGGGAGATTGCCGACCGTTGCGTGGCAGGACTGATCCTATGAAGGTTCATGAGTTCCAGACACTCATCCGAGCCCGGATCCTGATGCTCGACGGCGCCATGGGAACCGAAATCCAGCGTTTGGGCCTTTCGGAGGCTGATTTCCGGGGGGGGCGTTTTGCCGGGCATCCGCAGGATCTCAAGGGTAACAATGACCTGCTCAACCTGACCTGCCCGGAACGGATTTCTCGGATCCACAATGCCTATCTGGAGGCGGGTGCCGATCTGATCGAAACCAATACCTTCAATTCCACCGCCATCGCTCAGGCCGATTATGGAACTCGGGATCTGGTCTATGAACTGAACCGGGAGGGAGCACGTCTGGCCCGGGCGGCCACGGCCATCTGGAGCGAGCGGACACCGGATCGCCCCCGCTACGTGGTGGGTGTCTTGGGTCCGACCAATCGGATGGCCTCGATGTCCGCCGAGGTGGGTGATCCCGGAGCCCGTGCCGTTGATTTCGACGAACTCGTCCAGGCCTACGAGGAAGCAGCGCGGGGCCTCATGGACGGTGGGGCCGACTGCCTCATGGTCGAAACGATTTTCGACACCCTGAACGCAAAGGCGGCCCTGTTCGCCCTGGAGGGTCTGTTCGCTTCCCGGGGCCAGATCCTGCCGGTCATGATTTCGGCCACGATGACCGACCGTTCCGGCCGCATGCTATCCGGACAGACGCTCGAGGCCTTCTGGTATTCGGTGCGCCCATTCCTTCCGGCGTGTGTCGGGCTTAACTGCGCGCTTGGTCCCCGTGAGCTCCGCGCCTCGGTTGCCGAACTCGCCCGGCTGGCCGACTGTCCGGTCAGTGCCCATCCCAACGCGGGACTGCCCAACGCGTTGGGACAATATGAGGAGTCGCCCGAGGAGATGGCCCGGGAGATCGGCGACTGGGCACGAGCAGGCTGGGTCAATATCGTCGGGGGATGCTGCGGGACGACCCCGGCTCATATCCGTGCGTTCGCCCGAGCCGTTCACGGACTCAGCCCACGAGAGCCGGCGGCGCCCGATCCCGCCCTGGGTCTGGCCGGTCTCGAACCCCTCCGCATCGGTGCGAGCCACCTGTTTATCAATATTGGCGAGCGCACCAATGTGACCGGTTCGGCTCGGTTCAAGAAGCTGATCCTCGAGGGGGATTTCGAGGCGGCACTGGCCGTTGCGCGTGAACAAGTTGAACAGGGTGCGCAGATTCTCGATATCAATATGGACGAGGCTCTGCTGGATGGGCCAGAGGCCATGACGAAGTTCCTGCGCCTGCTCACGGCCGAACCGGACATTGCCCGGGTGCCGGTCATGATTGATTCCTCCCATTGGCCGACGCTCGTGGCGGGTCTCCAGAATGTTCAGGGTCGAGCAGTGGTCAACTCGATCAGTCTCAAGGACGGGGAGGCGGAGTTCGTGAAACGGGCCCGCCTGATCCGTCGCTTCGGGGCTGCCGTTGTCGTCATGGCATTCGACGAAGCCGGGCAGGCGGATACGCTGGAACGACGGATCGCCGTGTGTGAAAGGGCCTGTCAACTGCTCCGGGGGGAGGCTGGGTTTAGTCCGCACGACATCGTGGTGGACCCCAATATTTTCGCCATTGGAACCGGAATTGAAGCCCATGACCGCTACGCGCTGGATTTTTTCGAGGCCACCCGCGTTCTCAAGACTCGCCTGCCCGACTCCCTGATCTCGGGCGGGGTCAGCAACGTTTCCTTCTCCTTTCGGGGTAACCGGCTGGTCCGGGAAGCCATCCACGCGGTCTTTCTCTATCACGCGATTGAGGCCGGTCTCGATATGGGCATCGTGAATGCCGGCGCCCTTCCGGTGTATGAGGAGATTGCCCCCGATCTTCGAGAACGGGTCGAGGACTTGGTCCTGTTCCGCAGGACCGATGCCGCCGAGCGACTCGTCAACTGGGTTGGACGGTGGGAAGCTCCACAGAGCGGTGGGGAGAGTGCCCTGGCATGGCGGAACTGGCCGGTCGCCGAGCGCCTGCGTCATGCCTTGGTGCAAGGGGTCGCCACCTACATCGAGGAGGATACGGAGCTCGCTCGGCAGTCTGTTGACCGTGCGATTGCGGTGATTGAGGGACCGCTCATGGAGGGGATGAACGTGGTCGGTGACTTGTTCGGCAGCGGACGCATGTTCCTGCCTCAGGTGGTCAAGTCTGCGCGGGTCATGAAAAAAGCCGTGGCCTACTTGGTCCCCTACATCGAAGCAGAGAAGGCTCCCGGAGCCAAAAGCCGCGGCCGTATCCTGATGGCCACGGTCAAGGGGGACGTGCACGACATCGGTAAAAACATCGTGGGTGTCGTTTTGGCCTGTAATAACTTCGAGGTGATCGATCTCGGGGTGATGACGCCAGCCGAGCGGATCATCGAGACGGCCCGCAGCGAGGCCGTCGATCTCATCGGATTATCCGGGCTCATTACCCCCTCCCTCGAGGAAATGAGCCGGGTCGCGGAGGAGATGCAGCGGGCGGGATTCGTCATGCCTTTGCTGATCGGCGGGGCGACGACCTCGCGTACCCATACCGCGCTGCGGATCGCCCCGCGCTACGAAGCGCCCGTGGTTCATGTCAAGGATGCTTCGCGGGCCGTCGCGGTCACCAGCCGACTTTTGGGAGCAGATGCGCCTGCGTTCATCGAGGAGATCCGACAGGACTACCGGCGGGTCCGGGAAGACCACGCAGCCTCAACGCGGAAAGATTCCTGGCTTACGCTCAAGACTGCACGGCAGAACCGAACGGTCATTGACTGGAAGGACTACGAGCCGCCCCGACCGAAGGAGATCACCCCCCGGGTGATTACCCCCTATCCGCTTGAGGAACTTGTTCCCTACATCGACTGGACCCCCTTTTTCCACGTCTGGCAACTCAAGGCCAGTTATCCCCGGATTTTGGATGACCCGGAGCGGGGAGAGGCGGCACGCCGCCTTTTCGATGATGCCCGCGAGATGCTCGGAAAAATTGTCGGTGAGGGTTGGCTTGAGGCACAAGCCATTTTCGGTCTTTATCCGGCGTCCCGGATCGGTGACGACGACATCAGACTGACCATTCCCGGCAAAGGAGGCCCGGCCGATTTCCACTTTCTGCGTCAGCAGGATGAGAAACCACCGGGTCGGCCCAATGCCTGTCTAGCCGATTTTGTGTCCCCTGTGGCGGGTGACCAGACGGACTGGATCGGTCTTTTCGCGGTCACCGCCGGAGTGGGGCTGGAACAGGTGCTCGAACGGTTTACGGCGGATCATGATGATTATGGAGCCATCCTGCTCAAGGCCTTGGCCGACCGTTTGGCCGAGGCGCTGGCTGAACGGCTTCATGAGCGGGTCCGCCGTGAGTTCTGGGGTTATGCAAAAGACGAGTCTCTCGGGCCGGACCGCCTGCTCGACGAGGCTTTCCAGGGGATCCGGCCTGCACCGGGCTACCCGGCCTGTCCGGACCATGCCGAAAAAGCCACCCTATTCAGGGTTCTCCAGGTCGAGGAACGGACCGGAATCCGTCTGACCGAAAGTTTCGCCATGTGGCCGGCAGCTTCGGTCTGTGGCTTTTATTTTTCTCATCCTCGTTCCCGTTACTTCGCCGTGGGCCGGATCATGCAGGATCAGGTCGAGGACTATGCGCGGCGCAAGGGATGGAGCCTCGAGGAGGCGGAGCGATGGCTCGCGCCCTCCCTGGCCTATGAGCCTCGGCCGGCAGATCGGCGAGCGAAGCAGCTGACCTCGCGAGTTGCGAAAAAAGCCCGTTCTGCGTCATAATAACGCCCGTCATCCAGGATTCCCGAAGCGGAGAGTCGATTGGCCAATACTCGCCAAGCCAAGAAACGTGTACGTCAGTCCGAACGGCGGCGCCTCGCCAACGTGGCAATGCGTTCCACCGTCCGTACGGGGATTCGTCGGGCACGCGAAGCCGTGGCCAAAGGAACTGCTGAGGAGGCTCAACAGGCTTTCCAGGGAGCATCCTCCCTTTTGGACCGGGCTGTCCGGAAAGGGATCGTCCACCGCAATCATGCGGCACGACTGAAGTCGCGACTCAACCGCAACGTCAAGAAGCTCGTTACCGGGGTTGCCCGTAAGTCAGGCTGATCCTCACCGCTTGTCGGGTGCTGTATGTCTATCTTGGCCCGACCTCGGGGCCCGCACGGTTTTCCATCTGGGTATTTAAAAAAAGATAGGCTTGAGTGACCAGTTCCTCGAGCCCTTGCCTCGTGAGTGCTGAGATCAGAAACCAGGGTCGGGGACTTCGGGGATCGATCGCGGTGAGCCTCTCGCGCCGGCGGAGGGCTTCGGCCGGTGAGAGCAGGTCGGTTTTATTGAGCAGAAGCCAGATGGGACGGTCGGCGAGGGAGCGATCGTAGCGGGTGAGTTCCGCTTCGATTTCCGTGATTCGCTGGATCAGTTCGTCGGGTTCACCCAGGCTCAGGTCCACGACATGGAACAGCAGGCGGGTGCGCGAGAGGTGCTTCAGGAACCGGGTGCCAAGACCGCGACCCTCGGCGGCACCCGCGATGAGCCCGGGAATGTCGGCGACGAAAAATCCCGCATCTTCCTCCCGGTGGACCCAGCCCAATTGCGGGATGAGGGTAGTGAATGGATAGTCCGCCACTTTGGGGCGAGCCTCGGATAACGCCCGGAGCAAGGAGGACTTGCCGGCATTGGGCATTCCCAAAAGCCCCACATCCGCGAGCAGGCGGAGTTCCAGGTGGAGATTGCGTTCCTCCCCTGCCTGGCCGGGAGTGGATCGGCGTGGTGCTTGCCGGGTCGACGACTTGAAGTGGGTGTTGCCGAGACCTCCACGTCCTCCGCGGGCAACCAGTAAACGCTCGCCATCCCGGGTGACTTCTCCCAGGTATTCACCGCTCGACTCGTCGAAAACCAGGGTTCCCAAGGGAATGGGGACGATGCAGTCCTCCCCGCTGGCTCCCGTGCGGCGGCTCCCCGATCCGGGGCGCCCGCCCGGAGCCTGCCACAGCCGGTGGAAGCGGAAATCGACGAGCGTATTAAGACCGCGCATCCCCGCGAGGAAAATCGATCCACCTGATCCTCCATTACCGCCGTCGGGTCCGCCTCGGGGTACGAACTTTTCCCGACGAAAACTGACACAACCAGCCCCTCCCGTTCCGGCGATGACACGGATCGTGGCTTCATCTACGAACTTCATGGGCGCACTCGGAGCGAAGTCACCGGGAGCGGTGGAGGGGAGGGCTTCGACGGGTTGGGTGGGGGGTTCTAGTCGCCACTCACTGGCTGAATATGGACGATTGTTTTCCCAATCCGGTGCTTCTTCCGGAAGTCGACTTTCCCCGTCACGAGTGCGAAGAGCGTGTGATCCCGGCCGACGCCGACGTGGGTTCCCGGCAGGATCCGGGTTCCCCGCTGGCGGACAATGATGGCACCCGCGGTGACCTGTTCACCCCCGAAATGCTTGATGCCGAGTCGCTTGGATTGGGAGTCGCGTCCGTTTCGGCTTGAACCGCCTGCTTTCTTGTGTGCCATACGATGGACTCCTCAGGAAACTTCGATACTTGAGATTTCAACTTCTGAATAGGGCTGGCGATGACCGGCTTTGCGACGGGAGTTTTTACGCCGTCTCAGCTTGACGGTGACCACCTTGGGGGACTGGCCGTGGGCACGGATGGTCCCGCGAACCCGGCTACCGGCGAGATACGGGTGGCCGGTCTTGACCGAACCATCTTCGGCTTCCACCAGAAGCACGTCGGTGAAGTCGATGGGAGAGCCGATCTCGCCCGGAAGGGACTCCACCCGTAGGATTTGTCCCGGTTTGACCTTATACTGTTTGCCACCAGTGGCCACGACTGCAAACATGGCGCGTTTCCTAGTCCGAAAATCTTGCCTTGGAAGCGGGCAATTTTATCGCGAAAAGGGGACCTGGGTCAATATGCAGAACAGACGACCGAATCCCCTGAGGTGATCATGCCCGGTGCCACACTGACTGCCGCCCAAGACCTCCCTCAAGAGGGGTTTGAACGAATCCGGATGCCACTGACCGCTGACTTGGGAGAACTGGATCAGCGGATCATCGATTGCCTGCAATCCGATGTCCCCCTGGTTAACCGGGTCGGCTTCCACATTATCGGTGGTGGAGGCAAACGGTTCAGGCCTCTATTACTCATGCTGGTGGCGCGTGCGCTGGGCTACCGAGGGACTGCCCACATTGATCTCGCGATGGTCGTGGAGTTCATCCATACGGCTACCCTGCTTCACGACGATGTCGTGGACCATGCCGAAACCCGGCGCGGACGCAAGGCGGCCCACCTCATCTGGGGCAATGAGGCGAGTGTGCTCGTGGGGGATTTTCTCTACTCCCGTGCCTTCCAGGTTATGGCATCGCTCCACCGCCAAGAAATCATGGATATTCTGGCGGATGCGACCAATGTCATTGCCTCCGGGGAGGTGATGCAGCTCATGTACTGCCGTAATCTTGAGACCACCGAGACCGATTATTTCGAGATCGTCCGCAGGAAGACCGCGACCCTGTTCGCAGCGGCCGCGGAGCTGGGTGCGGTTGCTGCGGGTCAGGATGCGGCCCGTCCCCGTTGGAACCGGGTGGGGCACCACGTCGGCATGGCTTTCCAACTGATCGACGATGTGCTCGATTACAGCGCCCCGGCCGAGCGGTTGGGCAAAACGGTGGGATCAGACCTCGCGGAAGGGAAGCCGACACTGCCGCTCATCCGGGCACTGGCGGTCTCAGAGGGAGCCCGGCGGCAAGCGCTCGAGGTGGCCATCCAAAGCCGGGGAGCTTCCGAGCTGGATACGGTTCTGTCCGCCATCCGTGAAACCGATGCCTTGGAGTACACGCGGTTGCGGGCCGAGCACGAGGCGCGGAGTGCGCGCAATGTCATCGAGTCGTTGGATCCAACGGTTTACGCTCAGGCACTGGGACAACTTATCGATTTTTCCGTTCGACGCGTTTTCTGAGGACCCGAAGGGGCGCGGCGGGTTCTGCCGTGCTACCATGGGCAGCATTTCGGGGTGTAGCTCAGC
>JAJYFY010000115.1 GCA_021785265.1 Pseudomonadota bacterium
CCTGCAAACGCCCAAGGGCCTGAGGCGAGTTCGCTGCATTCGCCACCTGACGCAGGGCGGGAGCCAGTTTGTCCAGGTTCGCCGGCTGATTTCCGGCCCAGGCCAGTCCCATGCAGGCCATTCCGAGACCGAGCGCGACCACGAGCCTGAAAACAGTTTTCATGATGAGAACTCCTTTATCTTCTGTTCATAGCATAATGCGGAAACTGAATAAGAACCACCCCCGGTCGGCGGGCCAGACGAGCCACCTGCCCGGCCGGAATCCAGGCCTCGCATTCATGTGCCCAGGGAACCACGGCGACCGTCCGACCCCCTTGGCGGCGGATCCAGCGGAGTAGGGAGGCCAGGTGTCCCTGGACACGGATCACGAGGTCGAGACGTCCCTTGCGGTCGACTTGCCAGCGCCCCACTTCACTGAGCGCCGCCGGATCTTGCCCGGCCCGTATCCGGGTCAAGACCCGTAACGTCAAGTGAGTGACTTGGGCGGGGAGCACCTGGGCAGATTTGCCCGGAAGGGTGGCCAGGCCGTTCCGATCACGCCCCGAAGCTCCGGATGCGAAGGCAGTCATGTTGCATGCCGCAAGTCCGATCATCAGGAAGACGACCAAGCCCAACCGCAGGGTGATCCATCGCCCCGGCCCAAAGTTTCTGCTGCTTGAAACCCGTCTGTGTGGAGCCCTTGTTAAATCAGTCCGGGGTTCATGCAGTCCCGTTCCGTCTTTTCCCGTATGCATCGCCCAGTCAATCACGAACCGGAACCCAGGAAATACCCAAGGTTTCGAGTCTACGCCAGAAATCCGGGCAAGACTTCCCGACACTGGCTTCCCCGCGAATGGAGAGCCCGGGACAGGCCACCGCCAGGAGGGCAAAACTCATGGCCAGCCGGTGATCGCCATGGGCGTCCAAAACCACTGGCTGCAATCGTCCCCCGCCTTGAATGACCAAGTCCCCCGCTTCGACCTGGACCTTGAGGCCCGCCGCGGTCATCTCGGATGCCAGATCCAGGAGCCGGTCGGATTCCTTGTACTGCAAGTGACCGATGCCCGTAAACCGCGTAGTCCCGGATTCCGCCAGTGCCGCGAGAACGGCCAGCGTGGGAACCCCATCGGGGGCATCCGACAGATCCACGGTCCCAAGGGCACGGAGGGGTTTTTCAGGAGCGAGAACCGTGAGACCCTCCGCGCCGGTTTGGATCGACAGTCCCATGCGGGCGAGGAGTCCTGCCAGCCGCCCCTCACCTGAAGCCTCCGGAATAAAACCGGTGAGATGGAGGCTTCCGTCGAGCACAGCCGGCAGGGCCATGAAATATCCAGCGAGGACCGGGTCGGGAGCAATCCGGATGCGGGCCGACTGGTAGCGCCCTCCACCCGGAACCTCAAAATGCCAGTTGGGTTCATGGCTTCCCGAAACACCAAACATCCGCATGGTTTCCAAGGTGAGTTCGAGATAGCTTCGGGATACGGGGGGATGAACGAAATCGATGACCAGTCCTTCCGGCAAAAGAGGCGCCAGTGTCAAGAGGGCGCTGCCGAACTGGCTGCTGACCTCTCCCGAAAGAATCACCCGCCCGCCCCGCAAGGGCCCCGATATCGAAAGCGGCAATCCTCTCGCGGTTTCAGGCTTGAGCTGCGCACCCAAGGATACGAGAACGGACACCAGTTCCGCCATCGGTCGTTCCTGGAGTCGCGGCGCACCCTCGAGCCGGATCGGATCGGAAGACAGCGCGGATAGAGCCAAAGCCCACCGGGCCAGGGTCCCGCTCTCGCCACAAAAAAATACCCTCGGCTTTCTCCACTCCGGGTGTCCCGCCACCCCTTGGACCAGCCAGCACTCCCCTTCGCGACGCAGAGCGGCACCGAGGAAAAAACAGAAATCCCGCGCCCGTTCGAGGTCCTGATTGTCCGGTGCATTCTCGATCACGCTGGTTCCCTGCGCCAGGGCAGCCATCAGGAAGGCCCGGTTTGCAAGGTATTTGCTGCCCGGGAGACGGAGGGTCCCCTCCAGCCGACGGGGTAATGTCCCGACCCGGATCATCCCCGACCCATCGGGTAAATCGGATATGATGAATCTTGATCGTCTTGTCCAGGCCTGTTCACCAGGCACGGTTTTTTCCGGTCCGGTTTTTCGCGGAGGCTGAGCGTTCCATGTGGTCCTTTGTGGTTGCCTTCCTGCTGATCCTGTCGATTGCGGCATTTCTCCTGCTGGCCATCGTCCTGATCCGACCCGCGCGTTTCCCACGGCTGGCCCGGCCCCGGATGCGGATGAGCCTCGCGCTCGTGGCACTGGGGGGCTATCTGCTCATGGCAATCAGCCTCACCCTCAAGGACCCGCTGCTCTACCTGTACAACCGCTACGGTCCGGCTGCAACGATTCACCGGATCCCGGGCTATTTCCCCTCTCCATCCCGCGCATCTCACCGGTAAGTCCGCCCGCGCCATGCGGCCCAGCCGGGCCGCTCATCCGTCTGGGCGAAATAGACCGTATCGGTCGCCGGTTCAATCATCGTGAGTCCCCACTCCTGGTCCAACCGTTCGCCGGAGATCAGCGGCAGGTACCCTCCCGTATCGATACAGACATGGGACAGCCGGCGACGCACTTCCGGTGACGGAGTATGCCCACAATAGGTGACGGACAGATCCGGGTGGCGCTCCGGCCAGCTCCGGGTTGCACGCAGGTTCATGATCCGACGTCCCCATGACAGGGTTTCGCTGAGTTGCTCCCGCTCCCCCGGACCCAGGTTCTCAAAGGTCCGGTCAATATCCCGGTCCCCATAAACCGGCGGATCATGGTCGAGGCTCGCTTGTGAAAGTTCCGCATGAATGACCTGGTAGCGTTCCGCACCCTCCCCGACCACCAGAATGTGAGGCAGGCGCCCAACAGTCTCCAGGACCTCCATGAGACGCGTCCCCAGACGTCGTCGTCGATCCACCAGTTCGCGCTCGATCCAGGATCCTCCGTTCAGTAGAAAATCATCGTTTTCTTCCCAAACCACGCGTCCGCCCAGTGCCACCGACTGCGCGCAGAAATGGAGCAGCATCTGTTCGTGATTGCCCTGCACGGCGTAAAACC
>JAJYFY010000007.1 GCA_021785265.1 Pseudomonadota bacterium
TCTCCGGTGGCGATGGAGGAGGGACTACGGTTTGCGATCCGCGAGGGCGGTCATACCGTGGGTGCCGGCGTCGTCAGCAAAGTCCTCGCCTGAGGGAGTATCCATGCCACAGCAACAACGTATTCGCATCCGGCTCAAGTCGTTTGACCACCGTCTGATCGACAAGGCGGCACGTGAGATTCTCGATACCGCGAAACGCAGTGGGGCCAAAGTCATGGGCCCGATTCCCCTGCCCGTTCGCCACGAGCGCTATACGGTGCTGGTGTCGCCAAATGCGGACAAAGACGCACGCGACCAGTACGAACTCAGAACTCATAAACGGCTCATTGACATCGTTGAACCCACTGAAAAGACGGTCGACTCCCTCATGAAGCTCAGCCTGGCGGCGGGCGTAGACGTCAAGATCCAACTCAACTGAGTGCGGGTGGCCCTAGTCCGGATCGGGGTCCGGAGTGGGGGCGTGGGTTCGGGCCCCCGTTGATTTGACCGCATGGAAATCGTATAATCTCCGGTTCACTAGGTTTTCCTGCGCCGGTCAATCGTAATCGGTGCGAGACGAGGATAAATCGCCATGACGATTGGCGTGATCGGCCGCAAGTGCGGCATGACGCGTTTTGTCACTGAAACGGGCGCCGTGATTGCGGCGACGGTCATTCAGGTCGAGAACAACGCCATTACCCAGGTTAAAAGCCCGGCGTCAGACGGCTATGCAGCCATTCAGGTGGCACATGGTCCCCGGCGTCGTCCCACACGGGTGGGGAAGGCCTTGGCCGGCCATTTTGCGAAGGCGGGGGTTGAGCCAGCCGCAGGTTTGCACGAATGGCGGATCGAGGCTGAAGATGCCGCCCGATATACGCCTGGACAAGTTCTCTCGGTTACGATTTTCAGCGCTGGCCAGAAGGTTGACGTGCAGGGCTTGACGCGAGGGAAGGGTTTTGCGGGCACGATCAAGCGACACCATTTTTCGAGCCAGGATGCAACGCACGGCAACTCACTTTCGCATCGTGCGCCGGGATCCATCGGCCAGCGGCAAACACCCGGCCGGGTCTTCAAGGGTAAGCGCATGGCCGGCCGCCTCGGCCATGATGTCCAGAGGATTCAGAATCTTCCCGTATTGCGGATCGACGAGGGTAAAGGGCTCCTGTTTGTGGGAGGTGCGGTACCGGGCGCGCCCGGGACGACACTGGTGGTCGCCCCAGCGGTCAAGTCACGACGGACGGAGGTGGCTTCGTGAAGCTCAAGATACTAGGCGGTGTCGGCGGAGAAGTGGAAATTGCCGAGGGACGTCTGGAGACGCCCTTTAACGAACCGCTTGTCCATCAGCTGGTCACGGCCTATTTCGCAGCCGGACGGCAAGGCAGTAAAGCGCAGAAATCAAAGGCGCAGGTGCGCGGAGGTGGGCGTAAACCCTGGCGCCAGAAAGGCACCGGTCGGGCCCGTGCCGGCAGCATCCGCAGCCCATTGTGGCGGGGCGGCGGGCGAGTTTTTGCGGCAGCCCCGCGCGATTACAGCCAGAAGGTCAATCGCAGCATGTACCGGGGTGCTCTCCGCAGTATCGTGGGCGAACTGATCCGGGAAAACTGCCTCCTGCTCGTTGAAGAGATCAAGCTTGAAGCCCCGAAGACACGAGAACTGGCCGCCCGGCTCAAGGATTACCAGTTGGCCAATGTTCTGATCGTCACCGAGGCGTTTGACGAAAGACTGGAACTGGCCTCGCGCAACCTGACGTGGGCCGAACTCTGTCCCCTGACGCGTCTGCATCCCGTCGATCTTTTGCGCTACGAGAAGGTGTTGATGACGGTGCCGGCCTGGAAACAGCTCGAGGCCCGACTGGCATGAACACGAAGAAGTCGCTCCAACCCGCGGATCTCGTTGTCGGCCCCCATCTAACGGAAAAAGCCACGCGGCTGGCCAGCGATCACCGGCAGTACGTTTTCAAGGTTCGCTCAGCGGCCAGCAAGACCGATGTCCGCCGCGCCATCGAGACGCTTTTTGGTGTCCAGGTTGCCCGGGTCACCCTGCTCAACCAGCCGGGGAAGACCAAGCGTCATGGCGGCCGGACTGGCTGGCGGTCAGGATACAAGAAGGCCTATGTATGCCTTGTGCCTGGGCAGAATCTCGATCTCGGTGGAGGCGTCGAAACCCCATGATGAATGACCTCTGTTGCTCCGGAGAAGTGACATGGTGCTGATCAAGCCGAAACCGACCTCGCCGGGCCGACGTTTTGCCGTCAAGGTGGTGACTCCGGAACTCTATCGTGGTGAACCGTGCGAGTCCCTGCTCGAGCCTGTCCGCAAGCATGGGGGACGGAACAATCTCGGTCGGATCTGTCTCCGGCATCGCGGCGGGGGTCATGCGCGCCGCTACCGGATCGTTGATTTCAAGCGCAACAAGGATACCATTCCCGGGCGGGTGGAGCGGATTGAGTACGATCCGAACCGGACCGCCAACCTGGCCCTCATTCTCTATCCGGATGGGGAGCGCCGCTACATCCTTGCGCCGGCGGGACTCGGCGTGGGCGATACGGTGGTGTCGGGCAACCAGGCGGCGATTCGTCCGGGCAACTGTCTGCCCCTGCGCAACATTCCAGTCGGCTCGCAGGTACATGCCATCGAACTCAAGCCCGGACGCGGGGCTCAGTTGGCCCGTAGTGCCGGTGCCAGCGCACAACTCATCGCCCGCGAGGGACATCTCGTCACCCTGCGGCTGCGTTCGGGAGAACTCCGGAAGGTTCCGGTCGAATGCCGGGCCTCGATCGGGGAGGTCGGCAATCTGGAACACAACCTCGAGTCCTACGGCAAGGCCGGGGCGAAGCGGCACCGGGGCATCCGGCCGACGGTACGGGGCGTCGCGATGAACCCAGTCGATCATCCCCACGGTGGGGGCGAAGGAAGAGGCAAAGGGAATCACCCGCAGTCGCCTTGGGGCCAGCCGGCCAAGGGTTACAAGACGCGCAACAACAAGCGGACCGACCGGCTGATTGTCCGCCGGCGCCAGGCCAAATAAATCGAGGCTCCTGATATGTCGAGATCCGTCCGCAAGGGACCCTTTGTTGATCCCCATCTGGCCCGCAAGGTGGCCGAGGCAGGGGCGAGTCATAACAAGCGTCCCATCAAGACCTGGTCGCGCCGTTCCATGGTGATACCCGAAATGGTGGGGCTCACCCTCGCGGTCCATAACGGTCGCCAGCACCTGCCGGTTCTCGTGTCCGAAAACATGGTGGGCCACAAGCTTGGCGAGTTCGCTCCGACCCGGACTTTCAAGGGACATCCGGCGGACAAAAAGACGCCGCAGCCAGCCGGCAAGACGGGTTGAGCCATGACGGATGCGATTGCCTCCCACCGTTATGCCCGCGTTTCGCCGCAGAAGGCACGTCTGGTGGCCGACCTAGTCCGCGGGAAGCCGGTTGCCCAAGCGGTCGAAATTCTCCGCTTCGGTCATCCGGCCGCCTGCCGGCTGGTGCTCAAGGTCTTGGAATCTGCTATCGCCAACGCCGAAAACAATGCGGGTGCCGATGTGGATGTACTCAAGGTGACCCGGATCCAGGTCGATGAGGGTCCTCGGCTCAAGCGTTTTCATGCCCGCGCCCGTGGCCGGTCGAATGTCATCATCAAGCGCACGAGCCACATTACCGTTCAGGTAGGGGGTTAGCCGTGGGTCAAAAAGTCAATCCAATCGGTTTCCGGCTCGGTATCTCGAATGAGTGGAATTCGCGTTGGTATGCGGAACGGAAGGCCTTTGTCAGCCAGCTCCGGACGGATGCCGAGATCCGCGAGCACCTGAGGCGTCGACTGGCCCAGGCGGCCGTGAGTCGCATTGAAATCCTTCGGCGCGGCAACCAGTGCGAAGTCACGTTGCATACGGCCCGACCGGGTGTGGTGATCGGCAAGCGGGGAGAAGAGATTGCCGCACTGGAACGAGATCTGGCCAGCCGCCTCCAGGGTAGCGAGGTTAACCTGCACATCCAGGAGGTCCGCAAGCCTGAACTCGACGCGACGCTCGTGGCCCAAAGTATCGCCGACCAGCTCGAGCGCCGCATCATGTTCCGACGAGCCATGCGTCGCGCGGTCACTTCGGCTATGCGGGCCGGGGCACAGGGTGTCAAAGTCAGGGTTTCAGGGCGGCTCAATGGAGCGGAAATTGCCCGAAGCGAGTGGTACCACGAAGGTCGGGTCCCCCTGCACACGCTACGTGCGGATATTGATTTCGGCCAGGCCACAGCCAAAACCACATACGGGACGATCGGCATCAAGGTCTGGATTTTCAAGGGAGAACTGATCGAGCCCGTGGTGGCGTCGGCGACGGCAGTGGAAACCGGAACTTCGTAGGAGCGAGAGCAAAACCATGTTACAGCCGAAACGAAGCAAGTTCCGCAAGCAGCAGAAAGGCCGCAACCGGGGGGTCGCCACGCGGGGTCATACCGTGGCCTTTGGCGAGTTCGGCCTCAAGGCGGCCGAAGCGGGGATGGTGACAGCCCGCCAGATCGAGGCGGCCCGGCGCGCGATTACGCACCATGTCCGGCGTGGCGGAAAAATCTGGATCCGGGTCTTTCCGGATGTCCCGGTGACCCGCAAGCCGCTCGAAGTCCGGATGGGAAGTGGTAAGGGGAACGTGGAGTACTGGGCTGCACGGATCCGTCCGGGCTTTGTCCTTTACGAGATGGAAGGGGTCACCGAGGAGGTGGCCCGTGAAGCCCTGCGTCTCGCGGCCGCCAAGCTGCCGATTCGAACCCACTTTGTGATGCGGACGGTACTCGGATGAACATGAAAGAACGTCGTGCCCAAACGATCGCGGAGCTGACCGAGGCTGTGGCCGCGGAAAAGCGGAGCCTGGCCAAGCTTCGGATCGAACGGGGGGTAGGTCAGATGGGCAAGCCCCACGAGTTCCGGAAATCACGGCGGGAGGCGGCGCGGATCCTGACGGTCCTGAACGAACACTTGTCCCGGGGAGTGGTCCATGATGAATGAAACCTCAGCCGATCGGGGCCGGGTCATGACCGGACGAGCAGTTCGCGCCACGCTGTCGAAATCGGTGGTGATCGAACTGGCTCGGCAGGTCCGGCACCCCAAATACCACAAGTACATCCGGCGCCGGACCCGGATCATGGCGCATGATGAAAGTGGTGCGGTGAAGGCTGGAGACCTCGTACGCATTCGCGAATGCCGGCCTTTTTCCAACCGGAAAAGCTGGAGTGTCGAGGCGGTTATCGGACACGAGGGAATCACCGAGGGGGATCAGTCATGATCCAGATGGAAACCGTACTGGCCTCAGCAGACAACAGTGGCGCCAAGCGGCTTCGCTGTATCAAGGTCTTGGGCGGATCCAAGCGCCGCTATGCCGGCATCGGGGACATTATCAAGGTCAGCATCAGCGAGGCGATGCCGCGGGGAAAGGTCAAGAAAGGCGAGGTCTACGATGCGCTCGTGGTGCGAACCCGGCGGGGGATCCGCCGTCCGGATGGTTCTCTGATCCGTTTTGACACCAATGCGGCGGTCTTGCTCAACAACAAGCAAGAACCGATCGGCACACGCATTTTCGGACCGGTGACGCGCGAGCTCCGGACCGAGCGTTTCATGCGGATTGTCTCGTTGGCACCTGAAGTCCTGTGAGGAGCGTGAGATGAAGCGAATCCGCAAAGGGGATGAGGTCATGGTGATCGCTGGCCGCGACAGGGGTCGGCGGGGTATCGTCCTGCGGGTGGCGGAAGACCGGGTGTGGGTCGAGGGGATCCATATGGTCAAAAAGCACCTCAAGCCCAACCCGAACACCAATACCCAGGGCGGGATCGTCGAGCGTGAGGCGCCGCTGCACGTCTCGAACATCATGATTTACAACTCCGTCGAGAAGAAACCGTCCCGCATTGGTTACCGCAAGCTCGCGGATGGTCGCAAGGTCCGCTTCTTCCGGTCGACCGGTGAGTCGGTGGATGCCTGAGAGGAATTCCATGAGTCGTCTGCAAGAACAGTATGAACAGGAAATCGTGCCCCGCTTGATGCGGGAGCATGGCTATGTCAATCGCATGGCGGTTCCCCGCATCACCAAGATCACCCTGAACATGGGGGTCGGCGAAGCGACCGGGGACCGCAAGATCATCGACCACGCCGTCTCCGATCTCTCGGCCATCACCGGTCAACGGCCGGTCGTGACCCACGCCCGAAAGTCGATTGCCAGTTTCAAGGTCCGTGAAGGATGGCCCATCGGTTGCAAGGTGACCCTGCGCCGGGTTCGCATGTACGAGTTTCTGGATCGCCTGATCCAGGTGGCGATTCCGCGGATCCGCGATTTCCGGGGGCTTAACCCGCGCGCCTTTGACGGACGGGGGAACTATACCCTGGGCATCCGTGAGCAGATCATCTTCCCGGAAATCGACTACGACAAGATTGATGCCCTGCGCGGGCTCGATGTTAATTTCACGACGACTGCCCGGACCGATGACGAGGCCCGGCTGTTGCTTAAGGCGTTTTCATTTCCGTTCCGGAACTAGGTGGACGGGGGGACCGATGGCCAAGAAATCGATGATCAACCGTGAACTCAAGCGGAAAAAGCAGGCGCAGCGGCTGCAGGCCCGGCGCGATGTGCTGAAAACTGCAGCGCGTGACCTCAAGCTCACGTTCGAAGAGCGCCGGAACGCAGTCGATGCGTTAGCGCGCCTGCCCCGCGACAGTAGCCCGTGTCGGCAGCGACGACGCTGCTCGATGACCGGACGCTCGCGGGGGGTTTACCGGAAGTTTGGTCTCGGCCGGTCCGCCCTGCGGGAACTGGCCATGCGCGGGGATATTCCAGGCCTCCGCAAGGCCAGCTGGTAGGAGACGACGATGACGATGTCCGATCCCCTGGCTGATCTTTTGACGCGGATCCGGAACGCCCAGCGGGCCGGTCATACGGAAGTCGAGTTGCCCTCCTCCCGGCTCAAGCGGGAGGTCGCGCGTGTCCTCAAGGAGGAGGGCTACCTCGATGAAGTCCACGAACGCAACGATGGACCGATTCCCCTTCTCCGGATCCGACTGCGTTACCACGAAGGTCGTCCGGCGATCCGTCTGTTACGGCGTGTGAGTCGACCGGGATTGCGGGTTTACCGGGACCGGCGTCGGTTGCCCCGGGTCCAGAATGGCTACGGCGTGGCGGTCATTTCAACTTCCCGTGGCGTCATGAGTGATCGTCAAGCGCGGGTCATCGGCGAAGGGGGAGAAATCCTGTGTCTTGTTTCCTGACGAATTCCGATCCGATCCGGGAGGGGTGTTAAATGTCCCGGGTCGGCAAACGTCCCATTCCGATTCCCAAGGGGATTTCGGTCGAATTCAAGGACCAGTCTGTGGCCATCCAGGGGCCACGGGGGAAGTTACATCTGGAATGTCCACCGGCTTTGGGGTTCGTGCGGACCGAAGGCTCGCTCTCCATTGCCGTGCAAAGTTCCAACCGGCAGAACCAGGCCCTTTCCGGGACGATCCGGGCGATTGTGGCCAATATGGTCGAAGGGGTCAGCCGGGGGTTCGAACGCCGCCTCGAACTGGTTGGGGTGGGTTACCGTGCCCAGATCCAGGGGCGCAGCCTGCAACTGACACTGGGGTATTCCAAACCGGTCATCTATCCGGTACCGCCCGAGATCACGATCGAGACACCATCCCAGACCGAAATCGTGATCAAGGGATGTGATCGCCAGCGGGTCGGTCAGGTGGCAGCCGAGATCCGGTCGCTGCGACGCTCCGATCCCTACAAGGGGAAAGGGGTTCGGTACGCTGGCGAGGTGCTTAAACTGAAGGAGACAAAAAAGAAATGACCTTGAAGATCACCCCTCCCGGAAAGAAGTCGGCGCGCCTCAGGCGGGCCCGACGCGCCCGTGCCCGGATTGCCCGCCAGGGGGCGATGCGGCTCACCGTGTTCCGGACGCCGAACCATATCTATGCCCAGATTTTCAGCCCGGAGGGAGCACGGGTCCTGGTCCAGGCGTCAAGCCTCGAGTCCGCGGTTCGCGCGTCCTGGGCCCCGGGAACCACGAAGACCGCGCGGGCCGAGCGAGTCGGTCGGCTGCTGGCCGAACGCGCAGTTGCCCTGGGCATCGACCGGGTGGCGTTCGACCGGTCCGGGTTCAAGTACCACGGTCGTGTGCGGGCCCTAGCCGAAGCGGCCCGGTCCGGCGGCCTCCAGTTTTAGCTGATCTATCAGGAAGCGTACATGGCACGAGAGAATGCGGAAACAAGCGAATTCCAGGAGAAACTGGTGGCTGTCAACCGGGTGGCCAAGGTGGTCAAGGGTGGGCGTCGATTCGGTTTTGCCGCCCTCACCGTGGTCGGTGATGGTCGGGGCCGTGTCGGGTTCGGCTACGGCAAAGCCCGGGAAGTGCCACTCGCCATTCAGAAAGCCATGGAAGAGGCCCGCGGCCATCTTTTGAGGATTCCCCTCAATCAAGGCACGCTGCATTATGCGGTCCACGGCCGCCATGGAGCCACACGGGTGTACCTCCAGCCGGCTTCTGAGGGAACCGGGATCATTGCCGGCGGTGCGATGCGTTCTTTGCTTGAAGTCCTGGGGGTGCGCAATGTCTTGGCCAAAGCCATGGGTTCTAGGAATCCCATCAACGTGGTCCGCGCCACGATGGCAGCGCTGACCGGGCTTGAATCGCCCAAAACCATTGCGGCCCGCCGTGGACTTCCCAAAGATCAACTTCGGGTGAAGCCATGATGGCGGTTCGTCGTCTCCGTCTGACACTCGTGCGGAGTCTGGCTAAAAAAACCAGCCGGCAGCGTTCCTGTGCCTTCGGACTGGGTCTCAAGCGTCGTGGCCATAGCGTTCTGGTGGATGCCACTCCTGAAAATCTGGGCATGATCCGGAAAATCGAAAGCCTCTTGGCCGTGGAGGATCAATCTCATGCGACTCAATGACTTGCATCCGGGACCGGGTGCCCGCGTCCGTACCAAGCGAGTGGGTCGCGGCGTAGGTTCCGGGCTGGGCAAGACGGCCGGACGCGGCCACAAGGGACAGCATGCCCGCACGGGCGGACTCCGAAAGGTCGGCTTCGAGGGTGGTCAGATGCCTTTGCAGCGCCGCCTGCCCAAGGTGGGGTTTCGTTCGGCCCTCTCGCGCCGCTACGCTGCAGTCCGGCTGGGAGACCTTGCCCGGCTCGAGGAGCCGGTGATCGATCTCGCGGTGCTGAGGCGCGCCCGGCTGGTGCCACAGGGAACCGGTGTGGTCAAGGTGATCCTGAACGGAAACTGCGAGAAAGCACTCACGATCCGTGGACTCCGTGTGACCCGTGGGGCCCGAGCCCGTATCGAGGCCTTGGGCGGCCGGGTGGAGGATTAATATGTCGCGGACGGCAGGTGCCATGACCGGTTCCCTCGGAGGGATCAAGGGATCCGCTGAGCTGCGTGGGCGCTTCCTTTTCCTGATCGGCGCGCTGTTTGTCTTCCGCGTCGGAGCACACATCCCGGTCCCGGGCATCAACCCGGTGGCCTTGTCCCGGCTGTTCAATGCGCAGCAGGGTGGCATCCTCTCGATGTTCAACATGTTCTCCGGCGGAGCCTTGGCTCGCATGAGTGTTTTTGCCTTGGGCATCATGCCTTACATTTCGGCCTCGATCGTCATCCAGCTTTTGACCTCGGTGCTGCCCAGTTTCGAAGCCCTGAAAAAGGAAGGCTACTCGGGCCAGCGCAAGCTGACCCGCTACACCCGTTACAGTACCGTCGGCCTGGCCTTCATCCAGGCGTTGTTTGCCTCCATCGCCCTGCAGTCACAGGGGGTGGTGGTCGACCCCGGCATCGGCTTTATCGTGACGGCGGTCGTGAGTCTGGTGACGGGGACAGTCTTTTTGATGTGGCTCGGCGAACAGATGACGGAGCGGGGCATTGGTAATGGAATTTCGATGATTATCTTCGCCGGAATTGTGGCCGGCTTGCCGTCCGCGGTTGCGGGTACCCTCCAGCTCGTCAGCACCGGGCAGATGTCACCAATCATGGCGATCTTTATCGCGGTGGTCGTGCTCCTGGTGACGATGTTTGTGGTGTTCATCGAGCGAGGCCAGCGGCGCATCACGGTGAATTATGCCAAGCGGCAGCAGGGCAATCGCCTCTACGCCGCGCAGAGTTCCCATCTGCCCCTCAAGCTCAACATGCCGGGCGTGATCCCACCCATTTTTGCCTCGAGCCTGATTCTGTTCCCGGCCCTGATAGGCGGGTGGTTCGGAAACAGCAAGCACTTCCTGTGGCTGGATCGGCTCAAGACGATCCTGAGTTTTCCGCAACCCCTTTACGTGATCCTTTACTCTGCCCTCATCATCTTCTTCTGTTTCTTCTATACGGCCTTGGTTTTCAACTCCAAGGAAACGGCGGACAACCTCAAGAAGTCGGGCGCCTTCATTCCGGGGATCCGTCCGGGCGAACAAACCGCCGGCTTCATCGATGGCATCCTCAACCGCCTGACCTTCTGGGGATCGATTTACGTCACGGCTGTCTGCCTCTTGCCCCAGTTTCTCATGTCCGATTTTCATGTCCCCTTCTACTTCGGGGGGACCTCGCTTTTGATTATTGTGGTCGTGGTCATGGATTTCATGGCCCAGTTGCAGGCGCACCTCATGTCGCATCAATACGAAAGCCTGCTCAAGCGGTCCGGTTTCCATGGCGCGCGCCGGACGACCTAGCCCCAGGGGAGAACCATGAAAGTACGAACCTCAGTCAAGCGTATTTGCCGGAATTGCAAGATCGTCAAAAGGGGACGGGTGATCCGGGTGGTCTGCAAGGAAGCCCGGCATAAACAGCGGCAAGGTTAGGGTCTTGCCGGTGCACGATCGATTGGTTACAATTGCCCATTTGACCGGGAGTTTCACGCCATGGCCCGAATAGCGGGTGTCAACATACCGGCGACCCAGCATGCCGCCATCGCCCTCACCGCGATCTACGGAATCGGCCGGTCGCGGGCGAGACAGATCTGTCAGGCAGTGGGAATCAACCCGATGGTTCAGGTTCGTGAACTCACCGAACCGCAGATCGAGGCGCTTCGCGTTGGCGTCTCGCGCTTCGTCGTGGAGGGTGACCTCCGCCGGGAAGTGGCCATGAACATCAAACGGCTCATGGATCTCGGTACCTACCGGGGATTGCGCCACCGGCGCGGTTTACCGGTCCGGGGCCAACGGACACGCACGAATGCACGGACCCGCAAGGGTCGCTCACGTCAGGCCAAGCGGTAGGCCGGCCAGGTTTTTTCTGATCGACAACGAGGCGCGAAGGCGAATGGTCGAAAACGAAAGCGGTTCTTCTCGGACCCGAAAAGCACGCAAAGTGGTGGTGGATGCCTTGGTCCACATTCATGCCTCTTTCAATAACACCATCATCACGGTGACCGACCGTCAGGGCAATGTGTTGGCCTGGTCGAGTGCCGGTCAGGCGGGCTACCGCGGTTCGAGGAAGAGCACGCCTTTTGCGGCCCAGGTTGCGGCGGAAAAAGTGGCCGGGCAACTGGCCGATCACGGGGTCCGCAATCTCGATGTTCAGGTTCAGGGCCCGGGACCAGGACGCGAATCCGCGGTCCGGGCGCTCAATAACCTGGGATTCAAAGTCAATAGCATTTCGGACGTGACGCCGATTCCCCACAACGGTTGCCGACCGCCCAAGAAGCGGCGGGTCTGACCGGGGACGAGGAGACACACATCATGGCGCGGTATCTCGGACCCCGACTCAAACTTTCCCGGCGTGAAGGGACCGACCTGTTTCTGACGGGTTCGGCACGTCCCTTGTCGAGCAAGTGTCATCACGAAGTTCCCCCCGGTCAGCATGGCCACAGCCGGACCACCAAATCTTCTGACTATGGTTTGCAGCTCCGTGAAAAACAGAAGGTTCGTCGTATGTACGGTCTCCTGGAGCGGCAGTTTCATCGCTACTATGAGGAGGCGGTGCGTCGGCGCGGGGCGACCGGAGAGACCCTGCTCCAGCTCTTGGAGTCCCGGCTCGACAATGTCGTCTACCGGATGGGATTTGCGGCAACTCGAGCGGAGGCACGACAGCTGGTCGGGCATCGGGCTGTCGAAGTGAACGGCCGGACCGTGGACTTGCCGTCCTACCAGGTGAGCCCACAGGATGTCGTCACGATCCGGACCAAGGCCCGGAAGCAGCCCCGTATCCGAGCAGCGCTCGACCAGGCCAAAGGCTTGGGATTCCCGGAGTGGGTCGAGGTCGACGATGGCGAGTACAAGGGGATTTTCAAGTCGATCCCCCAGCGTGCGGCCCTGTCACCGGACATCAACGAGAACTTGGTCGTCGAGTTTTATTCGAAGTAAACCTTCACTGACTGTTGTTGGGTGGCTTATGGTGAATTCAGCCAGCGATCTGATGAAAGCAAATCGTGTCGAGAGCGAGGCCATCGGGCCGAATGCCTCGAGGATCATCTTGGAACCGCTCGAACGCGGTTTCGGGCATACGCTGGGTAATGCCCTGCGCCGGATCCTTCTCTCCTCGATCCCCGGTTATGCCGTGACCGAGGTCGAGATTTCGGGGGTCGTACACGAGTACACGACTATCGAGGGGGTCAATGAGGATGTCATTGACCTGCTGCTCAATCTCAAAGGGCTTGCCATCCGAGCCCCGCATACGGTCGAGCGCGCTGTCCTTCGGCTGACCAAGAAAGGTCCCGGGGTTGTACAGGCTTCCGATATCCAGCTGGACCATCAGGTGGAGATCCTCAACCCTGATCACGTGATCGCCCATCTCAACAAGCAGGGACATCTCAGCCTGGAGCTCGTGATCGAGAGGGGTCGGGGCTATGCCCCGGCCGTTCAGCGACAGGATGCGGGTGGACG
The DNA here is from genome assembly GCA_021785265.1 of Pseudomonadota bacterium. Classification (GTDB taxonomy): domain Bacteria; phylum Pseudomonadota; class Gammaproteobacteria; order JAKAQQ01; family JAKAQQ01; genus JAJZIH01. The sequence continues at coordinate 12,785 of JAJYFY010000007.1, forward strand.
GACGCTTGGCCATCTCCGGCTGGATGCGTCCTTTTCTCCGATCCTTCGTGTTGCCTTCCAGGTGGAAAATGCCCGGGTCGAGCAGCGGACCGACCTCGACCGGCTTGTGCTGGAGGTCGAGACCAACGGGACGCTGACAGCAGAAGCGGCCGTGAACGAGGCGGCGCAGATCCTGAGAAGTCAGCTCAGTGTTTTCCTGACCGACGAGGAAACCCGGATGCCGGCGGCGGGTGCTGTGGCGACGTCCGCATCGCCATTGGATACCGTATTTCTCAAGCCGGTCGATGAACTGGACCTCACGGTTCGGTCCCTGAACGCCCTCAAGGCCGAGCAGATTGAGTTCATTGGTGATCTCGTCCAGCGGACCGAAGCCGATCTGTTGCGGACGCCCAACCTCGGCAAAAAGTCGCTGGTGGAAATCAAGGATGCCTTGGCGGTTCATGCGCTCTCACTCGGCATGACGATCGAAAACTGGCCGCCCCGTTTGCTGACGCGTCATCCAGAAGCGCCAGCTGCGGCCAGCTGAGCGGAGGGACAACGACATGCGTCACCGCAATATTGGCCGACAACTCGGCCGTACGAGCAGTCATCGGGCGAGCCTTCTCCGGAACCTCGCGATCTCCCTCATCACGGAGGAACAGATCCGGACCACGGTTGCCAAGGCGAAGGAGCTCAGGCGGGTGGTGGAACCGATCATCACGCTGGCCCGTGATGGAGATACGGTGGCCCACCGGCGCTTGGCCTTTGACCGGCTGCGCCACCGCCCGACCGTGACCAAGTTGTTTACGGACCTCGGCCCCCATTACCGGTCGCGACCCGGGGGCTACCTTCGTATCGTTCATGCCGGGTACCGCAGTGGCGATCACGCACCGGTTGCCTTGGTCCAGTTGGTGGATCGCCCGGAGAAGGTCCGGCATCGGCCATCACCGAAGGTGGATGGGACGACTCCGGTTGTAGCGGAGGAAGCGGCCAAGAAACGGGTCTCCAGCTCGTCTGCATCGGGACAAAAAAAGAAGACTGAAGCGGCTCCTGCGACCGAAGCCGCCGGAACGGAGAAAACCCCCAAGCGCACCGGTATTTTCCGGCGCCGGCGCAAAACGGACGATCCGTCCGGAAACTCCTAGGATCGGGCTCTCTGAGTCCGGGCTTCCGGTTTCCGCTTTCGCGGCGGTGAGGCTGTGATTTGCCGGAGCGCCCCTTGGAGGAAGCGGCCGGTAACCGAGTTCGGTGATTGAGCCACCTTTTCGGGGGTCCCTTGGGCGATCAACGCCCCGCCACCGGCACCCCCTTCAGGTCCCAAGTCAATGATCCAGTCAGCGCATTTGATGACATCCAAGTGATGCTCGATGACGATGATGGTATTGCCGCGGTCGCGCAACCGGAACAGGACCCGGAGCAGTTGTGAGATATCCTCGAAGTGGAGTCCGGTGGTCGGCTCATCGAGGAGGTAAAGACTTTTTCCCATCTCCCGCTTACTGAGTTCCCGCGAAAGCTTGATCCGCTGGGCCTCTCCGCCGGACAACGTGGTGGCGTTCTGGCCGAGGCGAACGTAACCCATGCCCACATCCCGAAGGGTTGCCAGTTTCTGGGCAACGGACGGGATGGGGGAGAAAAAGTCCAGCGCCTCTTCGACACTCATGTCGAGAACTTCAGCGATTGTTTTGCCTTTGTACCGGATTTCAAGCGTTTCCCGGTTGTAGCGGAGACCATGACAGTGTTCACAGGGGATATAAAAATCGGGCATGAAATGCATCTCGACCCGGATCAGTCCGTCGCCTTCACAGGCCTCGCAGCGCCCGCCTCGGACGTTGAAGGAGAAACGGCCCGATGCGTATCCGCGCGCACGGGCTTCCGGTGTCAGGGAAAAGAGTTCCCGGATCGGCGTGAAAAGCCCCGTATAGGTCGCCGGGTTGGATCGAGGGGTGCGCCCGATCGGACTCTGGTCAATCGAGATCACCCGCTCGACGGCACTGGCTCCTTCGAGGGCGGCATGGGGGGCCGGCTCGGCTTCGTTGAGGCCGAGATGGCGGGCGAGTGCGCGGTACAAGGTATCGTTCACGAGCGTGGATTTTCCGGACCCTGAGACCCCGGTGACGCAGATTAGGAGACCCAGCGGAAAGGCCACATCGATCGCGCGCAGGTTGTTGCCGGACACCTGTTTCAAAACCAGCTGGCGGGACGGGTCCGGAGCCTTGCGGCTGGGCGGGAGCGGAATCTGCCGCTGCCGTGACAGGTATTGCCCGGTCAGGGAGTCCGGATTGCGGGTAATTTCCTCCGGATGCCCGGTGGCCATGATCCGGCCACCATGGATTCCGGCTCCCGGACCCATGTCGACCACAAAGTCGGCGGCCCGGATGGTTTCCTCGTCGTGTTCGACGATGAGCAGCGTGTTGCCAAGATCCCGGAGGCGGGAGAGCGTATCCAGAAGTCTCTGGTTGTCACGGGGATGCAGGCCGATCGACGGCTCGTCAAGAACGTAAAGGACGCCCACCAGTCCGGACCCGATCTGGCTGGCCAAGCGGATCCGCTGGGCCTCCCCCCCGGATAACGTTTCCGTGGCTCGTTCAAGTGCCAGGTAGCCGAGACCGACATCGGACAAAAAACGTAGGCGATCCTGGATTTCCTTGATGATTTGGCTCGCGATCTGGGCCTTCTGTCCTTCGAGGGACAGGTTCTGAAAAAACGCCAGGGACCGCTCAATCGGCCAGCGGGTGACCGAAGGCAGGTCCTCCCCCGCCACGAACACGTTTCTCGCTGCTCGGTTCAAGCGTCCGCCACCGCATTCACTGCACGGCTGGGTTTTGAGCAGCTGGGCCCACTCCAGTTTCAGGAGTTCAGAGTCCGTTTCGCGGTAGCGGCGAGTCAGATTCGGGATGACCCCTTCGAACCGGCTTTCACGGGTTTTCCGCCGGGATCCAAAGCGGTGCTGAAAGCGGATCCGTTCGTTGCCGCTTCCCCATAAGATGACTTTCCGGATGTCGGCGGGAAGTTCCTCGAATGGGCTCTCCAGGCTGAAGCCGTAATGGCCGGCCAGTCCTTTCAGGATCTCGTAGTAATAGGGACTCCCCGGATCCCAGCCCTGGACCGCTCCGGCAGCCAGGCTGAGGGCCGGGCGGGGCACGAGGCGTTGGGGGTCAAAGGATTCGTGGACGCCCAGTCCCTCGCAGGCCGGGCAGGCACCGGCTGGATTGTTGAATGAGAACAGCCGCGGTTCGAGTTCGGGAAGGCTATAACCGCAGACCGGACAGGCATAGCGGTTGGACAGGGTCAGGAGAGTTTTCCCGGGATCCTCCTCAAGGGCAATCTCGATCAGGCCGGTTCCGAGTCCGAGGGCCGTATCGATGGACTCGGCGAGTCGGCTGGCCAGTTCCGGGCGGACCCGGAAGCGGTCGACGACCACGTCAATCTGGTGCTTGCTGCGGGGGTTGAGCCGGGGTGGGCTGTCGAGTTCCACGAGTTCGCCGTCCAGCCGGATCCGGATGAACCCGCGTGCCTGGAGCATTTTGAAAAGCTCGATGTAACTGCCCTTGCGTTCGCTCACGACCGGGGTCATGAGGAGATAGCGGCGATCTGGAGCCAGAGCCAGCAGGCTGTCGACCATCTGCGAGACCGTGAGTGCGTCGAGCGGGAGTTGGTGATCCGGGCACCGGGGGGTCCCAGCCCGCGCAAAGAGGAGCCTCAGGTAGTCATAAATCTCGGTGACGGTACCGACGGTCGAGCGAGGGTTGTGGGAAGTTGATTTCTGTTCGATCGAGATGGCGGGTGACAATCCCTCGATGAGATCGACATCGGGTTTATCCATGACCGACAGGAACTGGCGTGCATAGGCCGACAGCGACTCTACATACCGGCGCTGACCCTCGGCGTAGATCGTGTCAAAGGCGAGCGAGGACTTCCCACTGCCCGACAGACCGGTAATGACGACCAGCCGGTCACGGGGCAGATCGAGGTTGATATTCCGGAGATTGTGGGTGCGCGCCCCGCGAATGCGGATCTCGTCCATCCCGGTCGTTCCAGGGGGTAACCGTTTATTTTACCGGATTGGCGTACGGGAAGTCCGGGAGGTCGGGCAGGAGCTTGCCCGGGTTGAGGATCCCCATGGGGTCAAAAACCCCCTTGATCTCTCTCATGAGGGTGAGCGTGGGCTCATCGACTTGCCAGGGCATGAAGGTGCGTTTGCTGAGGCCAATGCCATGTTCGCCCGAGAGGGCACCCTCGAGCCGGAGCACCAGCCGGAACACCGCTTCCAGGGCCTGATTGGCCCGCAGCGCCGCTGTCGCATCGTCTGCGTCGAAGATGAGGTTGACATGGAGGTTCCCGTTGCCGGCATGCCCAAAGGTCACGAGGGCGGTTTCATATTCAGCACTCAGTGCGGTCAGGCCGAGCAGGAGTTCAGGCAAGCGGCTCGTCGGAACCACGACATCCTCGTTGATCTTCCCCGACCCCAGCCGTCTCAGGGCCGGGGATAGTGATTTCCTCACCAGCCAGAGCGGGGCTGCAGCCTCCGGGTTTTCGGCAAGATCGAGGTCCAGAAGCCCAAGCTGGCCGAGAACCCGTTCGAGGCGGGCACGGTCTGTGCTTTCGAACGGACGATCGGATTCGATTTCGACCAAAAGGAGTGCCCGGGCACCTTTCGGAAGACCGGGGACCGAATCTCGGATCAGGTCGATCGCGGTTTGATCCATGAACTCGATGGCGGAGGGAGGGATCGGTTGTTTCAGGAGTGTAATCACGCTCTCGGTGGCAGATTCCAGCGAACTGTACAGGGCTCGGTAGGTGAGGCATGCCGTCGGACGGGGAACCAGCCTCAAGGTCGCCTCCGCGACGATGGCGAGCGTGCCTTCCGACCCCACGATCAGTCTCGTCAGGTCATAGCCGATCGCACTTTTGGTCGTCTTGACACCGCTCCGGAATGAGCGACCTCGTCCATCGACGCCCACCAATCCCAGTACGTGGTCCCTCGTCGTGCCGTAGCGGACCGCATGGGGTCCCCCTGCATTGGTACCGATGTTGCCACCCACGGTCGAATAGGGTGCCGATGAAGGATCTGGTGGCCAGAACAATCCCTCCCGGGCTGCCGTTTTCTGGATCATTTCGTTGGTTACGCCGGCTTGGGCAACGATGAGTCGGTCCCGGGGTTCGAACTCGAGGATCCGGTTCATGCGTTCAGTCGACAGCACCAGACCCCCCGCTACGGGGACGCTGGCCCCGGTGGTGTTACTGCCGAGACCGCGTGGAACGACCGCCACCCGGTCGCGGGCAGCCCACTCGAGAATGCAACGGATCTCCTCGAGGGTTTCGGGGAAGACGACGGCCTCGGGGCGGGCACTGCGCCGGCTATTGTCATATCCGTAGGCGAGACAGGCAGCCGGGTCCTCTCGACAGCGCTCGGGACCGAGCAGGTCACGGAGGACCGATCGGTCTGCTTCGCGGTTCATCCGGCTGCGAGGTGGCGGTCGATCACCGCACAGAAGGCATGCAGGATCAGAATGTGCATTTCCTGGATACGGGCCGTGGAGGCATCCGGGACCCGAAGTTCGATATCCTCCGGGCGCAGCAGGGAAGCCAAGACTCCGCCGTCACGGCCGGTCAGGGCAATGACTCCAAGACCCTTCTCTTGCGCGACCCGGACCGCCGTATTGACGTTGGCGGACTTTCCGCTGGTCGACAGGGCGATCAGGGCGTCTCCGGGTTGTCCGAGGGCTCTCACGGGTTTGGCAAAGACCTCCTCATAGGCGTAGTCATTCGCGATCGAGGTCAACGTGGAGCTGTCGGTCGTGAGCGCGATGGCAGGCAGAGGCTGGCGTTCGGATTCAAAGCGGTTGAGGAGTTCCGCCGAAAAATGCTGTGCGTCAGCAGCCGAACCCCCATTGCCGCAGATGAGGATCTTCCGTCCCGCGGCGAGGGTCGTAGCGAGGCGCGAGGCGGCGCGACTCAGGGGTTCGATGAGCGCGGTACGAGTGCGGCGGCAGGTTTCAAGGTGCTGTTCGAAGAGCGGCTCGATGGCCGGATCAATACTGGGAAAGGGAGGGTTCATTCACGAGGACTCCGGGATCTCGAGAGATTGTAAGCCGGAACCGCCGATCCATCAGGAAAACCAGAAGCCTGTACGGCTTTTCGTCCTGATTTCCTCGAGCAGATGTTCCGGGATGCCAGAGGGGCCTGCTTTTGCGGTTTTGCGCCAGGCGAGGTACAGCGCGGTGGATCCGTCCGGGCTGTGGGCCGTGCGGCGGGTCACGAGACGCCCTGCGGTGAGATCTTCCCGGATCAGGTGGTCAGGCAGGTGCCCCACCCCGAGTCCCGCCAGAATGGCAAGACGTTTTGCGGCCTGGTCCGGGACCCGCAGCAGGTCCTGGCCCGCCAGGATTCCAAAATGACCCGGCGAAAGCACACGGGAACTGTCGATGGCGGCAACCGTCCGCTCGGCCCGGATTTTCTCGGGATCGAGCGGTTCCGGTTCCCGTGCCAGCGGGTGGTTGGGGTGCATGACAAAATGGAATCGAACTTCCCCAATGGGTTCCAGGTGAAATATCCCGTCGGCAGGATAGCCCGGCAGTGCCACGCCGAGAGCGAGGTCCGCCCGGCCGGCCTGGAGGGCGTCCCACAAGCCACGCAGCACTTCCGTGGTCCACAGAATTTCCGGTGGCCGTTGATTACGTGGTAAATGCTCGAGGAGCTCAATGATCCGTTCGGGGAGGATGAGGTCGCTCACGGCCATCCGGATGCGGTATTGTCCTCCCTGAGCCAAGGTTCTCAGTCGGTCAAACCGGGCTTCGGCGATGGTGAGAAGAGTCCGGGCTTCGGTGATCGCGATGACCCCAAACGGTGTTGGGGTAAGGCGCCGGTGGGCTCGAGTGAAAACGGCTTGCCCCAGACTTTTTTCGATGCGTGCGAGCTGGTAACTCAGGGTTGCGGGTGACCGGTCAAGCTGGCGGGCGGCTTCCGTGAGGCTTCGACTCTCCGTGATCAGAAGGAGCAGACGGAGCTGGTCGAGGTCGAGATCGATCATTAGATTATTTCGAATGATAAATAAGCAATTGTAGCAATTTTATCTATAAAATACCATTACAATACACTCATGGAAGCCCATCACCAGCTAGCGGACCGCAAGGGTCGTCCTCCTGCGCTTTTTCTGAGCCATGGGTCTCCCATCTACCTTGTCAATCACCATCCGGTCACTCGGATCTGGAGACAACTCGGAGAGGGGCTCGGAGCGGACTTCGAGGCGGTCGTTGTGGTATCGGCCCACGGGCGTGGGGCTCCGACCCTCTTCGGCGGTGGCCTATCATGCCGGGTTGCCTACGATTTTTTCGGTTTCCCCCCAGATTGCTACACCACCAACTGGACTCCTCCAAAGGATACAGCGCTTGCCCGCAAACTCGCTCGGGAGTTGAGCGAGGTGATGGGTCATGAGGTGTCTCGTGTGCCGGAGGGACCGCTGGATCACGGGGTCTGGCTTCCCTTGAGCTTTCTCTGGCCGGATCCTCAACGTCCGGTTTTCTCGCTCGGCTTCCCTGAGACCCAGGATCCGGCCCGATGGTGGGAGTGGGGTGAATGCCTGCGGCCGGTTTTGGCCCGTTCCTATCTCTGGATCGGAAGCGGAGGCCTCGTCCACAATCTCCGTTCTCTTGAGCATGACCAACATGACCCCGAGGGAAGCGACTGGGCACGGCTGTTCGCCGACTGGGTGGTTGAGGCCGCGGCCCACTCGGATTCGGATGCACTCCTCCATCCCAGCCGGGGCCCACATGCCCTGCAGGCGCTTCCCACGCTTGAGCACTATGGTCCCCTGCTTACGATCTGTGCCCTGATCGGTCCCCGATGCTTGCTTCCCTTCTATCAAGCGTTCGACTTGGGGAGCCTCGGCCTCCATGTTCTCATCGAAGAGTCGGCCCCAACCGGACATGCTACCCTTCCCGCTGTGACCCCAGGAGTGATCCGCCATGTCTCTTGACCATCCCAAACGCACCCTTTCGTGGATTGCCCTGCTGGGGCTTTCCACTTGCCTCGTCTCAGCCCAGGCTGCCATTTACCAGCTCAACCCGCCACATACCTTTCCCCAGTTCGAGATCCGGCATCTCGTTTTCTCACTGATTCATGGACAGTTCAACAAGACTCGGGGCTACCTCCGGCTTAACCGGAAGACCGGTCAGGCTGCAGTCGTGGCCAAGATCTGGGTCCGTTCACTCGATACCGGCTATGCGCCGCGCGACCATGATCTCATGGCCAAGCCATTTTTCGATGCGAGGCGCTACCCCTACATGTTTTTCCACTCGACACACGTGGTGTTTCACGGGAGACGAAAGGCGACCCTCACAGGAATCCTCACGATGAGGGGTATCTCGCATCCAGTGGTGCTCCAGGTGACACGGATCCACTGCGCGATCAGCCCGCTGAACCAGAAACGGACCTGTGGTTTCGACGCCCAAGGGTCACTCGAGCGGTCCTGGTTCGGCGTGGATGGTTTCCTGCCGATGCTGCCCGACCAGGTCCGTCTGATTCTCAACGCGGATGCGGTCATCGTGCAGCATCCTTCCAAAACGGTTCGCAAGGCTCTCCGTTGATCGTGTCGAACCGTTTCCCCCTGTGATCAGATAGAGGTGAATCCATGAAAACCAAGATTCGTGTCATTTTTTACAGCATGTACGGCCACCTCTACCGGATGGCAGAAAAAGTGGCGGAAGGCGCCCGTTCGGTCTCCGGGACCGAGGTGATTGTGAGCCAGGTACCGGAACTGGTTCCCGATACAGTGCTTGAAAAATCCGGCGCCAAAGCGGCCCGTCGCAATTTCGCGCATGTTCCCATGGCCCAGGTCGACGACCTTCGCGATGCAGATGCGGTCCTGTTCGGAACGCCGACCCGTTATGGAACCATGTGCGCGCAGATGAAAAATTTCCTCGACCAGACCGGTCCACTGTGGGCAGAGGGTGCGCTCATCGGCAAGGTCGCGAGCGTGTTTATGGGAACCGCGACCCAGCATGGGGGCCAGGAAACGACCGCCCTGACCTTCTACCCGGTGCTCGTTCATCATGGCATGATCATCGCGGGGGTGCCCTATAGCGAAGCCCGGCTCATGACACTGGAGGAGATTACGGGCGGAGGTCCGTACGGGGCCGGTACCCTGTCCGGATCGGATGGACGGCGACAGCCTTCGGCAAATGAGCTGGCCATTGCTGAAACCCAGGGTCGGCACGTCGCCCAGATTACCCGGGAGCTCAAGCTCGGCCGGGAAAGTGCCCGTTCGTCATCCTCGCCTTCTGTCTCTGGCGCTTGACCCGATATGCTCCTCGAGGAGGCTCCATGAAAACCGGAATCGTGAAATACGCTCATGAAGGCGTGGATCTGGAAGGGTACGTGGCCTACGACGAGCAAAAGACCGGGCCGCGCCCGGCAATCCTGATTGCCCATGAGTGGTTCGGAATCGGCGACCACGAGCGAGAATCGGCCGAGCGGCTCGCCCACGCAGGCTACTTGGCCTTTGCCGCGGATCTTTACGGCGTCCGGAACCGGCCACAGACAACGGAGGAGGCGGCGCGGATGGCCACCGAATACCGGTCCGGAGACCGACACCTCTTGCGCGAACGAGTGAGCACCGCCCTCAGAGAAATGAAAAATCATCCGCAGGCCCGAAAGGAGGCCACGGGAGCGATTGGATTCTGTTTTGGGGGGACGGCTGTTCTCGAACTGGCGCGCAGTGGGGCTTCAACCCGGGGAGTCGTGAGCTTTCACGGCGGCCTGGCTCCGTCCGAGGCATCGCGAGCCCCAAAGATCCAGGCCGCGGTGCTTGCCCTGCATGGGGCTGATGATCCCTTTGTTCCGCCGGCCGATGTGACGGCGTTCCAGGAGGAGATGAGAAGTCGTAGTGTTGATTGGCAGCTCGTTTTTTACGGTGCAACCGTGCACAGTTTCACCAATCCGAAAGCGGGCCATGATGTCAGCCAGGGGTTTGCCTACGAGCCGCGATCAGCGGAACGAGCCTGGCAGGCGGCTCTCGCCTTTTTCAGGGAAAGGTTCGACAACACTGACCGCTAACTGACCGGCGGAAAGGATTCTGTCGATCAGCCGTGCCCGAGCCAGTTCAGTGCAGCCCCTGGAGATAACTCGCCACCGCCTTCATCTGAGCCGGGGTGAGGTGGGCGGCTACATAGTTCATCATCCCATGGTTCGTGCTTTTTCGTTTCCCATGGGCGAAAGCGTTGAGTTGCTCGAGCAGGTAAGGCGCCCACTGGCCGGCCAGGCGCGGATAAGCAGCCGGTTCATTGCCCATGCCATCCGGTCCATGGCAGGCCATGCAGGCCGGAACCCCCTGTTTGGGCAAGCCGCCACGGAAAATTCGCTGACCCAACGCCACGAGCTTCGGATTCGCAGTCCCGGGTGACATCTTCTGTTTCGAGAAAAAATGGGCGACCGAATCCATTTCTGATGGAGTCAGGGTTTGGGCCATCGAGTACATGATCGGGTTGCTCCGACGCCCCGATTTGAAGTCTTTCAGGGAATGGATGAGGTAAGCCTCCCCCTGGCCTGCGAGTTTCGGAAAACTTGGGGTGAGGCTGTTGCCATCCGGTCCGTGGCAGGCGGAGCAAACGTTCTGTGCCAGTGCGGCCCCGCTGCTGGCGGTCGCCCAGGCTGGCACCATCCCACTCACGGCGATGAGGCTTATGCTGCAGAACAAAAGGATCACCGACGACTTCATGGTCCGGGCACTCCTCATGACGCGGGACGGGACTGGGAAATTCACAGTACTGTTATTGTAACCGAGCCACTGTGGGACCGTCCAACCGGAATCCGAAACAAATGCCGGGCGCTTCCTGGGCCCTGAGCCGCATATCCAGTATAAAATAACCCCTTCCCACTCCGGCCTGCTCATGAAACGATCCTTCGGATTGCCGCTGCTCATGGCTCTCGGGATCGCGGGAGTTGTCCTGATGGTGGTGCGCTCGGGCCTTCAGGGCATCGTGCGGGCACTGACCACTGCGGGGTGGGGGCTCCTTTGGCTTGTGCCCCTCCATGTACTCACCATCGTGCTGGACAGCGAAGGCTGGCGCGATCTGCTCTGGAACCAGGGTCATCGCTTATCACGCGCTTATCTCGGGTGGGCTGCCTGCGTCCGCGGGGCGATGCAGGCGCTCGTGCCCATCAGCGCGGGCGGAGTGACGGCCGGGGTCCGCCTGCTCTGGATCCGCGGGGTCCCTCTGGCCGAGGCCGTGGCCAACGTGGTCGTCGAGGGAACGCTCAATGTGGCGAGCGAATGGTTGCTGGTGTTTATGACGCTCCTCCTGGCGCTCGGGTGGTTTCACCGGGCTGCGTCTCTGATCGCCGTCGCGGGATTCCTGCTGGCCGGGTCGGCGATCATTCTGGGACTGATCTTCTGGGCACAGGTCAACGGCCGCGCTTTCGAGTGGATGACCCGGCAGGGACTCCGCCTGACGGCCCGATTCCGATCGGCCCAGACGTCGTCTGACCCCCAGTCGCTCAGGAAGGCAGTTCGAGGAATCTACGGACGGCCCGGGGTGCTTGTCCGTTGCACCCTCTGGCAAATGCTCAGTATCGTTGCGGGTGGTATCGAGATCTGGATCATTCTCCGTCTCATGGATCTCCCCGGCAGTCTGGTGTTTGCCCTCCTGCTCCAGTGTCTCGGCCGGGCTGCGCGTTCCTTCACTTTTTTCATGCCCGGTGGCATCGGGATCCAGGAGGTGGTGTATGCCCTCCTCGCCCCGGTCGGACAGATGAGCCCGGCCATGGGGATTGCCATCTCTCTGGCCACTCGTTTCCGGGACCTCCTTTTCGGGCTGCCACTGCTGGTCTCCTGGCAACGAGTCGAATCGCACTGGATACGGCATAAACGTGCCCGGGCCGCTTCGTGAGAGCCCGGATGGCGCAGTTCGGTCTGACCGGGAACCGGTGGGAAGATTCAGGTGAGTAATCAGTCGTACCGTCTCCATGAGGCCTTGAAGTGGCAGCTGGCTAAATCAGCCCGCGGGCTAGTCAATCGGACGGGACCTCTCTGGGAGGCCCTTGTGCGTCGGGATCATCGGATCAGCCCGGATGCCCTCCTGGAAAAGGCCGTGCGCGAAACCGGTCTCGTGGACTTTGGCGAACCGCCGATTGAACTGCCGCTCCGGATGCTTTCCGAGTCCATCGAGGGTGAGGCCCGTCTCAGTTATCTTGGCCGGTTAAGTTTCCTTTGGGATACGTTTCGCCTGCTGGTGAATCGGCTCTGGGTCACGGAAACCCTGAAGCGGTATCCATCAATCGAGCAGGAAGGGCTCCCCGCGCCCGTCTTCATCACGGGCCTGCCGCGAACGGCCAGCACCTTCCTCCAAACCCTATTCCTTCAGGATCCGGCCAATCGGTCGCCGCGGGTCTGGGAGGTGACCTATCCGCGTCCGGGCCAGGGACAGCCTCCGGATTTTCGGATCTGGCAACGGAAGGTGCGGCAGGAACTCGCCTGGTTCGATTTCCTGGAGCCGGAGTTCCAGAGTGTCTATCCGACCACGTGGGATTCCCCCCAGGAATGCAGCGAGATCCTGAGCCACAGCTTTGAGAGCTACCGCTTTGATGGCACCTACGAGATTCCCTCCTACCTCCGGTGGATGGACCAGCGGGATCCGCAACCTCCATATGTGCAACACCGCCGCTTTCTCCAGCTACTACAGCACCAGGGCGGATCCGGGCGCTGGGTGCTCAAGGCCCCCGACCACGTGTTTACCCTGGACGGACTTCTTCGGACCTATCCCGATGCACGGGTCATCGTGACCCATCGTGATCCGGCTTCGGTTCTCCCCTCGGTCGTGGCACTGACGGCGCTCCTGCATGGTTTATTCAGCGATGCTATTGGACTGGAACAGGTGTGCCGCAAGGTGACCGATCGCTGGATTGAGGGGGCAAATCAGATCGTCGCTTTTGCGAAGGCTCCGGCGAGCCTGGAGGGACGCGTGACCCATGTTTTTTATGAGGAACTGACGAGGGATCCCGTCGGGGTCATGGCGCGGCTTTATGGGTTTTTGGGCTGGCCTTGGTCGAAGGAAAAACGCGTGATTTTAAGCAGTTACCTCATGCATTCGCGAGCCGGGCGCTATCGACCGAACCGTTTTCAGCAACAACTGGCCAAAAGCATGCCCTCAGCACTCATCCGCGAACGCTTTTCTTACTACCTCTCGGCCTACGACATCCGTACGGAAAGCTGATCCGTGAATATCCAGGTTTGCGGGGGGCAAGGGAGTCAAGGAAGATCCGGAGTGGCCCGGCGGACAGGTGTTTTTGGATATGAGTCAGGAACGGGTTCGGGTATTTCCGGATAAGATATTGATTAACGGATAAAAAAAGCCCCGGCGCCAAAAGTTGCCGGGGCTAGGCATCGCCGGGTGGTTGGGGAAACCCGCCGGCGCTTCCGCTCAGGGAGGAGAGCGGAATGGAGACAGACAACATTAAGACAGGAGGTTGCCCAGGAAGTTCCCCAGGATCAGTGGGCCAGTCCCCAGTTGGGTCCGACCCCTACCTGGACGGTCAGAGGAACCGTCAACTCTACGGCGGAGCTCATTTCCTGGCTGATGCCCGATGTGACGGCATCCAGTTCCTCCTCGGAAACCTCAAGGACCAGTTCATCGTGGACTTGAAGGATGAGTCGGGATGCACAGCCATGGTCACGGAGCCAACGTTCGGCACCGATCATGGCGATCTTGATGATATCGGCTGCGGTACCCTGCATGGGGGCATTGATGGCGGCTCGCTCGGCGGTCTGCCGCAATCCAGGAGCACGGCTTTCAAGGTCGGGCAGGTAGAGACGCCGGCCCAACAGGGTTTCGACGAAACCTTGTTGGTGAGCCTGTCGCCGGGTAGCCTCGAGAAAATCACGGACTCCTGAGTACCGAGAAAAGTAGCGGTCCATATAGTTTTTGGCCAGTTCACGGGAAAGCCCGAGTTGTCGGGCAAGCCCAAAGGCAGACATCCCGTAAATGAGTCCGAAATTGATGGTCTTGGCCAGTCGGCGCTGATCGTCGTTGACCGCTTCGGATGGGATGCCGAAAATCTCCGCCGCGGTGGCACGATGGACATCCTGGTGTGCGGCAAAGGCGGCCAGAAGACCCGGGTCTCCCGAGAAATGCGCCAGGATCCGGAGTTCGATCTGTGAATAATCAAGGGAGACGATCCGGGCGCCGGGTCCGGCGACAAACGCTTGGCGGATTCGCTGGCCGGCTGCTGTGCGGATCGGGATGTTCTGCAGGTTGGGGTCCGAGGAGGACAGCCGGCCCGTGGCGGTCACTGCTTGATGGTAGCTGGTGTGGATCCGGCCCGTCTGCGGATTGATTTCCTGGGGTAGTTTTTCCGTGTAAGTGGACCGGAGTTTGGCCAGGCTCCGGTATTCCAGGATCAGGTGCGGAAGCGGATGGTGCAAGGCGAGCTCCTCGAGTACCGCTTCCGAGGTAGAACGCTGTCCTCCGGGAGTTTTTCCTTGGGCGGGAATGTGCAGTTCATCGAACAGGACGGCTTGCAGCTGCTTGGGCGAATCCGGATTAAACTCCCGGCCTGCCAGTGCGTGGGCCTGTCCCCGCAGCTCCCGGAGGGCGGAGTCGAGCTCACGCGACTGTTCAGCAAGCTGTTCGCGGTCAATCCGGACACCGGTCCGCTCCATTCCGAAGAGGACTGAGGACAGCGGGACTTCAATGGATTCGACCAGTCTGGCCAGGCGGGGGGTCGTCTCCAGTGAATGGCTGAGGTGCTGATGGAGTCGCCAGGTGAGCCACGCGTCCGCCCCAGCATAGGCCGTTGCCTGGTCCAAGGGAACCTCATCAAACGTTTTCCGGTGCTGACCACGACCCGTGAGCGATTCGAAGGGGGTCTTATGGATCCCGAGATAGCGCGAGGCCACCGAATCGAGATCGTGCCGGCCCGCTGTACTGTTCAGGACGTAGCTCTCAAGCATGGTGTCGGAACGGATTCCGGCCAGTACAATGCCCTCGTTCATGAAAACGTGACGGTCGTACTTGATGTGGTGCCCAACCTTTGGGCGGGCCGGATCCTCCAGCAGGGGGCGCAGCGCTTCAAGAACCGCCTGGGCCGGTAACTGTGTGCCGACGGCTTCGGGTCGGTGTCGGAGCGGGAGGTACACCGCCCTCTCGCCATCGAGGCTGAAGGACAGGCCGACGAGGCGAGCTTCCAGGTAGTTGAGGGAGGTGGTTTCGGTATCGATGGCAATCAGTTCCGCTCGGGCCAGGCGTTCCCGCCACTGCTCGAACTCCGCCCATTCGGTGATGCAGATGGAGTGTCCTGCACCGGGCGCGGGGGGGGACTCCGGTCGATCCAATGCGATCAGGGGATCTTGGATCTCGAGTGTGGCCAGGGTTTCGCTGAGCCGTGTAGGGTCGGGAGGGGAGAGCCGAAGGGTCTCCAACCGCGCTTCCAGCGGGACACCGCAATCCAGGGTGACGAGGCGGCGCGCCAACTCCAGCGTACCCTGTCCGTCCTGCAGGGCCCGACCCGCCTGTCCGGGAACTTCCATCCGGTGTGCCCACAGCTGGTCCAGAGATCCGTATTGCTCGAGCCAGCGGGCCGCTGTTTTGGGTCCGACTCCCGGGATGCCGGGGATATTGTCGGAACTGTCGCCGACCAAGGCAAGGTAATCGACCATCTGCTCCGGCCAGACCCCATATCGGGCCTTGACCCCCTCCCGGTCCAGCGTCTCTCGCGTCACCGGGTTGACCAGGCTGATATCCGGGGTGACCAGCTGGGCGAGATCCTTGTCGGTGCTAAACAAAAAGACCCGGAATCCCTGCCCGGAAGCTGTGCAGGCCAGAGTGCCGAGTATGTCGTCGGCCTCCACGCCGGGAACCTGAACGATCGGAAAGCCCATCGCCGCGAGGGCTGCCTGCAAGGGTGCGATCTGGACACCCAGTGATTCCGGCATGGGCGGGCGCTGGGCTTTGTACTGGGGGAAGAGGGTATGGCGAAAGGAACGACCGGGACTGTCAAAGACGATTGCGGCCCACGGGGCCGGGTACTGCTCGCGCAAACTACGGACCATGTTGAGCACCCCCTTGATGGCTCCTGTGGGAAAGCCGCGGGAGGTGGCGAGGGGCGGAAGCGCGTGAAAAGCCCGGTACAGGTAGGCGGTGCCGTCGACCAGGAGGATCCGTCGTTCGTCAGTGGTGGGCATACGCGGCGGCCGGTCGGGAATGGGTGGCCGGTGCCGGGAGCTTATGGTGCACGTGAGGGGGGGGGAGGTAGAGGGGACCCTTCTGCCCACAGCCGACGAGCCCCACGAGGCAGCAAAGGATCAATCCCGCCCGCAAGGCTTTCATGGGTGTTGGCTCCAGTATGTCACCCGTGGCAGTATATCAAGCGTCACCCGGAGCTGGTCTGCCCATGATTTCTTTTGCCCTCGCGATCTTGAGGAACAGGCGGGTGATTGCTCGGCGCGGCCCGGAACCACTGATTTGAGCGCGGAAGACTGCTGGCCGGCACGATGGGAAGCGCTGCGGGGTATCGACCCCGTGACCGGATTGTTGCGGAGGGCGCACTGGCTTGAGGCCGTCAGCCAGCGCGGAGCGCACGGGATCCCCCCGGAGGGGGCGGCCGCACTCCTGCTGGTGGGGCTCGAGGGGTTGGAAGAACGCATGCCGCGTCCGGGGGACCCCTCGCCCGAACGCTTGCTCCAGGCCGTGTCCGAGCGTTTAAAGAGCCTCGTTGGTGATCTGGATCTTCTGGGGGTCGTCCGCGAGGGGGTGTTCGGTTTTTCCTTGCCCGGGTTCGCGAGTGAACAGTCCTTGATGAGTTTCGCTGAAACCCTTCTCAAGGCTCTCCAGCGGCCGCTTCCGGTTGAGGGTGCCGCCTGCCCGGGATTGCCCGCCCGACTGGGCGTCGTCCTCTACCCGAACGACCCGGATTTTCCGGTCGAGATCCGGCTTCGCCAGGCTGAACTCGCGCTTTGGGAAGCTCGGCGGCAGGGTCTCCGCTCTCTCCTTTATTCCGAGGAGATGATGCAGCGCTGGGACCACCGCCGCCAGATGGAATCGCGCTTCACGGAAGCCCTTCGTGCCTGCAAACCGTTTCTCCGTTACCAGCCGATCGTGGACATGTCCGACGGCACCCTGTTTGGATTCGAGGGATTGATCAGCTGGCGGCCCGATGATCGCCAGCTGGTCCCAGCCGCCCAGTTTATCGAGGGCATCGAGGCCGATACGGAGCTCGCCCGGGAACTGGGCCAGTATGTTCTGGGATACGCCGCCGAGCATATCGAGCACTGGTCTGCGGTTGGTTTTGAAGGCGTGATCACGGTCAACATCAGTGCCCGTCACCTCCTTTGCGAGGGTTTCCTGGATGATGTGGCCGAAGCCCTGCAGCGGATCCGGCATGAGCGAGATCGACTCATGATCGAAGTGACGGAAACCAGCCCCATCACCGACTTGGCTCGCGCACGGCAGGTTATCGAAACCCTGCAATCCTGGGGGGTACGGTTTTTGCTGGATGACTTCGGCACTGGAAATGCCACGATGCAGTACCTTCAAGAGCTGCCGGTCGATGGCATCAAGATCGAAAAACGCTTCGTGGGAGACCTCCTCCGGCACGATCAAGCGCTCGGGATCGTGACGGCGCAGTTGTTGCATGCCCAGAGCCAGGGACTCACCGTGATCGCGGAGGGCGTGGAGAATGAAAGCGTGGGCACCCTGCTTCTTGAGCTGGGGTGCCGATATGCCCAAGGATACTGTATCGCCCCTCCGTTACTGCCCTGGGATATCCCCAACTGGTTGGGCCGATGGGCTCCGCCTCCCCAGTGGTATCAGCGGGATCGTCGTCCGTGGCCGATCAACCACGTCGATGGCATGGCTGCTGCCTTTTCGCATCTGCGTTGGTTGGAAGCCCTCCGCCACGCCGTGACCCGGGCGACCGTAGGCGAGTCCGGATTTTTGGATCCCACGGATATCCTCGGTCGGCCCGAGTCGTGTCGGCTCGATGGCTGGCTCAGGCGGACCATGCACGAAGGTTCCCCGACCGAATCATTTTTTTTCGCCCGTCTCGGCCAATTGCACGAATCCATCCATGCCCAAGGCTTGCGCTTCGCCTCCGACTGGTCGGAGCGGAAGAACCCGTCTGCAGCGCAGATTTTCGATCGCGACCTCGCCCGGCCCTCGCAGGAACTCATGACCCGCCTGGTCAGCATTCTGGGTCAGATCGACGCGCCGGACTAGGCCGGTCCCGGAACGACTTCGAAGTCGAGACGGCAGCTGCCCACCAGTTCGGCGAATCCACGGTCACCCACAGCCAGGGGTCCCACGCCCGCCGGGGTCCCTGTGAAAAGCAGGTCACCGGCCGCGAGCTCCTCGTAACGGGAGAGTTCGGAGAGGAGCGTGGCCATCGGCCAGATCATCTGGTCACTCTGTCCCTCTTGCCGCAAGCTGCCATTCACGATAAGCCGGATCCTGTGGGGAACTCGATGGATGCTTTCGGCTCCCGCCGGAACCAGGGCAGAACAGGCGGCTGACCCGGTGAAACTTTTGGACAGTTCCCACGGCTGACTCTGTTTCTTGAGCTGGGCCTGGAGATCGCGGCGAGTCAGGTCGAGTCCGATCCCGTACCCGAAGATGCACCGCATGGCTTCCTCAGGCGGGATCCGGCGGCCTCCGGACCCCAGGGCGATGACCAGTTCCACTTCGTGCTGGAAATCGCTCGTTGCTGGAGGATAGGGAATTCGGGAACTGTCAGAAAGGAGCGCATGGGCCGGCTTCATGAAGAAACAGGGGGCCCCATCCACGGGTGCCCCCATCTCTCGCGCATGCTCCCGGTAATTGCGTCCGACGCAGTAGATTGCCCGGACGGGGAACCGGGTCTCCGTCCCGGCAATGGCCAGTGAGTGCTGTGGGGGTGGGGGGAAACAGAACCGGGGTTCGGATGATGTCATCGCAGTCTTCCTCCGGATCGGGCATCAGCCGATGGGGGGTTGAATGGCCAGGGGTGGAGTTCACAGTACTGGAAACGCTGGTCACGGAGCACCGTCTCACCCCGCTGGAACATGACGGGGTGGATGAAGGGTGGGCCGTCGTAAACGAAACTGTGAAACTCGCCGCGTTCCCCACAGGGATCAACGGTGACCGGCAGGTCGGCCAGAAAGCGGTCATCAAACTCGCGGCCAGCGAACGAGGGATCCAACTGGGTGGTATCCACACAGACCACAATGGCCCGGTAGCCTTCGGCGATGAAACGCCGGGCCAGGCGGTCTGTCGGCTGTCCCCACAGGGGAAAGAGGCCTGTCATGTCCACCTGGGCGAGGTGGGTCTCCCGGTAACGACGGACCTCCTCCAGGAAGAGGTCACCGAAGGCCACATGGTGGATTCCGTTCTCCCGATATTCCATCAGTCGGTGGCCGAGAGCGGCTTCGTATTCGGCATTGCCGCCGTGAACCGGCAGGAAAACGAGGTCCAGTGGCAGTCCAAGCGAGCTGGCCTGTGCTTCAAGGAGTGAACGCCGCACGCCGTGCATGGCAATGCGTTGGTAGCTTTCGTTTAGGGTTGTCAGCAGACGGACGACCTGCCAGTCGGGATCGGCGGCCAGTCGGGCGAGTGCCAGGAGTGAATCCTTGCCTCCGGAGAAGGACAGGACCACCGGTTGCCGTTGCCCCGCCACGGTCAGGAGTCCAGGTTCTCGAGATGAGCCATGGACCAGATCAGCCATTTGCTCCCGGCCTGGTCGAAGCGGACCTGGACCCGACATTGGGCTCCGGTGCCTTCGTGGTCCAGAACGACCCCTTCACCGAATCGTGGATGACGGACCCGCCGACCGATTGAAACCGGCTGTCCAGCCTCTGGGAGACGGGAACGGGGAGGGCTCGCGGGTTTCATGCCCCAGGCGGGCGTCAGGGTTCGCACGGAAGGATTGAGGACATCCAGATGGCTTTCGGGAATTTCACGGAGAAACCGCGAAGGCAGGGACTGGTAGAGACGGCCACGCAGCCGTCGTTGTCGGGCCACGGTCAGAAAAAGCTGCTCTTGGGCGCGGGTCATGCCAACGTAAAAGAGCCGGCGTTCCTCCTCGAGTCCGCCTGCGGTATCGAGAGAACGGATATGTGGCACTAGCCCTTCTTCGAGGCCGCTGATGAATACCGTGTGGAATTCAAGTCCCTTTGCGGCATGCAGGCTCATGAGCTGAACTTCAGCCGGTCGTGTTTCTCCCGACTCGAGATCGGTGGCGAGTGTCATCTGCGCAAGGAAGGCGGCCAAACGAGACAGTGGGGATTCCCCGTCCGGGACTTCCTCGGGCTCGAATGTGGCAGCGGCGTTGATGAGCTCGCCCAGACTTTCGAGTCGGCTTTCTGCCCGCAGGGGATCCTCCTGCCGGTAGAACTCGGGCAGACCGCTCAGTTCGATGACCCGTTCAACCTGCTGTGGCAGATCCTGCCCGGCGATCGCTTCCTGCATCCGCGACAGCAGGCTGAACCACTGTCCGAGGGCCGAACGGGTTCGTGAGGCGAGCGTCGCATCCTGGGCCAGCCGGGATAATGCCACGTTGAGGGATCGGGATTCCGTTTGGGCCAGCTCGCGGGCGCGTTCGAGGGTTTTGTCTCCAATCCCTCGCGGTGGGGCGTGGAGCGCCCGCTCCAGGGCCGAGGTGTGGTCTGGGTTGACGAGCAATCGGAGGTAGGACAGGACATCCTTGATCTCGGCGCGCTCGAGGAAGCGGACCCCGCCATAGACGCGATAGGGGATGCGATGCCGGACGAGCCCCTCCTCGATGACGCGGGATTGACTGTTCGAACGGTAGAGCACGGCGATGGTGGAGGCGGCCAGCCCGGTGGCCAGCTGTCGCTCGATCTCGGTGACGATGTAGTCGGCTTCTTCCTGTTCATGGTCGGCCGTGAAAAGGACCGGACGGCGGCCTTGCTCCCCCTCGGTCCAGAGCGTTTTCCCCAGCCGGGAAGGATTATGTGAGATCAGGGCATTGGCCGCCTGGAGAATGGATCGGCTCGAACGGTAGTTCTGTTCGAGGCGGATCGTGCGGGATTGGGGGAAATCTCGGGAAAAGGCCAGGATGTGCTCGATCCGGGCTCCCCGCCAGCCGTAAATGGCCTGATCGTCGTCACCCACCACGAAGGGTCGTGCCCCCGGGCCCGTCAGCTCACGGAACCAGAGATACTGGAGCGGGTTCGTGTCCTGGAATTCGTCGATCAGGATTTCGGCAAAACGTTCTCGATACTGGTCGCGGATCCGGGGATGGGCTCGCCAGAGTTCAAGACATCCGAAGAGGAGTTCGGGAAAATCAGTGGCACCGAGTGTCTTTAGTTTTTTTTCGTAGTCGGTATAAAGCAGCCGCAGGGCCTCGTCTCCTTCTCCACCGCTTTCGGCCACCTGCCCGGCGCGCCGACCGGCATCCTTCTGCTGGTTGATGTACCACTGGACCAGGGACGGGGCGTGGTTCCGCTCATCCCACTGCCGATCCCGGATGAGCTGTCGGACCAGACGGCGCTGATCCTCATCATCGAGGATCGTGAAATCGGCGGTGAGTCCGGCCTGGGCGGCATGGCGGACCAAGATGCGGTAGCCGATACTGTGGAACGTCCCGAGCCACATGGAGCGAGCCTTGGGACCGGCCAGCTGGAAGATTCGTTCCCGCATTTCCCGGGCGGCCTTGTTGGTGAAGGTGACGGCCAGCACCTGATCCGGCCGGCATCCATCGATGGCAAGGCGCCAAGCCACCCGGTGAACCAAGACCCGGGTCTTGCCACTGCCGGCGCCAGCCAAGACCAAGACGGGGATTTCCGGCTGGTTCACGGCCTCTTGCTGGGCTGTGTTCAGGGACTGGAGCAGGCGGGTGGTATCCATGTTTGCTATTGTAAGGGACGCCCATCGGCCGGAGTGTCTACCCGTTCATGGTTCCCGCGGAATCCCGCACGGATCGTCATGCGGTTGCGGTCTCGATCCTGAACTACAACTCTGCCGCGCATACGCGGACCGCTGTGGCCTCGATCCTCGAGAAAACCGATCCCCTTCTGGACTTCCGGATCGTCGTCGCCGAAAACGGCTCACGGTCCTCCGAGCAGGTTCATCCTGGGGAGTGGCCCGATGCACGGGTCCAGGTGGTGGCGAGCCGGATCAACCTGGGCTTTGCCGGAGGTCACCAGTTCGCCTTGCAGTTTGTTCGTGCCCGCTATTATTTCCTCTTCAATAACGATGGATACGTTTTGAACGATGTCCTGCGTGGCCTGTTCGATTTCATGGAAGCTCACCCCGATGTGGGACTGACAACCGGTCGATGCCAGGGACCGGATGGCGACCTGCGGCCCTCGTTCGATTACCTGCCCAGCCTGCTCAGGGCAGTCGTTGGGTCCGGTCTTCTGAGGCGGGTCCGACGAGCGCGCTACCCCGATCGCCGGGCCGACTACTCGGGGCCGCTCGATGTCCCCATGGTCACCGGGAGCGCGCTGTTCGTCCGGGGTGAGCTGCTCGAATCCTTGGGGGGGCTGGATACCCAGTTTTTTCTTTACTGTGAAGAAGAAGATCTGGCCCGGCGTATCCGTGATGCGGGATGGCGGATCTGTTATGTCCCCGACGCACATTTTTGCCACGTGGGTGGAGGGAGCATGCCCATGCAGCTCGCACTCCGCAAGGAGTTTTATCTGTCCTTCCTGTATTACCTGAGAAAACATCACGGCCGGCTTTACGTCCTGGGTTTCCGGTTTTTTCTCCTGGTCAAACTCCTGGTCCGGGCACTCCGGGGAAGGGATTCATGGACCCTGTGGTGGTTTGTGGTCCGTGGCGCTCCCGTATCTGAGAGTCTCCGGTACCGGCAGCGGATGAACTAGATCGAACCCTCGTTCGCTGCCAGGATCCGTGATTGCACGAGTGGCCATGAAACTCTCTAACGCTTATCGTCCAGGGATCGTGCAGGAGCGCTTGGGTTTGCAGACGACCATGACAGCGATGCCGCTTCTCACCCATTCACGCGCCGACAAAAAAGCCCCCCGGGAACCGGGGGGCCAGAGTGGACAGGACTGTTCAGCTTGCGATCGGGATCCGCCGTGTCCTGTGGCTTTCGCGTTTCTGGAGAAAAACCCGGAGCACTCCGTTCTTGAGCTCGGCTCGGATCTTCTCGGGATCAATTGTCTGTTGTCCCAGCGTAAACTGCCGCTGATAGTGGGATCCCCGCAGGTCCGCATCCACCGAAGTCATGGCTTCGGGCAGCTCGATCGCGAGTGTACCTTCCAGGGTGAGCCGGTTATCGGCCACCTCGACCTTGAGAGAGTCCGGGGACACTCCGGGCATATCCGCCTCGATCAGGATCGCCTCCGCCGTCTCGCGGATATCCACGGGAGGCAGGATCACCGGTTCCCGCCGGGTAGCCTGGGCCGGATCCTTGGTGGCTGATAGGGGTTTGACGTGGGTGCTCATTTGCTGACTGGTCATGGTTGTTACCTCCTCGTGAATCCGGGTCAGGCGGCGCGAACTTCAACCCGTCGCGGCTGCAGTGCGGCCTTCTTCGGAAGGATCAGGGTGACGACCCCGTTTTTGGCCTGAGCCGTAATGGCCTCGGGATCAACGGAGTCCGGAAGGCTCAGGGTTCTCAGGAACTCACCGCTGAAACGTTCCTGCCGATAAACGGTGGTTTCCTTGTTTTCCTTCTCGGCTGCCGTAGCCCGCTTGCCCGCGATGGTGATGAGACCGTCTTTGACCTCCACGGAGAGGTCTTTCTGGTCGATCCCGGGAGCAAACACATAGACCCGGAATTCCTGTTCCGTTTCCCCGATATTCACCAGCGGGAACCGGCTGGCTGAACTGGCCCTGAGGTCCCGGCTGAATGAATCGGCGAACCAGCTTTCCAGGGCCGAACGGATGGGCCCCATCTCACTGAAAAACGGGAAATCAGTCTCTAACGGACTCATGAGATCAAACCACATGGCGACACCTCCATACCTCGACGAAATGGCCGGGGGTGGAACCACCCCCTTTGCCTTTCTAGATGGGGGCGTCGGTCCGCGGTTTCAAGGGGCGGGTGCGATCTTCCGCTTCCGGATCCCGAGGACGGCCAGGCAGAGCGCCAGACCGGCAAGCGTCAAGGGACCCAAGGCGCTCGAACTACTAACGTTGGGATTCTGGTAGCTTACGAAAACGCTAACCGTGGCGGGTGCCGAGACCGGAGAAGGCCCGCCCGCGACCGTTTCGCAGATGAAACTGAAGGCATCTTCACCCGAGAATCCGCCGTCCGGGACATAGGTGAAAAGGCCGCTGCTGGGCACGATCGTGACGGAGCCATGGATCGGCGGGACCAGCAAATGAAAGTCACGCTCGCGTCCCAAGACATCGCTGCAGCCCAGCGTATTCTGGCTCGGGGTATTTTCAATGCTGTTGTAGACCCCGCCGATGGCAATGAGGTCGCCTGGTCCGACGAAGGCACCGACGGATCCGGGACCGGCGAACGGTCCCAAGGTTCTCGTGATGGAGCGGGTTGCGGTACTGATGACGAGCACGCTGTTCTGGCCGGGTTCGACGGCATAGAGATGGGCACCGGAGGGGGAAATCGCGAGTCCTGCGGGATCCCCGCCCACATCAAGGGTGGCCTCGACGCTGTCGGTGGCCGTATCAATCAGGGTGAGAGTCCCGCTCCCGGTGTTCGAGACATAGAGAATGCTCCCGTTGGGAGACAGGGCCAGGCCGGTCGGGTCAGTCCCCACGGGGATGGTCGTGATCACCTTTCTTTCGTGCCGGTTGATCACGGAAACGCTGTTGCTGCCGGTATTGGCCACATAAACCGTGAATCCGCGTGGAGAAATCACGACCGCACCCGGCTCCTTCCCTACCGGAATGGTCAGCAGGCTGGCGGCCAAGGGAGCCGAGACCACCGAAACCGTGTCGTCCCCGCGATTGGATACGAACAGCAAGGAACCGTCGGGTGTCATGGCCATACCGTCCGGCTGGTTGCCCACGGCAATGGTCTGGAGTACGGTCCCTGCCGCAACGTTGATCTCGGAGACGTCGTTGGCTCCGGCACTGGCGACATAGGCTGCACTCCCGGCCGGGCTAAAGACGATGCTATTCGGGTCGGCCCCGACCGGAATGGTGCCCGTGACCACGTTGTTCACGTTCATCACGGTGACGGTGCCACTGGCGGAGTTGGCGATGTAAATGGGACTGCCGATGGGGGCGACCGCGATAGCCGTTGGGGACTGCTGGGTATTGACCGTCGCCACTTCATTGAAGTTGTTGCCCGTGTCCAGAACCGCCACCGTCTGGTTGCCATTCTGGGTAACGTAAAGATCAGGAAGGGCCTCTGCCGTTCCCAAAGCAGTAACGGTAGCGACGATGATGAACGCCACAAGGGAAGCCCGAGGGCGCCATCTGGAAAGTTCGAGCGGCATGAAAGTCACGAATCCGGGTCAGACCCCTAGTTTATGCGTGATTCCCCCGAGGATCAAGGGTAAACCGGGCAGAGAGGTCTCGACTTGCGCCGGCGGAGAGCCGTCAACCATCAACAAAGCTCCCGGTTGACAGAAAGAGGGGGGTGCGGGCTAGACTGACCGCAAAATGCCAGGCTTCGTGATCCATGACAGATGCCCCTGATCTTGATCGACCTTGGTCCCTGGAACGGGTTCTCGAACTTTTCCGGGCGCCCTTGAACGACCTCCTTTTCTGGTCCCATGGCATCCATCGACGGCACTTTAATCCCAATGAAATCCAGTTGAGTACGCTCCTCAGTGTCAAAACCGGGGGCTGTCCCGAGGATTGCCATTACTGTCCCCAAAGTGCACGTCATGCGACCTCGGTTGAGGCCGGGCCTTTACTGCCTGTCGAGCGGGTGGTTGAGGCCGCCCGCCAAGCTCAGGCGGCGGGGGCTACGCGCTTTTGCATGGGGGCGGCTTTTCGCGGTCCCAAGGACCGGGATCTTGATCACATCATCGAGTACATCCGGGCAGTCAAGGCCCTTGGACTCGAAACCTGTGCCACTCTGGGCCTTTTGACCGACGAACAGGCTGAAAGGCTGGGTCAGGCCGGGCTCGATTTCTACAATCACAACCTGGATACTTCGCGTGACTACTACGCCGAGATTGTGACGACCCGGAGCTTCGACGACCGGTTGGAAACCCTGCGACGGGTTCGCAAAGCCGGCATGCACGTCTGCTGTGGCGGGATCCTGGGGATGGGCGAACGCATGGAGGATCGTGCCGCACTTCTCCTCGAGCTGGCCGAGATGGACCCGCCACCGGAAAGTGTGCCTCTCAATGCCCTGGTTCCCGTACCCGGGACCCCGCTCGCCGGCCGCGATCCGGTGCCCCCGCTAGAGTTTGTCCGGACAGTGGCCGTCGCCCGGATTCTCATGCCGGCGGCGCATGTTCGCCTGTCGGCCGGCCGCAGTGGGATGAGCGAGGAACTCCAGGCCCTGTGTTTTTTTGCCGGCGCCAACTCGATTTTTTACGGCGAGGAACTGCTGACCACGCCGAACAACGAGATGGAGGCAGATCGCGATCTGTTTCGGACCCTCGGGATCCGTGCCGAGATGCAGCCGGGGAGGCAGGAGGCTCATGTTCCCGGGGATTGAGTCCCGTCCGGAGCCGAAGCGGCTGGCTATGGGGGTCCGGATCCGCCGGGTCCGCGAGTCCAGCTGTCGGCCCCGGGTCGTGGTCGACGGACATCGACTGATCAGTTTTGCCTCGAATGACTACCTGGGGCTTGCCACCCACCCGGCCGTGATCGAGGCATGGAGCACGGGAGCACGAGTTTGGGGGGTTGGGAGCGGTGGATCCGTGCTCCTTTCGGGATATACCTCAGCCCACCGCGAACTCGAGGACGCGCTGTCCGATTGGCTTGGGCGGGATCGGGTGCTGCTCTTTTCGAACGGTTACATGGCCAATCTTTCGGTCTTGCAATCCCATTGCCGTCGTGGACAGACGATCGTCCAGGATCGTCTGAATCACGCCTCGCTTTACGATGCCGTCCGTCTGGCGCAAGGACATCTCCGCCGTTATGCCCATGGGAACGTTTCGGATGCGGCCCGCCAGCTGGCACAGGCAGTACCGTCGACCGGGGCACTGCTCGTCACCGAAGGAATTTTCAGCATGGACGGGGACCAGGCACCCTTAGCCGAACTGGCACGGGTCGCCTGCGCGGTGGGGGCCGAATTCATGGTTGACGACGCCCATGGCATCGGCCTGTGGGGAGAGGTCGGGCAAGGCACCGTGGCATCCTGCCATCTTGGCCAGGACGAGGTTCCACTGCTCATGGCCACTTTCGGAAAGGCGTTCGGAACCTATGGGGCCTTTGTCGCCGGACCCGCGGATCGCATCGAGACCCTGGTGCAAAAGGCGCGACCCTTCCGCTATACCACGGCGCTCCCGCCAGCTCTGGCGGTGGCCACGCACGAGGCGCTCCGGCAAGTCATCGGGGAGCCCGAAAGGCGAACCTGGTTGCATGAACAGGTGGATTACTTTCGTCGGAGTGCCCTTGAGCTTGATCTGCCACTGGCCCCTTCCCGCTCTCCCATCCAGCCCCTCATGGTCGGATCGGCGGCGGAGACGCAGACACTCAGCAAGGCGCTTGAAGCTCGCGGAATTTATGCACCGGCCATTCTTCCGCCGACCGTACCGCGCGGGAAGGCTCGTTTGCGCATCAGTCTGAGTGCCGCGCATACCCGGTCTGATCTCAACCATCTGCTCGAGGCGCTGCACAGCCTGTGCCCCCGCCGCATCTGACCCTGGCAACCGTTCACGGCTGGGGGTTCAACGCCCGCGTTTTCGACCCCTTGAGGGAGCCGCTCACGCGGGCGGGGATCGACCTGTTTTGTGCCGAACTCCCGGGACACGGAGGACGGGGGGACGAGGTGGTGGATCCGACGCTTCCGGCATGGGCCGCGGATTGTCTGGACGCGTTGCCGGCAGATCCCGTGGCACTCCTCGGTTGGTCGCTCGGTGGGCAGGTGGCACTCGAGATTGCAATCCGGCACCCACAGCGGATTGGGGCACTCATTCTCGTCAGCGCCACGCCGAAGTTCGTGGAGGGCCCGGATTGGATCTACGGGTGTGATCCCGCTGTTCTGGATCGTTTTGCCCGTGATCTCGAGACCGATTACACGGGGATCCTGGACGATTTCCTTTTTCTGCAGCTCCAGGGCCGAGGTGAGGCGCGGACACTGATTCCCCACTTGAGAGCCGCGCTGCGAATGGGGGGTGAGCCCACACCGGCCGGACTCCGGGCCGGGCTCGAAATCCTGAGGATGACGGATTTGCGGGTGGACGTGCGGGATGGAGTCCGGGTTCCCGTACTCCTCGTAGCCGGCCGGCTGGATCGGCTGGTTCCACCGGAAGCGGAGGAGTGGCTGGCTCAGGCGCTCCGGACCGAGCCCCATTGGTTCGAGAAGGCTGGCCACGCCCCCTTTCTCAGTAATCCGGAAGCATTTTGCCGACTCCTCACCGGGTTTCTGACCGGCCTCGACCATGCCTGAACTCG
>JAJYFY010000116.1 GCA_021785265.1 Pseudomonadota bacterium
CCCAGGCGGGAGCGTCTGGAGGGGTGACCTTCTGCCAGCTTCCCCCCCCGTTCCGGGTAACCCAGACGAGGCCGTCGTCGGTGCCGACCCAGAGCACCTGGGGGTTCGTTCGGGCGATGCTGATCGACTCGATCGTGTCGTAGTTTTCAGCACCGGAAATGTCGTAGTTCACAGGTCCGCCGGTGAGACCCTCCTTGGCCTTGTCATCACGGGTGAGATCGGGGCTGATCACCTTCCAGTGCTGCCCGCCATCCATGCTCTTGAAGACCACATCAGCCCCGATGTAGACCTCGTTCGGATCCGTGTAGGAGACCGCGATCGGCGCCGTCCAGTTGAAACGGTACTTAAGCGCGGAGACCTTGTGTCCGGCCTGTGAATGATAGTAAGGCAGGATAAAGGGGGCAAAGGTCGTTTTGACGTTGTAGCGGACGGTGTAACCGTTTTCCGAACTGGCATAGATGATGTTGGGATCCGTGGGTGCGGGAACGACATACTCGCCGTCTCCGCCCACGGGCATGTACCAGTCGAGCCCGTTGACTCCTGCACGCGAATAGTCGCTCGAGGGGCCACACCAGGCGTTGTTGTCCTGGATGCCCCCGCAGACCAGGAAGGGGGTGACGTGATCGTTCACGGCGACCTGGTAGAACTCCTCGGTGGGCAGGTTGTCGAGGTAGCGCCAGTTCTTGCCGTCATTGTGGGAGATGTAGACGCCTCCGTCATTGCCCTGGATGATGCGGTTTCCGTTTCGGGGATCGATCCAGATGGTGTGGTGGTCGACATGCACCATCTTGTCAGCATAAAACATGGTCCGGCCACCATTCTTCGACTCCATGAGCTTCATGGAGAGCAGGAAGATCTGGTCCGGGTTTTTGGGCGAGACCGCCACCTGGGTGAAGTAGAAGGGACGGACATCGGCGTTTTCGTTGTTCGAGATCAGATGCCAGTGGGTGCCCATGTCATCCGAACTCCAGAGCACGCCATGCTTGGCCTGGATCACGGCATAAACCTTGTCCGGCCGGCTGGGCGCGAAGGCCACGTCGCTGCGACCGGTCAGACCCTTGGGCAGGCCATGGGTCAGTTTCTTCCAGTGGAGTCCGCCGTCGAGAGAGCGGTAGAGAGCGCTCGCGGGGCCGCCGCTCACGAGCTTCCAGGGATAACGCCGAACCTGCCAGAGCCCGGCAATCAGAACCTCTGGGTTGCCCGGTTGCATGGCCAGGGTCGAACAGCCCGTCGTGTCATTCCGGAACAGGACCCGCTGCCAGGTCTTGCCCCCGTTGGAGCTGCGATAGACGCCGCGGGTCGGGGTGGGTTTCCACACATTGCCGAGGGCACAGACGAAAACGATCTTCGGATTGGCCGGATCCACCACGACCTGGCTGATCTGGCCGGCCTTTTTTAATCCCATGAAACGCCAGTTCTTTCCGGCATCGGAGGAATAATAGACACCGCCGCCGTCGATCATGTCATCGCGGGGATTGGCCTCGCCGGTGCCGACCCAGACGAGATTGGGATTGCTCGGGGCGAGGGCGATCGCGCCGATCGAGGCTGTATCCCCATGGTTGAACACGTTTTTCCAGCTGTTGCCGTTATTCGTGGTCTTCCAGACGCCACCGGCGGCAGCTCCGATATAGTAGGTCTCGGGCTGTCCCGGGATTCCCACCACGGAGGTGACCCGGCCGCCGGCAATGGCCGGGCCGAGATTACGCAGTTTGATGTGGCGGAGCGGCGAAGTTCCCGGCGCGTGCGCCAAGGCCTCCCCGGTAGGTAGAAGGACGGCGGCCAGAAGCACGAGGCCAGCTGCCGCGAAGGAGCGGAATCTGGATTGTAGGATCACGGGAATACCCTCTTGTTTTTCAGGTCAAAAAACGACCCGACTCACGGTTGGAGTCGGGCACGGAAGTGAAAGTTCCACCGCATCGGCACGGGGAGAACCCCCTCCGTGCCGGTGCCGGAACCCCCCTCACAAGCGTACCGGCTTGTGGAGGTGGATCGCCTTCCCCTGGGGAAGGGTGGGTTGCCCCAAGTGCCAGGCCTTCGCATTGTAGGCCGCAATGGCCGGTCGGATCTCGCGATTGTACTGATCGAGGATCTTGCGGAGTTCACCCCGTCTTTTCCTGAGAATCGCAAGCATCCTGTGGTTCGGGGCACGACCCTGTAGGAAAAAGGACGCGACGCCGTAGGCCATGTTGATTTCCCGGTGGAAACGGGCCAGGTAATGCAGGGAATCCTCCGGGGCATTGCGCTGGATCAGGGGATTGTAGAGGCGGTTTTCGAAGTGGCTGACCCTGGCCTCAAGTTTTCGGCCTTGGGCAACGAGAGTGGCCGGAACATCCTTCGGCGCCGGGTGGGAGGAGATCCGTGACAGGGCCACCTTGACGGTTTGCAGGCGGTTCAACAGGCGGTTGAAATCCGAGAGCTCATTGCGGGCGGTGAGCCCAAGTCCCAGGTCTTCCCGCCAGATGGAAAGGGCAATCGGGTGCCTTGGATCTTCGCGGACCTGGGCGGTCATTTCCGCCTGGTTGGAGCCGGCCCGGGCGATGACCCGGTAGGTTCCGGGAACCGCCATGGGACCAAAGGAACGGTTCATGAAACCGGGGGGAACCGGGGGACCGATCCGCAGGGGATGGGGCCCGCGGTAGCGCATGTTCCAGACGAGCTCATGCACGCCAAAACTCGACGGGCCATGCAGGACCGCAAGTCGACTACCGGATGGAGACTCGATCGTGAACTTGACCTTGTGGAAGGTCGGCTTCTGCCGACCCACGTAATAGCTGATCACGACCCCTTGGGGTGCATTGGGCACCGAATAGTAGGGTGCGGCCGGATGTCCCGAGTAATGGGCTCTCAAGTTCATGCCGGGCTGGGTGGGGAAGAGGGCAAAGGGTTTTTGGGCGACCGAGCGGGTCAGGCCCTCCAGGGGTTTCAGGTTATCCAGGACCCAAAGTCCGCGGCCGTGGCTTGCGAGCACCAGGCTGTCTGGGTGATGGACGAACTTGAGG
>JAJYFY010000117.1 GCA_021785265.1 Pseudomonadota bacterium
CGATCTCGCGCAGGCTATGCGCCCGCCCCAACTGGCAAAAGAGCATCGAGACAAACTGGCTCCAGCAGCTCAATCCCTTGGCGGCACGCTCGGCGCCAGTTTCCTTCACCAAGCGCTCAAAATCGGTGCGCGGGATGAGCTTGAGTATCTGGCTGAACATACTGCATGATGTCTTCACGTTGGGCCTCCGGTTGCGGTGGGGTGGATGTTGTTCGCAACCTCATCTTACTCAATCCACCCGGAGAGCCCCAACGTCGGATTTATTTTGGACAAGAGTGGTACCTCATCGAGGAACAAAAGCGCTTGTTCGCCATCCCGTGCCGCCTGGTGAAACGATTTGCCTAAGAGATTATCGCTGTACCACCACGCCAGATCGAGGATCGGTTGCGAAACCCTCGCCAGTTCCGTCAGTTCGTCGAACTGCACCCGGAATATCCGTTGGGGGGCTACGCCCAGTGTCAATAGGTCGTCAATGACCTGGTTTACCAACGTGGTTTTTCCAATCTGCCGTGGGCCGCGCACGACCGTAATGGGTGCCAATCCTCCACCGGATACATTGGCCATGACCTGCGGAAAGGCCCAACGCCGTATCGGGGGAAGTCCAAATAGACGTTCGCCCTGCCACCAAACGTTGCCTCGTCGGAGCGTGTCTTCAAGCCCGGGCGCAAGCTGCTTCATTTTGCTGCCTTTTTGATGTTTTTCACAACACGCAGTTTATGGTCTTCGTCATCAATCATCCGCATCGTCACCTGCTCAGGTTCACCTGCCTCGAACGGTGCGCTCACTGTGCGGGCGAGGTGATCCAATATGCCTTTATTGTGCGTCCTCTTGAGGGCGCGCTCGAGGTC
Organism: Pseudomonadota bacterium; assembly: GCA_021785265.1. Taxonomy (GTDB): domain Bacteria; phylum Pseudomonadota; class Gammaproteobacteria; order JAKAQQ01; family JAKAQQ01; genus JAJZIH01. The sequence goes on from JAJYFY010000117.1 coordinate 849, forward strand.
GTTCCAGGGACTGGTCCGCGGAAAAAATGCCTGACAGACGTGAAATGAAGGGCCCTTGGCGATCTCGTGCTCATCCAGAGCGCGTATCACATCCGCGGTGACCGTGACCACTGACCGGGTCTCGCTACCCTGGGTGGCGAACTCCACCTCATAGCCAGTGCCTCCTTTGTGTGCGAACACCACCGTGCCGATGTCGCCCGCCCGAAGCCCCTGCCCCGGTAAATCCCGGGTCAGTACAACCCGATCGAGTTCGTGAATCATGGGCTTTCTCCTGGAAATGGGTGGGGCCGTGACCAAATGCGGCCACTGCTCTCTATTCGCTTTTCTTCTCACCACTTTCCCATTTTTGGAGTTGGCCATGACCCCCTCTCACTTATCACTCGACGCTCAAGGCCGCTCTCAGGACCTCAGTTTGTATGACCTCCACTATTGCATAGAGTCGGCCCCTTCGCCACTGGCTTGACGCTCGTGTTGTCGTAGTAGAACCCTGTTCGGTCTTGAAACGGAAGACCAATACCAGGGCGGTCCTTCTCCTCACATCTCAAGCGTCCGCAATGGCCCCAGTCCCCAAGCATGTCCCTCCCCCCAAAAAAGCGGCCTCCGAAGAGGCCGCAACAGAACCCGAAGGAGGGGGTTTTAGCGCATCACTTGGGCGTCGGCTGGATCCGGATCGGAGGCCCGGAAAACAGCGTGGGGGCATCCGTCGCGTAGGCCAGCCGGTTGTAGCGCGCGACCGAGGTTCCGAGAAGCCCGTTGAACCGTGCCAGAGTCGCTTCGAGTTCAGCCCGGCGATGAGCCATCATCCGCTGGATCCGATGGTTGATGGGCTGGGCATAGTTGCCGATCACGAGCGTGTAGGTGTTGATGATCTTCTGGTGCAGCCGGACGAGGTTTCTGAGGCTCGCCTCCGAAACATTGTGCTGGCGCTCGGGGTTGTAAACCGAGGTCAGGAGTTTCTCGAGCTTGAGGTTGAGCGTGTGGCCCGCGCGGAGTACGGCACCATAGCGGCCGAGCAGCGCGGGCTGTCCCGCAAGGCTCTTGTGGAACGTCCGGAGCGTATTTTGCATGCCGTGGATGCGGTCCAGCATGGTATCCATGGCGGTTATCATGGCGCTCAGTTCGAGTCCCGCATTCCGTTGGGCCACATACTGTGCCTGCGGGATGGAAAAGCGCGGATCCGCGACCACGCGGGCCAGACCGACCGCTCGATGGTGGCCGACCGTGACCACGACCCGGTAGGTTCCGGGTGCCACATCCGGACCCTGGAATCCCTTGGGACCATGGGACATCCAGTAATGGCCGAAATCCATCTTCCGGGGGCCCTTGTAGGAGAAGTTCCAGACGGCCGATTCAATACCCGAATGGGCCGGACCGTAGATCGTGTTCACCAAGGCGCCAGAGCGGGTTTCGATCTGGATCTTGACTGGTGTTTCGTGCATCTTCTTTTGAGCCTTTGTCCGATGATAGGTCTTCTTGAGGTAGTAGGCGACCGTGACACCGACCGGTGCATTGGGGGCGGAGTAGAAGGGAGGCGCTGGATCCCCGATGTCCGTGGTGTAGAAGAGGATCCCCTTCTGCATGGGGAAGAGGGCAAAGGGTTTTTGGGTGACCGAGCGGGTCAGGCCCTCCAGGGGTTTCAGGTTATCCAGGACCCAAAGTCCGCGGCCGTGGCTTGCGAGCACCAGGCTGTCTGGGTGATGGACGAACTTGAGGTCCCAGACGGGCATGGTGGGGAGGTTCGCGGTGAGGAGGTGCCAGTTTTTGCCCCGGTCATGGGAGTAGTACACGTGGGTCATGGTACCGGCGACCAGGAACCCCCGGTCGTTCGGATCTTCGCGGACGACGAGGACGGAGCTGTCGTCCGGCAGTCCCCGGTCGATCCGGTGCCAGCTCTGGCCGTAGTTGTCGGTCCGGTAGACATAGGGCCGGTTGTTGCCGAGCTCATGGGCATCGAAGCTGAGGTAGGCGGAGCCGGCGTGGAAGGGGGAGACCCCGATCTGGTAGACGCGGGCCCAGGCGGGAGCGTCTGGAGGGGTGACCTTCTGCCAGCTTCCCCCCCCGTTCCGGGTAACCCAGACGAGGCCGTCGTCGGTGCCGACCCAGAGCACCTGGGGGTTCGTTCGGGCGATGCTGATCGA
>JAJYFY010000118.1 GCA_021785265.1 Pseudomonadota bacterium
TCAAGCCAGTCCGGGAGTTTTCGTGCGGGAAGGGGAGGGGTCAGGATATAGCCTTGTGCCTTATCGCATCCCATCTCTTTAAGGTAGGTTAGCTGATCTCCCCTCTCGACCCCCTCGGCAACGGCCTCGAGCCGGAGACGGTGAGCAAGGTCAATCAGGGAACTCACGATGGCTTGGTTGGCAGGATCCTCAGGGAGGTCTTGGATGAAGGTCCGGTCAATCTTGATCCGGCTGATCGGCAGGCGTTTGAGATAGGAGAGTGACGAATATCCAGTTCCAAAATCGTCAATGGCAATGGAAAAGCCGTGATCCCGGAGGGTTTTGAGACAGTGCAGGGACTCCTCGAGGTGGCTCATGAAGAGGCTTTCTGTGACCTCAAATACCCAGTGTTCCGGTGACAGAGCGTATTCTCGGATTTTTCCGGAAATTAGATCCGGCAAATCCTTCCTGGGCAAATTCTGGATGGAGAGATTAATCGAAATCTCAAGCGGATCGGAGTTATTCTTCATCCACTCCCTTTGTTGTAGAACCGCACATTCAATGACCCGTCTCGTCATGGGCTGGATGAGTTCGGATTGCTCAGCCGCGGCCAGAAACTCACCTGGAAGGAGCAGCCCCTTCCGCGGATGATTCCAGCGGACCAATCCCTCAACGCCCGCTACGGTCAGGGATGTTTTTTGGAGATGGACATAGGGTTGGTAATAAAGCATCACCTGGCCCTGTTCAAGAGCGGAAGCCAGATCCCCCATCAACAGAAGGAGCTCGGAAGCCTTGGTAGCGTGGAGTGCCGAATAACCCTCAAAAGGCGAATTTTCCAAATAAGATCGCTGCAGTGCGAAGGCGGCGTGCTGCAGGTTGGTATCCAGGGAATCTTCTCGCAGGTGGTGGATGACATGACCCATACGAATTTCGATATGGACTTTCGAAAAGCCGATATCAATCGGTTGCACGAAAAGTTCCAGAACCCGGTTACAGGCCTGCGGAAGGTATTGAGGATCCCCGGTATGCCGAAGGATGATCAAGAAGTCACTGTCCCCCATGCGCGCCATGATCAGAGGATCCAGGATGGAACTATGAAGCCGGTGGGCAATGGCTCGAGCAGCCTGATTGAATGTGCTGTAACCGAAAGTCCGTTGCAGGTTCAGGAGATTTTCCGCCTCGACCAGAATAATCCCAACTCCCATGGGAGAATCCGCTGGGTTCAGTTCTTCAATTTTCTCGATCAGGTATTCGCGATTGGGAAGCTTCGTTACGGAATCATAATGGGTCATCGAGTAAAGGACTTTTTCTCCTGCCCGGTGCGCTCTCCGGATGGCGGCTTCCTTGAGTTCCCGCTGGATGGCCGGTACAAGCCGGTTCAAGCGGTCCTTGAGAATGTAATCATGGGCACCAGCTTTCATCACCTCGACCGCTGTTTCCTCGCCCACGGTTCCGGAGACCAGGATAAAAGGAATATCCAGATCCTTCTGGTGGTAAAGCTTGAGGCAGTGCAGCGCATTGAAGGTCCGCAGTGAAAAATCACAGAGGATGAGATCCCAGGACTCACGATCCAGGGCCGCCTCCAAGTCCTGGAGTGAATCGATGACGCGAACCTCGAAGTCCAGACGCTGCTGCTTGAGAGACCTCAAGATGAGTAGCTGGTCATCCTCGTTGTCCTCGACCAAAAGTAGGCGGGTGGCTGAGAGTTTTTCCTGGATCTTAACTTGTTCCAACATCGTACCTCCTTCATCCTAAGACCGCACGTAGCTTCCGTCAGAGTCCCCTGCACTGATCGACCTTGGCTTGAAAAACAAGACAGTGCCTGAGGTTACATAAAGTTGATGTTGGCCGTCACATTGGCCGTGATCGTCACATTTTGTGGCAGGATAAGCGCCAAACTCGTCGCTCCGGACGTATCATTTCCCGCACAGGTCAGGGCAAGCACATAGGACCCCGGTGCAAGGTAACCGACCGTGTAATCGTACAGGCCCGTGCTGGCATCCAGCGACAGTGTTGCCGAGGCAATGGGCGTCACTCCTCCTGAAACCGAGACATCAAAACCGTTGAAGACGGTCGTCCCCTGCGGGTACACGTAAACCGCGGGATCGCAAGCCGTGTTGTTGATGGATTCACCATTGATGGTCAGGGTACTGGCTGCCGTGCCGGAGACGGACCCCGCCGTTTCCAGATTGATCAGGCGCAGGGCAGGATTCAGCACATAGCTCGTTGTGCCTCCAGAGTTGGACTCAGTCAGAGATTGACGCAGGTTGAAATCGATCAGAAAATCGCTTTGGCTACCCTGATCCACGGTAAAGCCGCTGACCAGTTTAAGTCCCGTTTGGCTACCACTTGGAATGCTGAGCGGGTAACGAGCTCCTGTCGAGGTGATGATGTAGGAGTTACTGGGATCAATGTCGAGCCGGATCCACTGATAGTTACCGGCTGTTATAGTTACGCCCGAAAGCAGCTGGGCACTGGCACTGCCTTGCAGCGACAAAAGGTTGATCGACCGCTCAGTCGTAAACGGAAATGACTCAAGATTCCCCGAACTCATGAAGTCGACACCCGTAAAGGCCACGACCACCATCTGAGCTCCATCAACGGGTGTATCGTTGACTGCGAGGTTCATCGTTCCGGTGCTGGACGTACTGCCGTTACAGGCGGCCAGCAGGGCAGAGAAGCAGACTAGACCGATGACCTGGAACCAATTTTTGACGTATCTCATAGAGCATTTCTCAAGTCAAGAGGCTATAGTCAATGTTTTTTATACACTCGCTTTTTGCACCCGTCAACCCAAGATATCAAATCAAATATACGCAGAATGTATATTATGTAAAGTCATGAGTGTAGAGTCTTTCTGAAGACCCTCCAAAAAAATGGGGAGCCCAAAGGGCTCCCCATCGTCTCGTCCTGATTCGAAGTGTTCAGTGCAGGTTATCGGTTTTCTCGATAAAGCGACTA
>JAJYFY010000056.1 GCA_021785265.1 Pseudomonadota bacterium
GATCGACCAGACCGGCTCATAGGCAATCCATAAAGCAGACGCCGAGGACAGGCTAGCTACGCCCTCCAGGACCCCGAGCTGGCGCTTCAAAACGCGGTCGGTCTCACCTGCATCCCGCTCGTTTTCGGTTTCTCCGATACAGAGCACCGGCGACAGCCCAGCCGCCAGGCAGCAGGCCAGTTTCCGGGACACCATCTCGTCCGTCTCGCCAAAAATCCGCCGCCGTTCCGAATGCCCGATCAAGGCATACCGGGCACCGGCTTCAGCCAGCATGGTGGCACCGATTTCTCCGGTATAGGCTCCCTGTTCCCACGCGGCGACGTTCTGGGCGCCCAGCGTCACCCGGGACGGATGACCCGCGAGTCGTGACCGGGCCCGTTCCATCCAGAGCGCCGGAGGCATCAAAATAATGTCGAGCCGCCCTTCCTCGGCGAGTGGGGTCATGGTCTCAATCCAGGCCTCCACACTCTCAGCGCATCCGTTGAGTTTCCAATTGGCAATCATGACCTTGCGCCGACGCGAAGGGTCCGCGGTCATGAAGCCTGATCCCGTAGATCACACAAGCGCCCGATCAAGTGGGCCAGGGCCGGCTCGAGTCCCTGACCATCCCCTCCTTCAACCAAGATCCGCACGACCGCTTCCGTTCCGGAGGGCCGGATCAGGATCCGGGATGGCTTGCCGATGAGGCCGCGGGCATGTTCGTAATCGGGACCCAGGATCGTCTCGGCCGGTACCGGGATTTCCCTCGGCCACGGCACGTTGACCATCCGTTGAGGATAGCGGTGGAGGTTCCGGCACAACTCGTCAAGCCTGCGCCCCTGCCGCCACATGGCCCGAAGAACCTGCAAGGCCGAGAGCAGACCGTCTCCCGCTGGAGCAAGATCAAGATGGATGAGGTGTCCCGAGCTTTCCCCGCCCAGAACACCTCCCTCGCGTTCCAGACACGCCAGGACATGGCGGTCGCCCACGGCGCTGCGACAGAACCGGATCCCATGGCGGCCCAAACTCTCCTCGAGTCCAAGATTGCTCATCAGGGTTCCCACCACCGGGCCCTCGAGTCGGCACTCCTCCAGGCGATCCATGGCCAGTACGTAAAGTAGCCCGTCCCCATCGACGACTTCACCCCGGTGGTCCACAAAGATGACCCGATCTCCATCACCATCAAAAGCGATTCCGCAGTCTGCGCCTTCGCGACGCACGGTTTCTGACAGGAGTTCCGGGTGGAGAGAGCCCACGCCCGCATTGATGTTTACCCCATCCGGGTGGATGCCGAGCGCAATCACCCGAGCGCCCAGCCGTTCAAAAAGCGCGGGGGCGAGCCGGTAGGTTGCTCCATGGGCACAGTCCACGACCAAGGTGAGGCCCTGGAGACTCATCCCCTCTGGTAGCGAGGCACAGCAGAAATCCAGGTAGTCCTCACGGATTCCCTCCGGTCTCCGGACCTGACCTAGTTCGGCGACGGGAACTGGAACCAGTGGTTCCGCCAGCTGGGCCTCGATGGCCCGCTCGATGGCATCCGGAAGTTTCTTGCCATCCGGGCCAAAAAACTTAATGCCGTTGTCGATGTAGGGGTTATGGGAGGCACTGATGACAATCCCAGCGGCCCCCCCCAGCCGGTGCGTGGCAAAGGACACGCCCGGGGTGGGAAAGGGCCCCAGCAAGAAAACGGATGCGCCCGCAGCGGAAAGTCCCGCTTCCAGTGCCGACTCGAACAGGTAACCCGAGTTGCGGGTATCCTTGCCGATCACGACTCCACGACGCGCCCCATCGCGGGTGGCGAGAACCCGACCGGCCGCCCACCCCAGCTTGAGCACCCATTCGGGTGTCATCGGTTCGGTACCGACACGTCCGCGGATCCCATCGGTTCCGAACAGACGTCCGACTCGTCCTCCGGTTCCGCCGGACGCAGCCGGAGGCCGGACCGGTTCAGGCGGCGGCCGAGGGTTCACCATGGATCGCCTCCCAGATCCGGATTGCATCGCGGGTTTCAGCCACATCATGCACGCGGATGAGACGCGCCCCCGCCTCGAGTGCCATGAGCGCGGCGGCCACACTACCCGCCAGGCGCTTGTCCAACGGGCGTCCTGTCAGATCGCCGATCAACGACTTCCGAGAAAGCCCCACCATAAGGGGAAATCCCAACCCGGCGAAAGTCCGGAGGTTACGCATGAGCGTGAGATTGTGCGCGGGTGTTTTCCCGAACCCAAATCCCGGATCAATGGCGATCCGTTCACTCCCGATACCCGCTGCTTGCGCCCGCTCCACGAAACCCAAAAGCGCAGAGCGCACCTCGGCCACGACCTCCCCGTAAGTCGGTGCCTCCTGCATGGTCGGCGGAGTCCCCTGCATGTGCATGAGGCAAACCGAGACCCCGCTCCGGGCGACGATCTCGCACGCTCCCGACCGTTCCAGGGCCCGGACATCGTTGATGGCGACCACTCCAAGGTCAATCACTTCGGCCATCAGAGCCGGCTGGCTGGTATCGACGATCAACGGGGCTGAACGGGAGACCAGGGCTCTCACGATGGGCAGCACTCGTTCCCGCTCTTCTGCAAGGGAGACCGGCCTGGCCCCGGGCCGGGTGGACTCGCCCCCGACTTCGATGAAATCCGCCCCCTCTTCAACCAAGGCTGTCGCCCGTCGACAGACGGCCTCTACGCTTCGGTTGCGACCGCCGTCATAGAACGAGTCCGGGGTGACATTGAGGATCCCCACGATCCGTGGTCGGGAGCAGTCCAGTGTCGCCCAGCGCATCGGAGGGGATCAGTGCTGGCTCGCGGGACCTCCGATGGTCCCCTCCTTGGGTGCTCCTCCGGGAGGAACCGGGGCGGCAACCACCGGCGAGCCACCCATATCATTCCAGCCCGCGGGAGGTCTCGGAACCTTGCCCGCGAGAATGTCACGGATCTGTCCGTCATCGATGGTCTCGTACTTGATCAGCGCATCGGCCATGAGATCCAGCTGGTCCCGATGCGCCGTGAGGATCGCGCGGGCCCGTTCGTAGTTTCGACTGACGATCGTTCGCACTTCCTCATCGATGACGTGGGTCGTTTCATCCGAGACCTGCTTGTGGCGCGAGACCGCGTGTCCCAAAAACACCTCGCCTTCCTCTTCGCTGTACGCCTGGGGACCCAGACGATCCGACAGTCCCCACTTGGTGACCATGTTGCGGGCAATCTCCGTGGCGCGCTCGATGTCATTGGACGCTCCGGTGGTCACCTGATCTGCGCCAAAGACGATCTCTTCCGCCATCCGTCCTCCGTAAAGACTGCTGATTTGGCTTTCCAGACGCTGCTTGCTCAAGCTGTAGCGGTCGGTCTCGGGAAGAAACATGGTGACCCCGAGGGCCCGGCCGCGAGGGATGATACTCACCTTGTAGACAGGATCGTGATCCGGGACATTGAGTCCCACAATGGCATGCCCCGCCTCGTGATAAGCCGTCAAGCGCTTTTCTTTCTCACTCATGACCATCGAGCGACGTTCGATGCCCATCAGGATCTTGTCCTTGGCGCGCTCGAAATCCGCCATACCGACGGTACGCGAGTTCTTGTGTGCCGCAATCAAAGCCGCCTCATTGACGAGGTTCATGAGGTCTGCGCCAGAGAACCCGGGAGTGCCGCGGGCAATGATTTCCGGACGGACATCATCGGCAACGGGCAGACGCCGCATGTGCACCCGGACGATCTGCTCACGCCCCCGGACATCCGGAAGTGGAACGATCACTTGGCGGTCAAACCGGCCAGGTCGGAGCAAGGCCGGATCCAGCACATCGGGCCGGTTGGTCGCAGCAATGACGATCACGCCTTCGTTTCCTGAAAAACCATCCATTTCAACCAGGAGCTGGTTCAGGGTCTGTTCGCGTTCATCATGCCCGCCGCCCAGTCCGGCACCGCGATGACGGCCGACTGCATCGATTTCGTCAATAAAGACAATACAGGGAGCATGTTTTTTGGCCTGTTCAAACATGTCGCGCACCCGCGAGGCGCCGACACCGACAAACATTTCCACGAAATCCGATCCGGAAATACTAAAGAAGGGCACCTTGGCCTCGCCGGCGATGGCCTTGGCCAAAAGCGTCTTGCCCGTTCCCGGCGAACCGACCAGAAGAACCCCTCGTGGAATCCGTCCGCCCAGGCGCTGGAACTTTCCTGGATCTTTCAGGAAATCAACCAGTTCCATGACCTCTTCCTTGGCCTCGTCGACTCCGGCGACGTCATTGAAGGTGATCCGCACCTGATCTTCCGTCATGAGACGCGCCCGGCTCTTGCCGAAGGACATGGCACCCCGGCCACCCGCCCCCTGCATCATGCTGCGCATGAGCCACCACCACAAACCCAGCAGGAGCACAAAAGGCAGTACATCCTCGAGGAAAGTCATGAAAAAGGAGGGTTGGGGAGGCGGCTTGCCGGTGATCCGGACATGGTTTCGGTCCAGCTCGGCGATGAGCTGGGTATTGTCGGTCTGCGGGTTATACGAGTCGAAAGCAGTTCCCGACGACAACTGTCCGCTGATCCGGTTCTCCTGCAGAGTCACGGCCGTCACGTCATGGTGCCGTACGTCCCGCATGAACTGGGAGAAGGTGATCGACTGGGTCGTTTTCGGGCTTTGACCGAAATGCATCACAAAGAAAAACAGGGCCGCCAAGACCAGCGCCCAAAGCAAAGCCGTCTTTAACCGTTCGTTCACGTCTTCGAACCTCCGCTGCCGAGTCCCCAGATCACCAAGGGGTGACTCTTTAGCCCTATTAGCCTACACCAAGCGCGGATCCCGCGCCAAAAGGTACAGCTCCGCACTCGCTGCACGCGAAGCCTTGGGCTTCAGGATCTTGACTCTGGCGAAGCCCTCCTCGAGTGTTTCCTGCATGCGGGCACACTCCGGTCCCTGGAAAAATTTCATGAGCAGTGCCCCCCGTGGCCCAAGCCAGATCCGGGCCAGAGCAAGCGCCGCCACGCCGAGGGCGAACATGTGGGCTTGGTCGACGACCCGGTCTCCGGTCAGGTTGGGTGCCATATCGGACAAAACAAGGACGGCCGTGCCCCGCTCCAGGCCCAGTGCTTCGAGTTGCCGGGTCACGCTGGTCGTCTCCTCGAGGTCAGCCACGAGCGTTTCCACACCCGGGAGTGGACTCAGGGGCAGACGGTCAATGGCCACGAGCCGCCCCCCGCCCGTCATACGGCGGCGAACATACTGGCTCCAGCCTCCCGGTGCCGCCCCGAGATCGAGAACCAGCCCGCCGGCCGGGACGAGCCGCTCTTGTCGATCGATTTCCGCAAGCTTGAAGCTGGCCCGGGTCCGGAATCCTTCCCGGCGGGCCTTGCGGACATAGGGATCCTTCCGGTGCCGCGTCAGCCAGCCACGCGCGGTGCGACGCGTCATCCCCAGCCGGCGCTCCGATGGCCCATCCCGATCTGCCACTGGGTCTCCCTACTCGTAGCGGACCTCGAGGATCTCGAGATGGAGCACCCCACCTGGAACCACCACTTCCACTTCATCCCCTTCCTCTCGGCCGATCAGGGCGCGAGCCAAGGGCGAGGTATGGGACAGCCGCCCCTGTTCCAGTTCCGCCTCGTCGACTCCGACAATTTCATAGCGGATCCGCTCATGCCGGTCCGTATTCTCGACAATCACGGTCGCCCCAAAGACCACTCGGCCATCCGGCTCCCGATCCCGGAGATCAATCACATCCGCATTCGAGAGTTTTTCCTCGATCTCGTGGATTCGGCCTTCGACAAAACTCTGCTGTTCGCGTGCGGCGTGGTATTCGGCATTTTCGCGCAGATCGCCATGCGCGCGGGCCTCGGCGATGGCCGCCACGATACGGGGTCGCTCGACTCCCTTGAGCCGCTTGAGTTCCTCGCGCAACCGCTCGGCGCCGCGTCGCGTCATCGGGTAACGGGTCAGTGCTGCAGGTCCTGGGGGATTCAACGGGAACCTCCGTCTTCAAGCCAGAGATGGAGGGGATAGACCGCATCCTCCCCACTGTGGATCCGGGCAGTCAACATGGCGTACGCGGCCTCCACGCTCGTATAGTAGGCGATTTTATGGTGAATGGCCTCCCGTCGGATGGAACGCGACTCCGCGATCGCCTCGCGACCCTCGGTGGTATTGACGATGAGGTCGATGTCTCCGTCGATGATGAGGTCAACCACATGCGGGCGGCCTTCGCGGACCTTGTTGACTGCCCGGCATGACAGCCCCGCCGCCTGGAGCGTTTCCGCGGTTCCGCGAGTGGCAATCAGGCTGAATCCCCGTTCGGCCAGGCCGCGCGCCAGACCCACCGCAAGAGACTTGTCAGCGTTCCGGACCGAGATCAGGACAGTTCCGGAGTCCGGCGGTTCCACTCCGGCCGCACGTTGCGCTTTCGCGTAGGCCTCGGCGAAATGGCACCCAAAGCCCATCACCTCGCCGGTTGACTTCATTTCCGGACCGAGGATGGGATCGGCACCCTGGAACTTGACAAACGGGAAAACCGGCATCTTGACGGCGTAGTGTCGGGAAGGGGTTAAACTCCGGACACCCTGCTCGGCCAGCGATTTTCCCGCCATGACCCGCGCGGCAACCTTGGCCAAAGGCAAACCGGTCGCCTTGGAGACGAAGGGGACGGTTCGGGAAGCGCGCGGATTGACCTCGATCAGGTAGATCTCGCCATCCTGGATGGCAAATTGCACATTCATGAGCCCGCGTACACCCAGCCTCAGGGCCAAGGCCTCGACCTGCTTCCGGAGTACATCCTGCAGTCCGGCGGGTAGATGTTGGGGGGGCAGTGAACAGGCGGAATCTCCGGAATGAACTCCGGCCTGTTCCACATGCTCCATGATGCCTGCAATCAGAACATCCGTTCCATCCGCGACCGCATCCACATCGACCTCGGTGGCATGATCGAGGTAGCGGTCCAGCAAGACCGGCATGGCCTGCGGGGTTCGCTCGGCCCGGGCCATGTAGTCATCCAGTTCGGAAAACTTGAAAAGCACCTCCATCGCCCGTCCGCCCAGTACATAGGAAGGGCGGGCCAGCAGCGGAAATCCAAGCGCTTCGGCCGCCCCCCTGGCCTCGCTGACCGTTCGGACAGTCCGGTTGGCCGGCTGCCGGAGGCCCAGTTCGGTGACCAGCTGCTGGAAGCGTTCGCGATCCTCGGACAGATCGATCGAGTCGGCCGGCGTACCCAACAGGGTGACGCCGGCGTTGGCCAGCGGTAGGGCAAGCTTGAGCGGGGTCTGTCCGCCATACTGGACGATCACGCCCAGTGGACGTTCGATCTCGACAATCGCGAGTACATCCTCGAGCGTCAGTGGTTCAAAATACAATCGGTCAGCGACATCGTAGTCGGTGGAGACGGTCTCCGGATTACAGTTCACCATGAGGGTCTCATAGCCCTCGTCACGCAATGCCTGGACGGCGTGAACGCAGCAGTAGTCGAATTCAATGCCCTGCCCGATCCGGTTGGGCCCCCCGCCCAGAATCATGATCTTGGACCGCGCAGTCGGGTGTGCCTCGCATTCTTCCGCGTAGGTGGAATAGAGATAGGCGGTCTCGGTCGGGAACTCGGCCGCACAGGAATCGACCCGCTTGTAGACCGGACGGATGCCCAGTCCCATCCGCAGGCGGCGGATCTCCGTTTCGGTGGATCCGACCAGCCGGGCCAGCCGGCTGTCGGAAAAACCCTGCCGCTTGAGCATCCGCAAGCGTTCCCGATCCAAGCCGGAAAGACCGGCCTGGGCCACCTGCCGTTCCTCGGCCACCAGTGAACGGATTTGATCCAGAAACCAGGGATCAATCGCCGTGAGTTCCGCAATGTCTTCGAGCGTCCAGTCCTGGCGAAAGGCATCGGCCACATACCACAGACGTTCGGGACCGGGAACTCGCAGTTCCCGGATCAATTTTTCCCGCTCGTCAGGCCCCAGGGGGGCGGCTGACATCCGTGGTCCGAGACCGTCATCTCCGATCTCGAGGCCGCGGAGGGCTTTTTGCAGTGATTCCGCGAAAGTACTCCCGATCGCCATGACCTCTCCCACGGCTCGCATCTGTGTCGACAAGCGATCCGACGCTTCGGGAAACTTCTCGAAATTAAAGCGGGGAATCTTGGTCACCACGTAATCAATCGTGGGCTCGAACGACGCCGGTGTGCGGCCAGCGGTAATCTCGTTCTTAAGTTCATCCAAGGTATAACCGACGGCGAGCTTCGCTGCGACACGGGCAATCGGGAAGCCCGTGGCCTTGGAGGCCAGGGCTGATGACCGCGAGACCCTGGGATTCATTTCGATAACATGAATCTCACCGGTTCGGGGATGGATGGCGAATTGGACGTTGGATCCTCCCGTTTCGACTCCAACCTTGCGGAGGACGGCGATGGCGTCGTCGCGCAAACGCTGTGCCTCCTTGTCCGTCAGGGTCAGGGCCGGGGCCACCGTGATCGAGTCTCCCGTATGCACGCCCATGGGATCCAGGTTTTCGATGGTACAGACAATGATGCAGTTGTCGTGACGGTCCCGTACCACCTCGAGCTCGAACTCCTTCCAGCCGAGCAGCGAGGCCTCGACCAGGATTTCCCGTGTGGGGGACTGGGCCAGCCCGTTCTCGGCAATGGCCACGAACTCCTCGCGGTTATAGGCAATCCCTCCACCCGACCCACCCAGCGTGAAGGACGGCCGAATCACGGTTGGAAATCCAATTTCCTTCTGGATGACCAGCGCTTCTTCGAGCGAATGGGCGAGACCCGAACGCGGGGTGAGGAGACCGATTTCCGTCATCGCCTGCTTGAACCGTTCCCGATCCTCCGCAATGTCGATGGCGGCACGGGAGGCTCCAATGAGTTCGACACCCGCCTCGCCCAACACCCCCTCGCGCACGAGATCCAGGGCGGTATTGAGCGCCGTCTGTCCGCCCATGGTGGGCAAAAGCGCGGAGGGCCGCTCGCGTTCAATGATCCGGGCGATGGTCGACCAGCGAATGGGCTCAATGTAGACCGCATCGGCGATCTCTGGATCCGTCATGATCGTGGCTGGATTCGAGTTGACCAGAATGACCCGGTATCCCTCCTCACGCAGCGCCTTCAAGGCCTGGGTGCCCGAATAGTCAAACTCACAGGCCTGACCGATGACGATCGGTCCGGCCCCGATCACGAGGATGCTTTCGAGATCAGTCCGTTTGGGCATGCGTCCCTTCCCGCCGGCTCACCGCGGTCCCACCCGATTCCGCGAGGAGATCCAGAAACTGGTCAAACAGGCTAGCCGCATCGTGCGGGCCGGGACTGGCTTCCGGGTGTCCCTGGAAGCCCAAGGCCGGTACATCGGTGCGTGCGAGACCCTGCAGCGAAGCGTCGAACAGGGAACGGTGCGTCACCCGCAGCGTTTTGGGGAGCGATGCTTCATCGACCGTAAACCCATGGTTCTGGCTCGTGATCCAGACCCGTCCAGTGGCCAGTTCAATGACCGGATGGTTCGCCCCGTGATGTCCAAACTTCATCTTGACTGTCCGTCCCCCACTGGCCAGACCCAAGAGCTGGTGACCGAGACAGATGCCGAAAAAGGGCACGCGACGCTCAAGCCAGCCGCGCGCTGTCCTCACTGCAGGTTCCATCGCCTGGGGATCTCCCGGACCGTTGGAAAAGAGCACGCCGTCGGGCCGGAGCGCCAGACCCTGTTCGAGTCGGGTGGTTGCGGGGACCACCGTCACCCGGCAACCGCGATCGACCAGCAGGCGCAGAATATTCTGCTTGACCCCAAAATCGTAAACCACGATATGGGGATGCCCAAGTCTCCGGTGCGGCGGGACAGGCTTTTCGGCAGGATGCCAGATCCCTTGGGTCCATGAAGCCGGGCTCGGGCGGTACACATCCGGGGTCAGATCCTGCCCCACCATGGAAGGGAGGGCACGGGCCGTGCTCACGGCCAGATCACGCTGCCGCTCCGTCACGGGACCGGTCAGGATGCAGCCGTTTTGCGCTCCATGATCCCGCAGATGACGGGTCAGGCGCCGGGTGTCGACTCCCGCGATGGCCACGATCCCACGAGACCGCAAAAAGGATTCGAGCGAGAGCTCGGCCCGCCAGCTGCTCGCAAACCGGCTGGCCTCGCGCAGGATGACCCCCGCTGCTGCCGGAACACTGCTTTCCGCATCGGAGCGGTTGGCGCCCACATTGCCGACATGAGGCATGGTGAGCACGACGAGCTGGCCCCGGTAGGAGGGGTCCGTCAGGATCTCCTGATATCCCGTAAGTGCAGTATTGAAAACCGTCTCGCCGGTGGCTTGTCCCTCGTGTCCAACGGAGTGGCCCTCGAAAATGCTTCCGTCTGCGAGGGCGAGAAGTGCCGTGGACATCATAATCGGTGGGTCGCATTCACCCCCCGCCTGCCGTACTCTGCCCCGATCGGAGACTGGGACGGGAAGCGGTTGATCAGTTGGATTGGGTAACCGGTCCGGAGAATTCTAACACGGGGTCCACCCCGGCTCCTCCCCTCCTCCGTCGGGCCATTCAGGCCGGTGCCCCGGCCCGCTTGATCTCGGACCCCACCCGAACCATGTGGTTTTCGGCATCGACATAGACGAGGGTCGGCCGGAACCGGCGAGCCTCGGCCTCCGTCAGGACCGCATAGGCCGCAATGATCATCAAGTCTCCAGCAGCCGCCTTGTGTGCGGCCGCCCCATTCAAGGAAATGGTGCCGCTCCCGGCAGGCGCAACAATCGCGTAGGTGACGAGCCGCTCCCCATTACTCACGTTGTAGAGGTGAACCTGCTCAAACTCGAGGAGTCCAGCAGCGTCCAGAAGGGTCTGGTCGATGGCGCAGGAACCCTCATAATCGGGATGAATCCCGGTCACGCGGGCGCGGTGAATTTTTGCCTTGAGGGTCGTGATCAGCATGGCTCCGGTCCCGTTCTCGGGACGGCCACTATTCTAATCCAGCCGCATGGGCAGGGAGATTATCGATGAGCCGGGTCTCGCCCAGACGGGCCGCAGCCAGCAAACGCCAGTTTTCCGGACCGGCCCGGGGATCGGGGGGGTCGAGGCTCTCCTCGGTCCGGATGGCGACATAATCCGGATTCAGTCCGGCGGACACCAGCCGTTGCCCGGCCTCGGCCTCGAGTACTTGGAAATCCCGTCGACCGGACTGCAGGGCCTGGGACAGGGTCATGAGCGTCCGGTAGAGTTCCGGCGCACGTTGCCGCTCCGCAGCCGTAAGATACTGGTTACGCGAGCTCAAAGCCAAGCCGTCGGGCTCGCGCACGGTCGGAACCCGCTGGATCCTGACGGGAAGGCCGAGATCAGCCACCAGCCGGCCGATCAGAACGCACTGCTGGTAGTCC
>JAJYFY010000119.1 GCA_021785265.1 Pseudomonadota bacterium
CCAGAATTTGCCCAGGAAGGATTTACCAGACCTGGTTTCCGGAAAAGTCCGAGAGTATGGACTGTCGCCGGAACACTGGGTATTTGAGGTCACCGAAAGCCTCTTCATGAGCCACCTCGAGGAATCCCTGCACTGTCTCAAAACCCTCCGGGATCTCGGCTTTTCGATTGCCATTGATGATTTTGGAACTGGATATTCATCACTCTCCTACCTCAAGCGCCTTCCAATCAGCCGGATCAAGATTGACCGAATTTTCATCCAAGACCTCCCTGAAGATCCTACCAACCAAGCCATCGTGAGTTCTCTGATCGACCTTGCTCACCGCCTCCGGCTCGAGGCCGTTGCCGAGGGGGTCGAGACTGAAGATCAGCTAACCTACCTTAAAGAGATGGGATGCGATAAGGCACAAGGCTATATCCTGACCCCTCCCCTTCCCGCACGAAAACTCCCGGACTGGCTTGAGGAATTCCAAGGTCGATTTTCGGAGCGGACAGACCGCAGTCCATGAAACCGCGAGCCCAGAAAAAAAAGACTCCGGCCAACCCGAAAACACGGACAATAGGACGGAAAGGGCTGCAGGAGAACTACGAATACCTGTTCATGCAGCAACCCATTCCCATGTGGATCTACGAGACCGAAAGCCTCCGGTTTCTTCTGGTCAACCATGCTGCCCAAGCCAAGTACGGCTATTCGCGTGATGAATTCCTCTCCATGACCCTCAATGACATTCGACCAATGGAGGATCGCGACCGTCTCAGCTCCTTTGTCCAGATGGCCCATCCGGAACTGGGTTCTGCAGGCCTCTGGCACCACCGCCTGCACGATGGCACCCTCATCACCGTGGAAGTCGTCTCCCATGCATTGACTTGGAAGAACCACGAAGCCCGCCTGGTGGCGGTCTACGACATGACCGAGCATGAACGGTCCCTGAAGGATCTCCAGCAAAGCCAAGCTCGCCAGACTGCCATCCTGCGTTATTCCATCGACGCCATTATCACCATCAATGAACGGGGGGAACTGACCGAGGCCAATCCGGCTGCAGAGGCCCTCTTCGGATGGACACAAGAAGAAGTCAGGGGAAAGACCCTCTCCGATCTCCTGATTCCACCGGAATGGCGAAAGTCCCATGAAGAAGGACTTCGGCGGTTTCTCGAGACACAAACCTCCAAGATTCTAGGACACCGTTTGGAAATGGAAGCTCTACGAGCCAACGGCGAGCGTTTTCCCATCGAACTCACGGTCATGGCAATTCCTGAGGGATCCAAGTTCAGCTTCACGGCATTCCTGCGCGACATCACGGAACGTAAGCGGTCCGAGCAGGCCATTTTGGAACTCAACCGCGATCTCGAGAATAAGGTTCAAGAGCGAACTTTGCACCTTGAAGCGCTGAACCAGGAACTGGAATCCTTTTCCTATTCGGTCTCTCATGACCTGAGATCCCCACTCCGAGCCATTGCCGGTTTCAGTCAAGCCCTGATGGAGGATTTCGGAAACCGACTGGATCCTGTGGCCCAAGGCTACCTGGTCCGGATCCAAGCTGCAGCCGGCCGGATGGCACTTCTCATCGATGACCTCTTGCAGCTGGCTCGTGTTTCCAAGGCTCCGCTCAACCCGGAAGCCTTCGACCTCGGCGAGCTGGCCCAATCGGTCATGGCGGAATTGGAAGAGAGCGGTAGCGGACGGAAAATCACACTGGAGGTTGACCATCCCCTGCCCGTCCGGGGGGATCCGAAACTTCTCCGGGTTCTGGTTTTCAACCTCTTGGACAATGCCCGAAAATTTACATCCCGTAACCCGGAGGCCCGGATCCATGTGGGTCAGTCCATCCAGGACGGAGAACCGGCTTATCATTTTGCCGACAATGGGGTCGGTTTCGACATGGAATATGCGAACAAACTATTCGTGCCTTTCCAGCGGCTTCATGACAGCCGGGATTTTGAAGGAACCGGAGTCGGGCTTGCGACGGTCCACCGGATCGTTCTGCGCCATGGAGGACGGATCTGGGTTCAAAGCCAACCGGGACGGGGAACTACGTTTTATCTTCACCTGCCATCGGGAGAACCCGCCCATGCCTGAAAAAAGCATTCTTCTGGTCGAAGACAACCCGGATGACATTGCCCTTACCCTGCGGGCCTTCCAGAAAAACCAGATCCTGAACCAAATTCACGTCGCCTCCAATGGAGTTGAGGCATTGGATTTTCTTCACCATCACGATGCCGAGACCGAAAAATACGTCCATCCACTGCCGGTCATCATGCTGCTCGACCTCAAGCTACCCAAAGTGGATGGCTTCGAGGTTCTGAAGCGTGTCCGCACTCATGAACGGACCTGTTACCTGCCGACAATCATCCTAACCTCCTCCAAGGAAGAGCGTGATCTTGTGGAAAGTTACCGGCTGGGAGCCAACAGTTACGTCAGGAAACCGGTAAGTTTCGATGACTTCATGCAGGCTGTGAAACAGCTGGGCCTCTACTGGTTGCTCCTCAACGAAACCGTGAACGAAGCGCACCCGATGTAATTCCTACCGCCACATCAGAAGGATCCCGTACAATAGCGGGGGCTGATCCGGGAGAGGTGGCAGAGCGGTTGATTGCACTGGTCTTGAAAACCAGCAGAGATGCAAGTCTCTCGTGGGTTCGAATCCCACCCTCTCCGCCAATCAGTGACCCTGGGTTCCTGTCCAGTGCTTGAGGTCACGATAGACCCAAATCCCGCCCATGAGGCACAGCCCGGCAATCCAGACCGGAATCAGAGTCGGCGTGAAGGCAAACAGGAATCCCAGAATCGCGGTTCCGATCATCTGGCCAGCTCCCAAGATGAATCCCAAAGAGCCGAATGCACGGGTACTGGGTCGTGGCTTCTGAGCCCCGAAATCCGCCGGAATGAGTGTTTCCTGGCATCCCAACTGGATGCCCCAGAGTGCGAGACCCAGCCA
>JAJYFY010000057.1:0-10017 GCA_021785265.1 Pseudomonadota bacterium
GCGCACGGTCGGAACCCGCTGGATCCTGACGGGAAGGCCGAGATCAGCCACCAGCCGGCCGATCAGAACGCACTGCTGGTAGTCCTTTTCCCCGAAAAGGGCGACATCCGGATGCACTGCGAGAAGGAGGCGCAGGACGACCCCGGCCACCCCGTCAAAATGACCCGGCCGGAAGGCTCCACAAAGCAGGTCGGACAGGCGAGGAACCTCGACCCGAACCGCTTCCGCGGTTCCGAAGGGGTAAAGATCCTCGACATCAGGCGTATAGGCCAGGTCAACCCCCAGTCGTTCAAGGCCTTGGAGATCACGTTCCAAAGTTCTCGGGTAGCGGACGAAATCTTCTCCGGCACTGAACTGAGTGGGATTCACGAACACGCTCACGACCGTGCGATCGGCCAGTGACCGGGCGCACTCGACCAGTCGGTCGTGTCCGGCATGCAGGTTTCCTAAAGTCGGCACGAAGGCCACGGACTGTCCGGCAACCTGCCACTCCCGGACCAACGCACGGAGCTTCTGTCTGCGCAGCACCCGGGATAACGGCCGCTGCCCCGGGTAGGGTGCCCGGTCGAGAGCCGAAGGGTCAACCCCCGCCGGAACTTCTGGTTCAGGACTCAAAGCCATGCCGAGGCTCGGGATAGCTCCGATTCCGGACCGCTTCGGCATAGGCCGCCACCGCCTCCGCAATCGAACGTCCACCGGTCAGAAAGTTTTCGACAAAACGGGGCCGGATGCTCTGGCTCAGCCCCAGGATGTCGTAGAGCACGAGGATCTGGCCATCGACGGAAGCTCCCGCACCGATCCCGATCACCGGAACGTGTGCAGCTCGCGTAATTTCCGCGGCCAGCAGTGAGGGCACACACTCAAGCAGCAAGAGATCAGCACCCGCGTCCTCGAGACGCCGCGCATCCTCGCACACCTTCTCGGCCTCGGCCTGACTCCGTCCTGCAGCACGGAAACCACCGATCTTGTATTCGGACTGTGGACGCAGTCCCAAATGGGCACAGACCGGAATCCCGTTGGTGGCGAGTGCCTCGACGATAGCCGCCTGGCCGGCATGCCCCTCGAGTTTGACCATCTTTGCCCCCCCCTCCTGGAGTAGACGCCCCGCACTGGCCAGCGCCTGTGACGGATCGGAATAACTCAAAAACGGCAGGTCGGCAACGAGCCAGGCACGCTTCAGGGCACGGGCAACGAGCGTCGTGTGATAAACCATATGGTCAACCGTGACCGGGATCGTGCTGGCATGTCCCTGAACCACCATACCGAGGGTATCACCCACCAAGACGAGGTCGATCCCGACGTGGTCCAGGATCGCGGCAAAGCTGGCATCGTAGGCCGTGAGGCAGACGATGGGCTGTCCGGCCTGCCGCAGCTTCCGGAGCGTCGGGAGGGTCACAGCCGGGCCGGAAGTCCCTGATCGAGGACTCGCATAGGGTCCACTCATGCCATCGTCTCGAACGGCGCCGTCGCCGGGCTGGGATTGAAAAAATGGCGCCCCGCCCGAACCTTGCCGATTTCCCGGACCAGGTTCGCGTAATCCGGCTCGCGTTCCAGCGGGTTGATCTCGCTGGCATTCACGATGAGCAGGGGAGAATCATCGTAGTGGTGAAAAAATTGAGCATAGGCCGCCACCACCTGTTCCAGGTACTCCCGCCGCATCAGCTGCTCGTAGCCGATATTGCGGCGTGCAACACGTCGGGCCAGAACCCCGACCGGTGCCTGCAGGTAGACGACCAAGTCCGGAGCGGGCAGCCCGACCGCCAGCCGTTCATAGACCTGATCATATAGTGCCAACTCATCTGACTCGAGCGTGAGCTGGGCGAAGATCCGGTCCTTGGCAAACAGGTAATCACTGATCCGGACCGGCTGGAAGAGTTCTCCCTGCTTGAGTCCCGCGAGGGTGCGGGCGCGCTGGAAAAGGAAAAACAGCTGGGCCGGTAATGCGTTATGCCGAGGATCACGGTAGAAGCGCTCGAGAAAAGGATTCTCATCGGCCTGCTCCAGCAGGGGTTCAGCACCGAAAGTCTCGGCCAGGCGCTTGGCCAGCGTGGTTTTCCCGACACCGATCGGTCCCTCCACCACGATGTGGCGGTGGTCAGGAGACGCTGGAACCGTCAAGCGGGACACGCTCAAGTTGACTCCTCTCGCACCGGGCGGCAAGCTCGGAAACCGAACCCCACCCGGGAATGACCAGACCGGGATCGAGTTCCAAGAGAGGATAAAGCACAAAGGGACGTTGTGCCAGACCCGGGTGGGGCAGGATCAGTTCGGGCAACTGTGACACACAGTCACCGTAAAGCAATAGGTCGAGATCCAGCGGACGAGGGCCCCAGTGCGCCCCACCCCGGACCCGTCCTTGTGCCTGCTCGATCCGGTGACAGAGCGCAAGCAGCTCGCGCGCAGTCAGGTCGGTCTCGACCGCGGCGACGGCATTAAAGTAATCCGGCTGGTCGGATCGATCGAGGGGGGGGTTCCGATAGCAGGAAGAGACGTGTACATGGCGGATCGCGGGATCATCCCTCAGCGCAGCGACCGCAACGGCGATCTGGCGCGGCGGATTATTGAGATTGCTGCCCAGACCGACATAGGCGGTCACCATGGCGGCATTTCCTCAGATGATACGTCGGGGCCGGCGGCGACGACGACGGCGGACATGGTCGGAGCCTGGAACCGACGTCTCCACCGGGGTGCTCGCGGCATAATCCCGCCACCCCGTCTCCAGGTCGGCCGAGGCATCCCCCACCTGGGCACGCAACCGGAGGAAATCCAGGCTCGCGGCAAAAGCCGGATGGTGAAGCAGCCGGCTGGCGGCCGGTTGCGCAGTTCCCTGATCCAGCCGGATCTGGTGAACCAGGAGGGATTCGACCGGATCCACGATGCGACGGGGGATCGAGACGTGTTTTTGCTGCTCCCGCATCAGGATATGCAGGGCCCGGTGCATGGCCACCACGCTATCCATGCCCTCGTTTTCATGCCAGCGCATGTACTGTCGGGCCGCCCCCCAGAAGAAACCGGAGAGGATGAGGATGAGGGACTGATCTCCCCTCTCGCGTGGGGTCTCGTCCGCGATCCGAAGCACCCGTTCAACGAGTGCGCGGTGCATACCCTCGATATCGGCCTCCAGCCATTCTGCAGTCCAGGGAAACAGGGGCTTGAGGAGCCCCTGGTCGACCAGCCCGGTGAAATTCCGAAGCGCCTGGCCGAACAGCAGCAACTTCCCAACCTCCTCGAACAGACGTGCCGGCGGCACGGTCGTGAGCAGGGCGGCCAGGCGACGGAGCGGGGCCGCCGTCGCAGCCTCCAGGGGGAAGCCTGTTTTGGCCTGGAAACGTACGGCCCTCAGCATCCGCACCGGGTCTTCACGATAGCGTGCCTCGGGATCGCCAATGAGGCGGATAATCCCATCCCGGAGGTCATCGAATCCTCCTACCCAGTCCCGGATGGTTCCCTGGACGGCATCGAAATAAAGCGCGTTCAGGGTGAAATCACGCCGGAAGGCATCCTCCCGCTCACTGCCGTAGAGATTGTCGCGCAGCAGACGACCGGAGGCGGTCGTCTCGAACTGGGGATGGGTCCGTTCTGTCCCGGCATTCCCCCGACGGAAAGTCGCGACTTCAACGATCTCCTGGCCGAAAAAGACATGGACCAGCCGGAAACGCCGCCCGATGATTCGACTATGCCGAAACAGGCGCCGGACATCTTCCGGACGGGCACTGGTGGCCACGTCAAAATCCTTGGGCGGAATGCCCAGCAAGAGATCCCGAACGCCCCCCCCGACCACGTAACCTGCAAATCCCTGATCAACCAGTCGGCCGACGACATGGAGGGCGGACGGTGAAATCTGACCCGGATCGAGGCGGTGCTCCGTCCGTGGGATAACAGCTGGTCCGGCGGCCTCGGATCCCGGATGGTTTATTGGTTCGTGCACCGCAGCCTGCTACGGGTTGATTCATCTATAATAGCAAGTTCTTGGTCCGCGCCCGTGGTTTCCATGGCTCCCTTCGTCTAGAGGCCCAGGACGTCGCCCTCTCACGGCGAAAACAGGGGTTCGAATCCCCTAGGGAGCGCCACCTCGCGGCGGAAGGCTGAAAGTCGGGTCCCATTCTCACCGAAAGACGCGCCCATGACCCATGTCGTCACCGAAGCCTGCGTCCGCTGCCGGTATACGGACTGCGTCGAAGACTGTCCGGTCGACTGTTTCCACCTCGGGCCGACCTTCGTAGTCATCGATCCCGAGATCTGCATTGATTGCGGCCTCTGCGTCGCGGCCTGCCCGGTCGGCGCCATCGTCCACGCGGATCTCCTGCCCGATGGACAGAAGGATTATCTTCGACTGAACGCAGATTTCGCAAAGCGCTGGCCCCGGATCACCCGTCGGCAGCCTGAGCTTCCGGATGCTGACCAGTGGCGCGCCATCACGGACAAACGCCGGTGGCTCGAGGATTGAGACTCGCCCGATCCCCCAGGGCCGGCCCCGGGCGGATCCCCGGACCTCCGTCATGAATCATCTCGCCGGGGAGGCCAGTGCCTATCTCCTGCAACATGCGGACCAGCCGGTCGACTGGTACCCCTACGGCGATGAGGCGTTAGCGCGGGCACGGGCGGAACGAAAACCGGTTTTCCTATCGATCGGTTACGCTTCCTGCCATTGGTGTCATGTGATGGCCGAGGAGTGTTTCGCAGACCCGGGGATTGCCCGCGCGCTCAACTCGTCTTTCCTGAACATCAAGATCGATCGGGAACTGCGACCGGATCTCGACCACATCTACCAGATGGCCCACCGCTGGCTCACCGGGCGTCCAGGCGGATGGCCGCTTTCCGTCTTCGTCGAACCCGACCAGCTGACCCCTTTTTTTGCGGGGACCTACTTTCCACGCGAACCGCGTTACGGACTGCCTGGATTCGGCGAGGTCATCGTGGCCCTCGCCCGGTATTATCGTGAACAGTCCGGCGACTGGAAACGCTTGACCGAGAAAATTCGAACCACGTTCGCGAGCCTGGCCTCTACCCCCTCCCCGCCCGCCAGTTTTACCCCGGAGGGGAGCGACTTGGCCGAGGCCGCACAGGCCGAGCTGGAAGCGGATTTCGACCGGCGATCCGGGGGGTTTGGCAGTGCGCCCAAATTTCCCCATCCGCCCTCCCTCGCTTTCCTCCTCGAACGGCTCGCCGTCTCCTCTCCGGATTCGGACATACCGTCCCGGATCCGTCCGCTCATCCACCAAACCCTGACTGCCATGACGCAGGGTGGGCTTTGGGACCAGATCGGAGGAGGATTCTTCCGCTACTGCGTGGATGCCGACTGGCAAATCCCTCACTTCGAGAAAATGCTCGACGATAATGCCCTCCTTTTAGCCCTGTACGCGGATGCTGCCGTCCTCACCGGACAGCCCACCTATGCCGGGACCGCAGCCTCGCTGGTCCAGTGGCTCGCACGCGAAATGCGTGACCCGGAGGGTGGGTTCTACAGCAGTCTCGATGCGGACAGTCCCGGCGGGGAGGGCCGCTATTATCTCTGGGATCGGGACGAGGTCCGGACTCTCCTCACCCCCGCGGAATGGGCGGTGGCCGAACCGGCCTGGGGGCTCGATCGGTCCCCTAACTTCGAGGATCACTGGCACCTGTCACGCGCCCAACCCCGAGAACCGGATGACCAGACCCAGGGAACCGGGGCTTCACTCCTCGAATGTGCTCGTCTCCGGCTCTTCAACGCCCGGGCCCAGCGAGACCCGCCCGCACGGGACGACAAGATCCGAGCAGCATCAAACGGACTCGCGGTATGGGCACTGGCCCGTGCGGGACGCTTGCTCGATCGACCCGAATGGGTTGAGCTCGCCATCCACGGTTCGGACTTCCTCGCCACCGCCTTGGTTCAAAACCATCGGCTCATGAGCAGCTGTCACCAGGGAAAAACCGGAGGGCCGGCCTTTTTGCCGGACCAAGCGTACATCCTGGCAGGACTGATTGAACTCCTTGGAACGTGCTGGGAGACCCGCTGGTACGAATGGGCGCTGGCACTGGCCGACCAGCTTCTCGAACAGTTTGAGGATCGATCCGGAGGCGGGTTCTGGTACACCGCCCACGACCAGCCGACCCCACTCATCCGGCTCAAAACCTGGGCTGACGAGTCGGTTCCCGCAGCCAATGCAGTGGCTTTCCAGGCACTCATGACCTTATTCCGGCTTTCCGGACGATCCCGATACCAGGATGCGGCACTCCGGGGCTTGGCCGCCGGACGCCCCCATGCCCGTGCGGCACCCGGGGCCCATCTCGGGCTGATCCTCTGCCAGTGCCGGGCCGACTCGCCATCCTCCTTCCTGCTCCTGCAGAGCTCAGCCGATGATCGGCCCCAGTGGCTCACGTCCATCCGGAAGCACTATTCAAAAAGCCTGCTGGTCTTCACTCCCGGCCCCGATGAGCCGACCGGCAGCGCGTTGGCCATCCCGTCTCACGCTCCAGGGGAAGGCCGTCTTTACCTGTGCGAAGGCACGGCCTGCACAGCCGTTTTTTCCCGACCGGATGAGCTGGGCGGCGAACCCACGAGCACCGGCGGGAGCGCTTCGCCGTAAAAGGTTCCATGAGGCGACCCGTGAATATGCGCGCAAGCCCTTCCACGAGCATCCGCGATGGGAATCCGAGCAACGGCACAATCTCGTTCTCTTCCCCGGCAACACCGGCATCGTCACCC
This sequence comes from Pseudomonadota bacterium, assembly GCA_021785265.1. Taxonomy (GTDB): domain Bacteria; phylum Pseudomonadota; class Gammaproteobacteria; order JAKAQQ01; family JAKAQQ01; genus JAJZIH01. Next base: position 6,686 of record JAJYFY010000057.1, read on the forward strand.
CGAAAGCCCAAAACGGGCAACTCCTTGACGCGACCTTCGTCAATGGAATGGAATGATCGTCTCCCGCCGCCAATGACGATCGCCTACCCAGCGCAGCTCCCCGGGGCTTGGCTGCCGCTGGACATCCCCAACGCTTGCGCGGTCCTGGGCTCCCACCTCGGAATGATCCTGAGCCTGTACCAGGCCGACTCACGCCCCCCCGGAGTTCACCCGAGGAACGGTGGCTTACCCACATTCGCAAAAGTTATCCCAAAAACCTCCTGGTCTTCGCACCCGGCCCGGATGAGCCGATCGGCAGTGATCGAGCCCTCCCGGCGCGCACATCGGGGGCGCGTCTTAGGCAGACTCCCGCAGGTTCGGCTACCAGCCCGGGATGCTGATGATTCCGCCGTAGACCCCGAGTGTCGCCGTCAAGGTCGCAACCGCGGCTATCAGCCAGAAATAACCTCCCGAAATCCGGTGCTCTCGAGGCAGCGCCCGGACTGCCAGCGCCACCAGAAATCCCAGGACCAGAGGGAGCAGAAAGGCGTTCATGACTTCCACGGCGATATCCATCACGACGAGATTCGGCACGGACACCACGGTTACCGCTCCCGCGACGACGATCATCGAGTAGATCGCATAAAACCAGGGTGCCTCCCGGGGCTGATGCTCAAGTGAATGCTTGAAACCCGTCACTTCTCCCCATCCCCAGGCTCCAGCCAGCGAAACCACGATACTCGCCACCATACTGGCACCCAGAATGCCCACGGAAAAGATCACTCGACCCCAGCCGATACCGAGAAAGGGAATAAAGGCCTGAGAGAGCTGGTGAACGGTATTCAGAGAAGCTTCCGGGTTGCGATGGCCGATGGTGGCCGCAGTCGCAACCAGCACGGCACCCATGATGAGTTGCGTGATGATCGCCCCGATGGCCGTATCCAGGCGAGCCTCTCGGTACTGCCCCGGCTTCAATCCCTTGTCGGCAACCGCCGACTGCTGGTAAAACACCATCCACGGCATGATCACCGCACCAATGTTGGCGGCGACGAGGACCATGTAATCCGGGCGTTCGAACGGCACCTGCGTCAAGCCCATCATGAGCGCATGCAGACTCGGGTGGCTGGCCCAGGCGATGCCGAAAAAAACCACCTCGAACAGGCCCATGGCCAGAGCCACGCGTTCCACCCGGCGGTAGGATCCGGTCCAGACCACAACCAGGAGGACTGCGGCCGCCAGCCCAACGCCGACGATCCGCGGCAAGCCGTAGAGGTGGCTCACTCCCGCCACCCCCGAAAACTCGGTGAGCAGTGCACCCGTGCAGGCCGCACTCAGCCCCACGACTGAAAGATAGGCCCACGATGCCCCGAAGGTTTCTCGAATGAGTTCTCCGTGTCCCTTGCCGGTAAAAATGCCCAAGCGGACAGTCAGTTCCTGGACCAGGTAAAGCACCGGGATGAGCAAAAACTGGAGAAGAAGGAGCTTGTAGCCCCACTGGGCGCCACTCTGGGCTGCCGTAATGACGCTCCCGACATCGGTATCGGCCAGCATAACCACAAGGCCAGGCCCCAGGACGGCAAAAAAAGTGCTCCAGCGGAACCACGAGCCTCGGGAGGCGGGTGTATCGGGGGACATCAACATCCTCAGCAGGTCTTGACCACAGGAATTCCACCTGGATTCAGTCGCTCCCAGGCCTTGAACCTGCTTCCCGATCAGACCATACCTTGAAACGGCATCCGCGACCGGGGGAGCACGGCTTTCCCATGCGGTGGCGATTATACTCGAAGGAACGCATCCTCCACGGGTATCCCGTGGGCTCAACCCAATCCCCGGCGATTCCAATGGCGGCTTCAACAGGCGTCCAAGTCCGCCAGGAAGCATACCGTCTCAGCCCGGTCATGACCCATCCAAGGGTAAAATGAGGGGAAGCAGTCTATAACCAAACAGGTGAGTCATGGCCCCATCGGCTTGGATTCATGAAATTGTTGGCGACGATTTCAAGACCTTCGTCATCGAAGGATCGCGAAAGCACCCCGTGCTCGCCGACTTCTGGGCACCCTGGTGTGCTCCCTGCCGCATGCTGGGTCCGATCCTCGAAAAAGTGGTACAACACTTCGAGGGCCAGATCCACCTGGCCAAGATCAATACGGATGTCCAGCCAGCCCTCGCGCAGGAGTACGGCATCCAGAGCATTCCAGCGGTCAAGCTGTTTGTGGAGGGTCGGGTTGTCGAGGCTTTTGTCGGGGTCCAACCGGAACGCCGCATCCGTGAACTCATCGAATCGCACCTCCCCAATCCCGATGCTCCTCGGATCGAGGAGGCATTGGCCCTGGCCCAGAGGGGAGCGCTTCGGGAAGCGCTCCAGGTCCTCGAGACCTTGGAGGCGAACGGCTCCAAGAACCCGCGGTTGCCCCTCGCCCTCATTTTCGTCAATCTCCTGCGCGGGGAAACCGAGCAGGCCCGCGCACAACTGGATGGACTCCCTCCCGCGCTTCTGTCGGATCCCCTCCACGGGCGAGTTTCCTCGCTACTTCATTTTGTCTCCTTGCTGGAGTCCGAACTGGCCAAGATGCCACCCGAACTCAGCCACCGACTGAGCATCGGTGCTCGTGAGGTGCTTTCCGGACGAGCCGAGACCGCAGTTCAACAGTGGCTTGAGGATCTAGCCGAAGTGCGTGCCGATGAACGCGAACCTCTTCAGGAAGCCATCCGATTGGCTTTCCCGCTGATCGACAACGAAGCACGTCGGCTGGAGTATCAGCGGCAGCTGGCCCGCAGTCTGCATTGACGAAAGGGTCCGGTCAGTCACCCGCGGCAAGGCCGGAGGGGTGACGTCGGTCATTGACCCCCTCCCAGAGACCCGTCGGTGACCGGAAGATGCTATCGGCATCCCCCCAATGCAAACTTCCCCACGGTGCTCCCCGCTTCAGATGGTATCCCCAACGGACCAGTCGACGCCGTGTCCTGACATCCAACGCTCCCGGCTCGTAGTACAGCACATCTGGAAGCCACTGCATGTGAACACGGGGCGCATCGACGGAGGCCGACGCCCCCAGATGGTAGACAAGTCGGTTGAGCAGGATCTGGAGTACCGTGGTCGTGATCGTCGATCCACCCGGGCTCCCCGTTACGATCTCGACCCGATGTGCCTGGGTCACAATAGTGGGGGTCATGGACGAAAGTGGTCTTTTGCCCGGGGCGATGGCATTGATGCGCCCTTGCACGAGGCCATAGGTATTGGGATGTCCAAGCGCGGTCGTGAAATCATCCATCTCGTTGTTGAGGAAAAAGCCGGTACCCGGTGCCATGAGTCCGGTGCCGAAAAAAGTGTTCAGGGTATAGGTGACGGAGAC
>JAJYFY010000057.1:10027-11015 GCA_021785265.1 Pseudomonadota bacterium
TCCCGTCACGATCCACGATTGAGTACTGAGTCGTGTCGTGACCTTCCTGGACCACCCGGATGCCCGGCCGCACGTCGGAGGAAGGCGTAGCCTTCTCGGGTGCGATGCGGTCACGGATTTTTTGCGCGTAACGGGCAGACAACAGACGTCGTAACGGCATCTTCACAAAGGCCGGATCTCCCAGGAACCGATTGCGATCCGCATAAGCCCAACGCATGGCCTCCGCGATAAAGTGAATCGACCGAGCACGGTGGAACCCCTCGCGGTTCAAGGAATATCCGGAAAGGATGTTGAGCATCTCGCACAGGGTCGCCCCTCCACCGGGCGGGGGTGCCGTAATCACCCGATCTCCCGCGAAGCGGCAGGTGAGCGGCCGGGTCACGACTGGCCGGTAATCCGCAAAATCGGCCAGCGAAAGAATACCTCCGTTTCTTAGGCTCGCGGCCACCACGGCGTGGGCCGGTTCCCCCTGATAGAAAGCGCGGGCACCGCCTTTGGCGATACGGGCCAGGGTGAGGGCGAGTGTCGGTTGGCGGATGCGCGTGCCGGCCGGCAGTGGCTGCCCATCCCTGAAGAAGATCCGCATGGCGGACGGATCGTCGCGAAGTCTCCGGGCATCGGCCACGAGCTCACGATGCTGCCCCTGGCTCAGGCGGAACCCTCTCCGGGCCAGCTGGATCGCCGGCGCCAAGAGGCGGGAAGTGGACCACGTACCCCAGAGACGGCGTGCTTCCTCAAGTCCCGCCACTGTTCCTGGAACGCCAATGGCCTTCCAGGACCACAGGCTTTCCCCGGGCACCGGTTCGCCTCGGGCATCCAGATAGAGACTTGGGGTTGCCGCCCGGGGTGCGACCTCCCGGAAGTCCAGGAACCGAGCCTGCCCATGGGCTGGACGGTAAACCATAAAGCCGCCACCCCCCAGGTTACCGCAGCAGGGATCCGTCACGGCCAGGGCATAACCCACGGCAACCGCTGCGTCCACCGCATT
>JAJYFY010000120.1 GCA_021785265.1 Pseudomonadota bacterium
GTCGTCTCGATGCGCCACGCTACTGCGGGCCATCCTGGAACAAACCACATGGGGGAACGATAAATGGCGCTTCGACGGAGCAGTCAGGGCGGTGGCGCAGCAGGCCGGATGCTCCACCGCCCAGGCGATCCGGTGTGTCGCCCACTTCGTAGAATCGGGAATCCTCGCCCCGACGAAAGTGTCCAATGGGTGTGGGAAGCCGAAGGTCTACGTTGTCCGCGATGGATCGGGGACAACGGAGGAACCCTGGCCGGAGCAACAGATAATAGCAGGACGGAAAAGGCTGCCGTCCGTCATCCGGGATCGGGTACTGGTCGCAGAATGCATTCCCCTGTCGTCTCGATGCGCCACGCTACTGCGGGCCATCCTGGAACAAACCACATGGGGGAACGATAAATGGCGCTTCGACGGCGCAGTCAGGATGGTGGCGCAGCAGGCCGGATGCTCTATCGCCCAGGCGAGGCGATGTTTCGCCCGCTTCGTAGAATCGGGCGTCCTCGCGCCGACACAAGCGTCCAGCGGGTGTGGAAAGCCGAAGGTGTACCTCGTGCGCGTGCCTTCGGCAGGAGACTGACAGACAAAGCCCGCCACGGTGGGCGGGCCTGGATGGGGTCGGCGGACGCCTATTCGATCTCGGCGGCTTCCCGCTTCGGGGATACTGGAACGGTCTCGGCCGGCGTCCGCTGGGTTCGGGCCGCTTCCATCACCTGCTCCCGGCTCGCCGTCAGGCGGTCGGTGGCGCGAGTCCGCTTCTCGACAGGAATATCCTCGATGGTCACGTCACGGCCGTACTTATGGAGGGCTACCCCGAGACGGTCCAGGGTGTCGTGAACGGCACGGTAGGCCGCCCCTCGGCCGGCATACCCGCCGACCTCCTGCATGACCTGGACGGCGATATTCTCGCCCCGCCCGGCTCCGTCGCGCTTGACGAAGACGAGTTTCCCGTCCGGCTCCAGCCGCCAATCGAACAGATGCGTGTTTTCGGAGAGGACCCGGTAGATGGCGTAATGCCTGGGGTTGAGTTCCGCGGCGGCGGCCAGGGACAGGGATCGGGATAGCCGGGATACCGCGATGGCCCGATCCGTATCCAGGGCCTCGGATTCACCCTGAGCCGGGACTTCAATCGCTTGCGGCGTCTCGGACAGCGGTTGGTCGTGCAGATGGCCGGGCTCCACCCCATAGTCCCGGGTCGTGTTCTTGCGGTATCGCACGATAGCCGCCCGCAAGCCTGCCGGATCGTCCGGGGTGGCGTCCGCCTCGACCAAGGCTTGCAGAAAAGCCAGACGGGCCGCGTGCTGGGCGTCCTGACGGGACATCCCGGAGGCCTCGACTCCCCGCGTATGATCCTGAAAGGTCTTCTCGAAGGTCCTGAGGCTCGACGGTTCCACGTTCGGCAGGGACACCTCGATACCGCGCAGCCGGGCAGCAAGGCGGATGGACAACTCCGTCACCAGGGCACGGGCCCGGAATCGATTTTCCGCGCTTGGGCTGGCCAGATTCTGCGCTTGTGTTGCCAGCTGCTCGGCGTGGCGTAAACGCGCCGCGCGCTCGGCCGGGCAGGCGGACTGGGATGCCGCCTCGCGCTCCCGCTCTGCCCGAGCCCGCCGGAAGTTGGGCAGATGATCCCAGACGGCTTGTATTTCAGCGTCCAGGTCGATCTTCGCTATCCCGGATATGCGGCGAATCAGATCCGCATGGGACCGTAGAGACTCCAGAGCGGATTTCGGGTGTCCTGCGGCTTCCGCCTGAGACAGGATTCCACCCAGCGTGGGCGCGGGTTTTGGCTTTTGCGACGACGGCGAGGGTGCTCCGGACGCCACCGCCTCCAGGTCATCGAGTTCAGACATGGATCCCCCTTTCACTGAACGGTTTGCGTGGAGGCGTCCGCCACCATCAAAGCGGCGGTCTGCTCGGACAGCCAGGCCAGGGTATGCGGCTTGTCCGCGTGCGCTTTGAGCCAGTCCCGGATCGCTTCGGCTGGAGTTTGAGACAACTCCTCAAAAGCCGGCGCGAGGTGGCTGAGTCCGGCCTCCATGGCCAAGGCCACCGGGTCGTGCCAATACCTGCCCTTGGCTACGTCGCAGTAATGCAGGGCAAAAATGTAGGGCTCCCGCTCGCCGGGATCTTGCAAGCAGGCATCGAGGCCAGATTGCAGGTCGGTCAGCAGATCCCGGCAACGGCCGTCGAAATCCTCCTGTCGATCCACGGGGCTGGTCTCTTGGGCGACCAGAACCAGGTTGGCAAAGAGGCGGGCGGTTGCCGCCGCCGCGAGGGTGTGAAAATCGTCTTCCAGCATCAAATTTCTCCGGTTTCCAGTACGTATAGCCCACGTATCGGGGTATAGCCGGAGCCAGCGGGGATCGGTAGCCAGAATCACGCAACGCTTTTGCCGAGGATGTGGTGCGAGGCTACCGCGTGCCCTATCGCCAGGGCCACCGGCTCGGGAAGATAAATCTGGATGGAGGGCTTCGCCATGTCCACGTCGATCACCAGCCGCTGTCCTTCCGCCGCCGCCCGGTAGGTCCGATGGGCATGGGTGGACTGGTCCGTCAGCAGGACCAGATAGTGAAAGAGCAGACATCCGACCAGGAATCCGGCCGGAGACTGGAACATGGGGAGATAGCCCCGGGGCTTGCGTGGGGCCTCCGGGTTATCCGCGATCCACGGCGCATTTCGCACCGTGAGATCGTGGGCCTGGGACAGGTGCAGAAAGGCCAGGCTATCGAGGGCGGGACGGATGACCGCATCCCGCAGCAGCCCGGCCACGATCGTGGCGTTCAAGACGCCTGGCGGGGCGGGC
>JAJYFY010000058.1 GCA_021785265.1 Pseudomonadota bacterium
CTGGGTGTGCGCACCCGCCGTCGCTAGGCGTTTCCAGCCGGAAGAGCCGTAGAGTTCCTCATAGACCGAGTAGGTCTGGCGGGCAACCGCCAAGCCTAACTGATTTCGCTCTAGGCGAGGCTCATGTGCGGTGGCGTAGACATCCCACCGGGAAATGAAAAGGGAGGCCACAGAGGCAATGTTCAGGGATAAGTTCCGTTCCAAACGCTTTTCCAGACCTGCCCAGAAGGCTTTCGCAGCGGCACGATATTGAACGGCGGAGAAAAGCAGGGTTACGTTGACGTTGATTCCCTTGGCGATCAGCGTTTCAAGGGCTTGGATCCCGGCCTCGGTTCCTGGGACCTTGATCAGCAGGTTCGGGCGATCGACCGCCTGCCAGAGGTGTTCCGCTTGTCTGATCGTTCCCGCAGTATCATTCGCCAGGCGGGGTGAGACTTCAAGGGAAACAAAGCCGTCCGTGCCCTGGCATTGTTCGTAGATGGGGCGGAAGCAATCCGCAGCGTCTTGGAGATCTTCCACTGCTAGGCTGAAGAAGAGTTCCTCGATCGATTGGCCTGAAAACGGATCGTAACGCGAGATCGCGTCATCATAATCACTGCTTTCTGCGATGGCATGGTCGAAAATCGTCGGATTGGAGGTCAGACCCCGTAGATTGAAGTCCTTGAGGTAGCGCTGGAGTGTTCCACTGGTCAACATGCCACGGCGGATATAGTCCAACCATAAACTCTGGGGGACCCGTTTCAGCTGTTCGATCGGTTTCATGACCACCTCTTCGTTCAAATCGATCCCGTGTCTCCGGAATCTGCAACGACCAGCGAGAAATCCTGGCCTTCCCATCGGCCATTCAGCCAGCGGAAAGTGAACTGAATCGACTGGCCTGGTGCCAGGTGGGCGGTGGGCAGGTCCGCATAATAGAGTCCGAGGCCGCCGTATTCAGCGCTGAGGTCCTTGGGTTCCTGCCATCCGTCATGGCCATAGTGGATCAGTCCAGGGGCCGAGAGCAGGATGCGCAACGGGAGTCCCGCTGGGATCTGTTTCCGCTGGCAATTGTAGGACCATCCCACGTAGGACCGTTTTGGTTTTTTCCCCTGGTAGCGTTTCCACACAGTGGCTGGCAGGTCAAGGATTCGCCCGGCAGAGCGGCTGGCACAAAGCTTAATGAACTCGGCATGAGCCCACAGGAGTGGCATGGCAGACCGGGTGGGTTTTCCGCCTCGGAGACCGGCATCGCGTAGATCAGCCTGATCCCAGACCTGTTCCGGGATCAGGCCGCCGGGTCCTGTCATCTTGGTCATCCCATGCAGGTAAGGGAGAGGATCCTGGCCTGCGGCCAACGCATAATGTCCACGTTCACCGACGAGCAGCGGCCAGCCGCGACCTATCCCCGTACCATTAAATGAATGTCCATCTTGATGTTCACCGTAGCCGTCACCGTTGTACCGGTGCCAGACGGGACCCGAGGGAGTTTCTACAGCCAGTAGTGCATCGGCAACCTTCAGGGTGGACAGGATATGGGGATCCATGGGTGAACGGAGTCCATAGCGAACCAGTTGGAGAAAATCCATTGCAATCTGTTCACTGGCGGGTGGGGATGCGCCATCTGAACGGTTGTGGATCAGGAGGCTACGGTTTAATGCCGATCGGTTTCCAAGCACTTCGCGAGGAGCGATTCGAACATAGTAGCCGTCTACCTCATGTTGGCGGGCGAGGTCTGTGTTCGTGACATAGCACCATTCTTCCAGACTGGCATTCCACTCGTCCGCGATCGAAAGTACAAAGTCGGCTTCATTGCGTTTGAGGTGAACCGATCCTTCGACTAAAGCTGAAATCAAGACAGCTAAAGTGAATGAGTTGATGCCCGAGTCTTCTTCCCAGCGGTCCTGATCGGTGGCGGGACCAGAATGAACGATAAAGGTCAGGGCACGCCGGACCATCTCCGTCACCTGTACCGAACCCAGTGCGCCGGCCTCGCGGAGAAAGCCCGCGAGCAGAACGGGGAATGCAGCCTCGTCCAGTTGAATGCCTTCCCAGTAGGGGCGGCCGCCGAGCCACTGGTTCTGGAACCAGTGCCCGTCTGGTTGCTGTGTGGCGATCAGGTAGGACAGAACACGTAAGGCTTCCGCAGGTTGGCCTAGGATGAAAAAGCTCATTGCGCTTTCAACCAGATCCCGCGGCCAGACGAGGTGATAGCCAGCCCCGGTGCTGTGACCCTCGAGCGTGGTCAGAGATTCGCCCCAGGGGACGCTCAGGCTGGCGACCATCGCACCGGGGAAAGCCCGATCCTGATGGCTTTTCAAAACCAGGATGGATCGAGCCATCATGGGACGAAACTCCAGCGGGGTTGTTTCTTCGATCCGGAAGGAAGATTGCCAGCCTTTCCAGGATTCACGTGCTCCGTGCCAGGACTTCTCGAAAGGTTCCACCAGTGCGGAAGCTGCCAGTGTAGCTGCGGCCGAAGCAGAGCTGGAAAACCCAATAGCCAGTGTTCCCTCGTTTTTCAGGGCACCCGCCAGTGTCAGAACACCAGGGCCTGCTTCCGGGTTTTCATGTGTCAGGGTGTTGTTCTGGTTGAGGTCAGTCCACGCATCGGTTTGCCCAAGCAGTCCAACCTGAAGGCGGGAAAGTACATCATCGCCGTGGAACGACCCCATCAGCGCAAGGCCAAAAGGTCCCTGTTCTGCCGCAATAGCCCGGAGAAGTCCACGGATGAAAGTCGTTCCGTGCTGGTTGAGATTGGTGTTCCCCACCCGAGGTGTCAGGATAAAAAAGAGTTCAAGAGCCGGGTTTTTGGTTTCATAGTGGTAATCAACCAGGATGACGTCACGGCACAAGTCTGGACAGATCCGTAACGACAGGTTGAACTTTGGGTTCCGGTGATGGCAGACGATGAGGGGCAGACCGGGCTCCAGTTCCTCCAGTTCGTAGGAGTTTTCCTGCCGGAGGTCGGACCAGTAATTTTTCCCGTCCGCCACCACAAAGTTAAGATCTCGGATCTGTGGAATATCGATACGGGGGTAAAAAACTTCGTTCAATAATCCTTGGCCAATGGTGAACCAGATGCGCCCTGTTCCGAGCGTGGTTCCGACCAGGTCCTTGTCGGCCCTTGACCAGATGGATTCGGGCAGGACGAGGCCAGATTGCGTCGCTGGTTTTTTCATGGTGTTTCTCGCCTGATGCACGAGAGGGTCCGTTCGTGCCGGTCAAACCCAAAGAGAAGGGCAGGAGTTGAGACAATGAAATCCATGTCCCATTATAACCGCTGCGGATGGGTTCAATGAGTCGCGGATAGAAAAACCAGCAGCAACAGTCCCATTCCTGTCAGCAGGATTGCCACTGCAGCTTCCTCCATGCCTCCCTGAAAAGGGATGCAGTCCTCCCGTAACAGGTTTCTTCGGTTGGAAAAAAAACGGTAGGTCGCAAGAATCTGTGCAAGGATCGCCAATGCCACTATCCCTTCGCCGACTCCATGCATATAAGGCATCCGCATGGAGTGGGAGTGGCTGGGTGTATGGATAGCATAGGCTAAATACCGTAAGAAAAGATTAAATTTCTCGATCAAAAATCCAAAGGCCATCAGGGCAATGACCGTTCGTACCCAAGCAAGAAAAGTCCGTTCATTGGCTGCGTGGTCGCTGAAGTGCGGGATCATGGTTTGTCTGTCTTAATGAATCAGGCGGTTGAGTTCAAAAATCGGCAGCAGAATTGCCAAAACAATCGTGAGGACCACCCCACCCATGATCAGGATCATCATCGGTTCCAAGATACTGAGCAAGGTACCCACCATGGATTCCAGCTCTTTCTCCTGGTTGATAGACGCACGTTCCAGCATGAGTTCCAGTTTACCACTGGATTCTCCACTGGCAATCAGGTGGACTGTAATGGCGGGGAAAAGCCGGCTCTGGGACAGGGCTCGGTGGATGGTCGATCCCTCCCGCACCCGCTCGGTCGCTTGTTGAACAGCTTCCTGCATCGGGATATTGGTGATGACCTGTCCTGAGATTTGCAGTGCTTCAAGGACCGGGACACCGCTACCCGTGAGAATACTCAGAGTGCGCGTGAACTGGGCAGTATTGATTCCACGGCTGATCCGGCCAAAAATCGGCAAGCGGAGCCAGAGGTGGTGCAGTCGGGTCCGGATCGATGGACGGCGGATGAGTCGAGCGGCCAGGAAAGAAAGAGCGATCAGACCGATCAGAAGGAGCATCCCGTTTTCTCGCAGGAATGTGCTGAGGGCAATCAGGGCGCGTGTCAAAAGAGGCAGACGATGACCGATGTTCTTGAACACGGTTACGATTTCCGGTACCACATAGATCAGGAGGCCCACCACAATCAGAATGGCGACGCCGGAAAGCAAAAGGGGATACACCAAAGCCAAGGTGATCTTTTGCCGGACCATTTGCCGGTTTTCGGCAAAATCGGCCAGGCGTTCCAAAACACCATCCAGATGACCGGACTGCTCACCGGCTGCAACCGTTGCGCGAAAAATTTCGGGAAAGACGTGGGGGAATGCAGCCAAACCCATTGCGAGCGGATACCCTTCCATGACCTTGGCTCGAACAGCGAGGAGGATTTTTTTGAGGCGGGGGTTTTCATTTTGCTGGGCTGCCGTAGAAAGGGCCTCTTCAACCGGCAGACCGGATCGTACGAGAGTCGAAATCTGCCGGGTCATCAGAGCCAGTTCCCGTGCAGAAACTCGGGTTCTCCCCCAGAGATTCCCCCTCGGGGAGATCGGGCCTTGCTCTGAGCCGGCCGCTTCATTGATTTGAAGGGGAATCAGTCCATTTTCCCGCAACTGTTGCCGGGCGGCCTTGGCTGTCTCTGCTTCCGTTAGGCCTTTTTGCTGACGGCCATCGGCAGTGAGGGCAACATACTCGTATGCACCCATGTCTAGTCGGTCCGTGTGACCCGCAGGACTTCTTCACAGGTGGTCCAGCCCTGGACAATGCGGTTTAGGCCGTCCTCCCTGATTCCGGGAGTCAGGGTCCGAGCATAGCGTTCAATCTCCTGCTCCGAGTTTCCGTCATGGATCATCCGTCGCAATGTAGAGTCCACACTGACGTATTCGTAGATGCCGGTCCGGCCTCTAAACCCCGTATGGTTACACTCTGGACATCCCGATGCCCGATAGAGCAGGATCGGAGCTGCGTGCCCCGTGAGCTGCTTTTGAAGGAGACGACTTTCGTATTCAGTGGGCTCATCTGGTCGTTTGCAGGCAGGACACAGAAGCCGGACGAGACGTTGCGCCATTACGGCAATCAGGCTGGAGGAAAGCAAAAAGGGTTCCACGCCCATATCTCGCAGCCGGGCAAACGCACCCACAGCCGTGTTGGTATGCAGAGTGGACAAGACCAAATGTCCGGTGAGACTGGCCTGAACCGCGATTTCAGCGGTCTCGAGATCCCGGATCTCACCCACCATGACCACATCCGGGTCTTGTCTGAGGATGGCCCTCAATCCTCTCGCAAACGTCATGTCCACCTTGGTATTGACCTGGGTCTGGCCAATTCCATCGATGTAGTACTCGATCGGATCTTCGACGGTCATAATGTTTCGTGTTCTGTCATTTAGTTTCATCAGTGCGGCGTACAACGTGGTTGTTTTCCCTGAACCCGTCGGCCCGGTGACAAGAATAATTCCGTGAGGGCTGCGGATCGATTCGTGGATGGCCTCTTGCACTAAACTAGGCATCCCGAGTTGTTCCAGATCCAATCGCCCGGCCTGCTTGTCCAGCAGACGGAGGACCACGCGTTCTCCATGGCTCGACGGGATGGTTGAAACCCGGACGTCGACAGCACGTCCGGCAAGCCGTAACGAAATGCGGCCATCTTGAGGAAGACGCTTTTCCGCGATATCCAGTTTGGCCATCACCTTCACACGCGAGACAACCAGAGGGGCCACCGCGTGCCGGGATGCTAGGACTTCCCTTAATACACCGTCAATCCGCATACGAACGGTCAGACGGTTTTCGAAGGGTTCAATATGAATGTCAGAGGCATTGTTTTTGACGGCTTCGGTAAAAAGCGCATTGATCAGGCGGATAATGGGTGCGTCATCGTCACTTTCCAATAGGTCCTCTGGTTCGGGAAGCTGCTCAGCTACACTTTGCAAATCTGCAGATCCATCAAAACTTTCCATGGAGTGGATGGTCTGGCCCGAGTGTTGTTCGTAGCTTTGTTGTAACAAATGCGCAAAGTCTTCTCCGGAGACGACCTCAAGCGGATAGCCGTGACCCAGGACGCGATGTGACTCGATCAAGGCAAGGGCCGGCGTATCCTCGCGGCAGACGAGACGGGATTCCTTCAAGTCGGGCTGTTGACACAAGAGGACTCCATACCGCTTGGCGAAGATGAATGGCAGCCGGTTGGATGGAGCAGATTCTGGCTTTGATGCAGCTTTCAGTACTCTAGTTGGTAATGACTCCATGTGGGTTTCAGGATCAGGGTTTGCCATCTGGTCCTCCCGGTCCTGAGGATTGGGGGCCAACCCGAGTCGAGGGGTGTGGCAGGGCTGGAAGGGTCGGGCGTTTCGACCCGGCCATCAGCGGAATGGGGCGTTGATGTGCCAGCTCATAACTGCGGATCAGGCCATAATCCCGCTGGGTATACAAGGACGCCTGTGCCTTGGTTCGGAGAATGGTGGGACGGAGAAACACCATGAGGTTTTCTTTTTGCTTACTGGTACTGCGATAACGGAATAGATTGCCCAGGAGGGGGATGCTCCCCAGGAACGGTACCTGCTCCCGGCTTGTGGAGATCTGGTCGCTGATCATCCCACCCAAGACGATGATTTGCCGGTTATTGACAAGGATGGTGGTCTCGATGTTCCGGTTGTTCGTGATCAGATCAACCGCCCCACTGATTTGAGGAGCCAGTGTGGAGTCCTTCTGCTTGATTTTGAGAATCACCGAATTGCCTGCACTGATCTGCGGCTGGATCTGCAGAATAATGCCCACCTCATGTCGTTCGATGGTTTGAAAGGGGTTGACGATGCTCGAAGCCGATGCACCTGCGCTGGCTACCCCACTGTAGGCATATTGGCCGGTCGTGAAGGGAACCTTTTGGCCAACTTCAATCTTGGCTTTCTGGTTGTCCAAAGCAAGGAGGCTCGGGGTGGAGAGGATATTGATTGCGGTGTTTGACGAAAGGGCATTCAGTAGGGCGGCAAAACTAAGGCCATTTTGCACGATCCGGCCCACGCCCAGCAGCAGCCCATCCGGCACTGCGCTCAACACCGAGGTTGCTGTCGCACCAGAGGGAATGCCACCACTGGTACTGCCGAGATAGGCTTGTCCTACTTGGACAACGCCTGTGCCGGTGCCACTGAAGTTGGTGAGCGCAGCGGTACCTGCTGTGCCGAGGGCATCCGTCACCCAGGTGATGCCGAGTTGGGCAGCCGCATTTGTCGTGAGTTCCGCAATAATAGCCTGGACCAGGACTTGAGCCTGCCGGATGTCCAGTTTCTTGATGACCGACCGGATTGAACGCATCATGCGGAGCGGTGCCGTGATAACCAGGGAATTTGTGCTTTTATCAGCCACAACAACGGCACGGAAATGGCTGGATCGGGCTCCCTTTTTGGTGGCTTTTTGTGCGGACTGAGCTGCCCGGACGTAACGTTCGAGGATTTTGGCCAGGGAGGTTGCCCGGGCATAGCGGAGGTGGATCACCTCGGTATTACCGGCCGCTCCATGGTGAACTGGGGTATCCAGCTGCTCGATCAGGGATTTTACCTCGAGTCGTTCCTCGGGCGAGCCCCGTACGAGGATACTGTTGTTTCGCTCATCAGCAGCAATCCAGAGCGGGGCGGATCCAGTGGTCTGTCCGGCAACCAGCTTTGTGAGTACGCGGGAAACCGTGTTGGCCGAGGCATAATGCAGATGAAAGATATTAAATCCGATGGGCTCGTCTACTGCCCTCACGATTCTCATTAACCGGATCAGATTGTTGTACCGGGTCGATACGATCAAGCTATTAGTGGGCGCGTAGGCACTCAGTTGGGCTGAAGGTCCCATCAGGGAGCGCAATACAGGTACCAAGTCAGCGGCATTCACGAAATGCAGGTGGAGCACGTCAGTCGTCAAACTATCGCCAGGGACTCCGGCATGCCGACGGGGCAGGATACGGCCAGGCATTTCGTGGGCCTCGAGTGCTGGGACAATCTTGAAAAGGTGAGGGGCGACTGGGACAGCTGCGTATCCGTGCACTTGGAGGACTGCGAGAAAAGTGGCAAAGACTTCGTGTGGACTGATCGGCTGAGTTGAGATAATCGTGACGTTTCCTTGGATCTGGGGATTCAGAATGAAATCTTCCCCCGTCATATGGCTGATCAGACGAGCCACCGCCCTGATTTTGGCATGTTTGAAATTCAGAATGATGCCACCGGTTTTCAAAATCGGATTGGCTGGCTGTGCGAGTGCCAGAGTCGGTAAAAAAGGCACGCTGATCAGAATGAGAACTGTCAAGGAGCGGTGGAGGCGGGTTAATCGTGGTTTCATGAGAGATGACTCATTACACTCTGTGGTGCTGGTCAGTGAGGGATCGAATCGGTCAGCGCATGGGACGGGAGTGTGATGATTCGGGTTTGCCCATGCTGGTCGACGGTAAGTTGAATGGGTTGCTGGGAGTTGCCCAAACTTCTGAGCAGGTTCAGGCTCTGGATCGGACCGGTTAGGGTTTCGCCATTGATTTGTTGGATGATATCGCCCGGCATCAATCCGACCTGCATGAAGAGTCGGGGGTGCAAGCCGGGAAAGACCCGGTAGCCGGCAAACTGTCCGTTCTTGAAAACGGCCATCGGATGGATATATTGCATGAGCGCTGTGGGCCTGCGGGCAAGCAGTCCGGGTAGCCCAGGCGAGCGATTAGGCATTTCGGCTGATCCGGGTCCTGCCGGCGAAGGAGTCTCTCCGGTCGAATCGAGAACCAATGACTGCAGTTCACCGCCCAAATTCAAGATCACCTCCAGAGGTTGGATAGACACGATACGCGCACCACTCGGCAACGTGGAACCCGTGGTGAAAACCTGTTCCGGTGCGCCTTGTTCACGACCTTCCGCGATAATAGCCCATGAACTTTCCGGTTGGGGGCTAATAGCAATTCCCAATAGCGTCAATGCCAGGTGGGTCGGGCTGATTTGAGACAGAGGTCGGCCAGTGTCGGGCTGGCCAAAAAGCGGGGATTCACTGGCTTCTCGGATCAGAACGGGAAGGGGGGTCTGGGGAGGGGTGACATGGAGCATGAGGGGGTTGAGGTCTGTCGAGGGGCTGAGGATCCCGACAAGGGTCCAAGTGAGCTGTGCGGTCAGCCA
Organism: Pseudomonadota bacterium; assembly: GCA_021785265.1. GTDB lineage: Bacteria > Pseudomonadota > Gammaproteobacteria > JAKAQQ01 > JAKAQQ01 > JAJZIH01. The sequence goes on from JAJYFY010000058.1 coordinate 9,307, forward strand.
TGCGAGGATCCCTACAAGCAGCAACGTCATGATTCCTGGGGTTTTAATCAGTATCCGTGGAACCCATGATCGGGGTGGGGCGATATGCACTCGTAGCGAGTGGGAAGCGTGCGAAACGATGTTCATGAAGAGCCAAAATCCTGCGGCTCGCCGGGTCGAACCAAGCCTTATCGTATCGGGATCATGGTCGAATCACAAGTGTAGGAGTCCAGTCCCTTTGGCACTCGGGAGGGTATGGGAGGAGCCATTGGTAGCGGAGTAAGGAGTCTGAGGCGGGTGTGAGGAAGGACGGTGTTTGGACCTGCCCCGTTTCAGTGGACGGGTAGAAGCTCTCTCAGTGACGTAGTGTGGTGCTCTTGTGAGGTTTCTCCTTCGTGATTATAACGGATTTGACAGCAGTGCGGTCTGCCACGCTTCGCGGCAGAAGCTGCGCGGCACTGATGCGTCCGGCACGCAGATCGCGTTCGATCGGATTGCGATGTCCGGCTTGACACTCCTGCGTTTGAGTTACAATCGGAACATGAGTCAAGATCGCTGGCCTGGCCAGGAACTGGCACCCGAAACTTCACTGCCGCAAGTGGAGCAACCCCGGATGTACCAGGTCATTCTGCTCAATGACCATTTCACGCCTATGAATTTCGTCGTTGAAGTCCTGGAAAAGTTTTTCCACATGGAACGGCCACAGGCGACCCAGGTGATGTTGCATGTCCATACCCGGGGTCGGGCAATTTGCGGTGTTTTTTCCTATGAGATTGCGGAAACCAAGGTCATGCAAATCCGTGATTACGCACGTCAGCATGAACATCCCCTGATGTGCACGCTGGAGGCGATCTGATGCTTAGCCGGGAGCTGGATCAGTGCTTGAATCAAGCCTTCCGGCATGCGCGTGATCAATGTCATGAGTTCATGACAGTAGAACACCTGCTTTTATCGCTGCTGGACTCGGGAAATGTCCAAGCAGTTCTTAAAGCTTGTGGTTCCAACGTGGAAGCGCTGAAAAGCGAGCTCGCGTCCTATCTCAATCACCATACCCCGATCCTCAAGAGTCCTGATGTCGAAATCCAGCCGACCTTGGGGTTCCAGAGGGTATTGCAAAGGGCGCTCCTTCAAGTCCAGTCTTCCGGACAAAAGGAAGTAACGCCCACGAACGTACTGGTTTCACTTTTTGGGGAACGGGAAACTCAGGCGATCTATATCCTGAACCGGCAGGGTGTTACCCGACTTGATGTGATCAATTTTATCTCGCATGGGATCTCCAAAGGGCGGGACGATGAATCCGCCGAAGAGCGGGAACCAGTATCAGATACCGAGGTGGAACGCCCGCTTCCAGTCCATCCAAATGAGAAAAGCCTGCTTGATCAGTTTGCCATTGACCTGAACCGCTTGGCCCGTGAA
>JAJYFY010000121.1 GCA_021785265.1 Pseudomonadota bacterium
GATCCGTCATTCTGGCCGCGATCATGCTCAAGATGGGGGCGTACGGCTTCCTGCGGTTGTCGTTGCCCATCGCCCCGGATGCCAGCCGCTACTTTGCCGGACTCATGGTGGCGCTGTCGCTGGTCGCCATCCTCTATATCGGCTTCGTGGCACTGGTTCAGACCGATATGAAAAAGCTGATCGCCTACTCGTCGATCGTGCACATGGGCTTTGTGACGCTGGGATTTTTTGCCCTGTATTTCATGATGGGTGCGCTCACGACCGAGGCCGCCCGCATGGGGGTGGAGGGGGGCATTTTCCAGATGGTCTCACATGGACTGGTTTCGGCCGCGCTTTTCCTGTCGGTGGGTGTGCTCTATGACCGGCTCCATTCTCGCGAGATCGGGACCTACGGTGGAGTGGCGAAAGTCATGCCCGCATTCGGCGCCCTATTTGTCTTTTTCGCGATGGCAAATGTCGGTTTGCCCGGAACGAGCGGCTTCGTGGGCGAGTTCCAGGTCATCCTGTCGACTTGGCAGGCTAATCCGTGGTGGAGTCTTGGGGCAGCACTCAACCTGATCATTGGCGCAGGTTTCACCCTGTGGCTCATGAAACGGGTGGTCTTCGGTCCGGTCCGGAGCGAGGCGGTTTCGGGGCTGCCGGGTCTCGACTGGCGGGAACGGCTGGTTTTGTGGAGCCTTGCCGTGCCGGTTCTCGTGTTGGGCTTGTGGCCGGCTCCGCTCATGAACGTCATGCGGGCTTCGGTGGCGCACCTGGTCCGGCAGGCCCTCGCGACCAAGATCGGATGAGGGAGAAGATGATGAACCGGGAGCACGCATCATGATGTCATTTTCAGCCATGGCTCCGGAAATCTGGATTGCGATCGGTGTACTCGTTGTGGTGGGATTCGAGGCCCTGAGGACCCGCCTTCCTGAGCACTTTTTGAAATCGGCCATTCCGGCCACGGCGTTGCTGGCTCTGGCGCTGGCCCTGATCGAGGCCCTGTTGTGGAATGGGGCAAGCCAAGGCGTGTTTTACGATGGAAGCCTCGTGATCGACACGTTTTCGAGGGTTTTTGTTGCGGCGGCCTGCTTGGGCGCCTTGGTTATCCTGTTTTACTCAGTGACTGACATGGAGCGTCATGGTCTCGGAGGAGGGGAGTACCATGCCTTGGTGCTGACGGCAACGCTCGGCGTGGTCGTGATTATCACGGCCGCAAACCTCCTCGTGCTCTATCTCGGTCTCGAGTTACTGTCTCTGTCCCTCTATACCCTGATTTCAATCGATCGGGAACGAATTCCGGCTGCCGAAGCCGCCATGAAATATTTTTTTCTGGGGGCCATCGCTTCCGGTATTCTGCTCTATGGTTTGTCGCTGCTCTACGGGTTGACCGGTACCCTGTCGCTTGCCAGCCTATCGGCTGACCTGATGGCGACCGGCCCGGAAGCCGTGCTGGCGTGGGTTGCCGCCGTGTTTGTGCTGGTTGCACTGGCCTTCAAATTTGGGGCGGCACCCTTTCACATGTGGGTACCTGATGTCTACGAAGGTGCACCCACCCCGATCACGCTTTTCGTTGCGACCCTGCCCGAACTGGCCTCCATTGCCCTGTTTGTCCGCTTGCTCAGCTCGGGTCTCTCCCCGCTGGTTCGTGATTGGAGCAGTATGCTCGTCGGGATCGCGATCCTGTCGCTTCTGGTGGGTAACCTGGGTGCGCTTCTGCAGACCAATTTCAAGCGTCTCCTGGCTTATTCGGCGATCGGGCATGTCGGATTTATCCTGCTGGGTATCGCGACCGGGACACATGAGGGTGAAGTGGCCGCGGTTTACTACACACTGGTCTACGTGCTGATGACGGCAGTTGCCTTTGGCCTCCTCCTGGCCATCCGTTCACGGGGGCATGATATCGAGGCAGTGGATGATCTTGCGGGACTGGGCCAGTCCCAGCCCTGGTGGTCGCTGCTCATGCTTTTTGCCATGTTTTCACTGGCCGGTGTTCCCCCGTTTGTGGGGTTTTGGGCCAAGCTGGCCGTGTTACGGGCTCTTCTGGGCGCGGGTTTCCCCATCGTCGCTGTTTTTGCTGTCCTGATGGCGGTCGTCGGCGCTTTTTACTACCTGCGGGTCGTCAAGATCATGTACTTCGATCGGGCCGACCATCCGTTGGTGAAGGGGGAGTTCAATGTACCTGAGCTCATTCTTTCACTCAACGGGCTCGCCCTCTTTATTCTGGGACTGATCCCGAATGCGTTATGGGGGCTTTGCGCCTGGGCGATTCAACGATAGCGAGGAGATGGGGGGTAGACCCCTCACGGTTCTGGATTCTCGATCCCCCCGAGTCCATGGAACGCAGGTTCCATCGGGCCTTGATTGCGAGACGGGTTCTTACGGTTTACAATGTCAAGCTCAATAAAGGGTGCGGGGTGGAGCAGTCTGGCAGCTCGTCGGGCTCATAACCCGAAGGTCGCAGGTTCAAATCCTGCCCCCGCTACCACAAGAACCGGTCTCATCGGCACGATGCATCGCGGAGCTACGCCTCGCCTTTGTCGTGTGTGGCTCTCTAGTGTAGTGCTTCTTTCTGTTTGGAACTTAACCGCTGATTGGCGCGGATGACCTTTTGCAAGATGTGCGTGGCCTTGGCGGTCCAGATGAAGGGCTTGGGGTCTTCATTGTGAGTAGCGACGTAGTCCTTGATGGCCGACACGAGTTCGGGGACGCTGCGGAATACGCCGCGGCGCAGCCGATCGGTGGTCAGG
>JAJYFY010000122.1 GCA_021785265.1 Pseudomonadota bacterium
CCTGCACCGTGAGATCCCCATCCGAAAGTCCGGCGAGCTCGTCGAGTAGCTTGAGAATGGCGGACTGGTTGCGTTGGGCCTCGGTATCTCGGATTCGTCGGGTGGCCATCAGGTTGCCAATCAACGCATTGATGTAGAAGAGGAGCAGGAGCAAAACCAACCCCGCAGCGATCAGCGCCCACCCATAGACCGAGCGATAAATCCGGCTTACATGGGACAACTGCAGGCGGCTCCGTTCGCGTTGTGCAACCGCCGCCAAGCTCGTGGACAAAAATCCAATTGATGAAAGCTGGTGAAAGAAACGCCGGGCTTGGATTGCGTTTTTCTCAACCGTGGTGAGACTGCTGATCCATGGCACGAACAGGTTTTCGGACCGGTTGAGGGTGGGGCGCAGGATGCCATTAAATGCCTGGCCTACCAGCCCCAGCCGGCGGGATCCATGCAGGATTCCGGTCTGGACTTCGGTGATGAACCGACCGTTACTGAACAGTGAGTTCAACAGCACGCCCGGATGCTTCACCGGGTGCTGAAGATCCTCAAGGGCTCCTTCCATAAGCCCAGCCCTACGGATCAACGACCCCAGTAGTGCCACATCATGCGGTGGAGCTCCAACCCGGCCCATCAGGTGGTCGAGATGACGCCAAGTGAGCAGTAACAGGGGCAGTCCCATCCGGACGTTGACGAGGGCCGAAACAATCCTCCGGTTAACCGCAATCCGAACCTTGAGGTGACCCAAAGTCCGGTTGAACAGTGCCCCACCCCCCGCCAATTCAACCAGTGCCGTCCCGAGTGTTCCCTGGGCTGGTGGAAGGCCGATCGCCGGACGACCGTTTTCAAGCTGGTTCAGGACTCGGGTATAGGCCAACTGCTCGGCCTGGAGTCGGCCCAGCACATGACGCTTCCCGGCGAGTATCTGCCGGACGGCCCCTCGGGCGGAACCCAGTTGACCCGAAACCTGCTGGAGCAGGCCCTCCTGTAGATGGGCGGCCTGATGACCTTGATAAACCTGGAAAAGATCCCATCCTCCGACCGCGAACAGAATCACACACAATCCGGCGAGCACATAGACCGACCTTCTCGAAACCGGCTTTACTTCTGCCATGACACACCTCGATTTTTCAATTCTCCGGACACTGTCTTCCCCTCCCGATCGACGATGATGACTACCCGGCAGCTGCATCGAGAAATGCAGTACTCTCGATCAGAGCCCGCAAATCCAGATGCTGGTACAACTGGTCGTCAATTCGATAGCTACCCCTCACCCAAGCCTGCAGGAGGTCCTCCCGGACTACTGGGACCCGGGCCGATTCCCGAACCGACCGAAATCCGCGCACCTCATCAACCAAAAGCCCCACCGGGTTGCGGTCATGGTTGAGGCGAACGAGACGGGTCAGCCGCATCAGTGCGATCGGATGCCCACCCGCAAAAGCCGAAAGATCGGTCACCGGAACGATCTGCCCCCCCACGTTCACAACCCCGACCAACCAAGGCTTCGCGCCCGGAACCGATGTCAGCGCTGGAGGGACCAGCACTTCCCTGATGTTCTCTCGCTCTGTGAGGTAGAACTGATGCCCTACCCGGAATGCGAGTCCTGACCACTCCCGAAGCGTCGTACTGGCCGTAGCACTTGTACCTAGAGCCGCCGCCGCCCGTGCCCGGACCTCAAGTGCCTTGAGGCGGGCGAAGGGAGTGAGCGGTTTGGCGGTAGAGTCAGGGGGCATGCTTGCCTCCTCCCGCAAGAACATTCCTGATGGTCTCAAGCAGGACCTGATCCTTGACCGGCTTGGCCAAGTAGTCTGCCGCCCCCTGCCGGAGGCCCCAAACCCGGTCGGTCTGCTGCGACTTGTTGCTCACGACGATAACGGGAATATGCTTGGTTTCTGGATTCTGAGTGATCTGACGGGTCGCCTGGAATCCATTGATGCCGGGCATGACAACATCCATCAGGATAACGTCCGGCTTCTCGTTTCGGGCGGTTTCAATGGCCTCCACGCCGTTCGTTGCCGTAATCACCCCATGTCCGCCCTTTTGCAGGGCAGCCTTGAGCAGGTGGACCTCGGTGGGTGAATCATCCACAACCAGTATCTTTGCCATTCGTGCTTTACCTCAATTACCTCGTGATGGGACCTGTACTCGATTCTTTCGCCTGGGCCGCGACGGGTCCCTGGGACAATGCAAAGTTGGCAATGGCCGACAACAGGTCTTCCCGCCCGAAAGGCTTGGTCAGGTACTGCTCGGCACCGCAGATTCGGCCCCGTGCAATATCGAAAAGCCCATCCTTACTGGAGAGCATGATGATCGGGATTTTCTTGAACTGCTGGTTGTTCTTGATGAGCACACAGGTCTCGTAGCCGTCCAAGCGCGGCATCATGACGTCGACAAAAATAATATCCGGGGCGAGGTCTGCCACTTTGGCCAGTGCCTCGAAGCCGTCAGCTGCCGTTGCGACTTCGCATCCCGCCGAGTGGAGCATGTTCTCGGCGCTGGTCCTCACTGTCCGACTATCATCAACAACCAGAACCTTGAGGCCCCTGAGTTGGGGAGCGGTCGTTTCGCTTCCGGAAGGACTATTCATCTGTTGCATTCCCCTCCATATCCGGGCCTTTATTTGCCAGTGGCAGGCCCCCTGTTTACTTTTTACCATAAATTTGACGCATAATCCATTGATCGCTAACCGCCTTTAACCCCCCCATG
>JAJYFY010000123.1 GCA_021785265.1 Pseudomonadota bacterium
CCGAGTCGGCGTTCTTCCTGGTAATCCTGGTCGGTGCGCTCATCATCGCCTCACGCCTCGTGTCGCGCCGGTTGTCCCGGTACATGCCCCAGGGACAGGGATAGGCCAGGAGTCCCCCGATAGCGTCATAAGAGCTGTAAGCCGCCCAGGGGAGGAGGGTGGTGGCGTAGTCGGCGAGAGTGGGTCCCGGGCGATCCGGAGCTGATACCTTCCTCCCGTCGACGGGGTCGGTCTCCACACTTCCTCCCTTCCAGCCGTTTCACGTATTCCCTGACTGTCCAGGATACGGCAGGACGGTGTTCTATGCAGCGTCCGGGCAGTCCGGTCGAGGGCGGGTGCCGGTTTCGGCCACAATGGTGACCATGCCTATTCATCCGGCCGGGGCTCTGCCCGGATCATGAAACCCAAGAACGCAGTGCGCCTCGACCGGACCATCGGCCGGCTCGTCTACAGGTTCCACCATCTTTTCTACCGGCTGACCGGGGGGTTGATCGGGCACAAGACCCATTCGGGGCCGATCCTGCTCCTCACCACCATCGGGCGAAAGTCGGGTAAGAAGCGGACCCACCCTCTCCTCTACATGCCCGATGGTCCCGACCCCAGCCGCCCCGAGCGGTTCCTGGTGGCAGGGTCCAACGGCGGGCGCCCCGACCCTCCTGCCTGGTTGCTCAATCTTCAGGTCAACCCGGCCGCGCACGTCCAGGTCAGGTGGCGCCGCTTCCCGGTCAAGGCCGAGATTCTCGGCGGCGACGCCAAGATGCAGGTCTGGCCCCGGATGACCGCCCACTATCATGGCTGGTCCTACTACGAGACGTTGACCGATCGCACCATCCTGCCTGTCTCCCTGGTGCCTCTGAACGACCGATGACCTCGCCGTCGCCGGTCGGCCCCCCGGCGTTCCCACCGGAGTTCCGCTGATGGGTCCTGGAGGGATGATACGCGCTCGCCTCCATCGTGCCCCCCGCCCAGTCTGGCAGTTCCGCTGATGGGTCCCGGAGGGATGATGAGGATGGGCGGCGGCGGTATGGGCGGGATGAAGGGGATGTCGGGAAGCCCATGGGGTCTGATGCGCTCGTTCCGCCGAGACAAGTCGGTCACCCAACAAAAGCTTCCCCCGGGCATAGCGCGGCGGATCGTCTCATTTGCCCGGCCCTATCGGGGAGCGATCGTGTGGCTGGTATGCCTGCTCGCCATCGACTCGATCATCGGCGCGGCAAATCCCCTCCTCTTGCGGGCGATCATCAACCGGGGGATCCTCCGTCACGACGGGGGCCTGGTAGTCCTCCTTGCTGCCATCGTCGCAGCCATCGCCATCTCCGACGCCTTGCTGGCGCTGGTCGAGCGTTTCTTCTCAGCCCGTATCGGGGAGGGGCTCATATACGACCTGCGGAGCAAAGTGTTCGCCCACGTCCAGAGGATGCCGATCGCGTTCTTCACTCGCACCCAGACCGGAGCCCTGATCAGCCGTCTCGACAACGATGTGCTGGGCGCCCAGCAGGCATTCACCAGCACCCTCTCCTCGATCGTTACCAACGTCTTCACGGTTGCTATCACCTTGGCGGTGATGTTCACCCTCTCCTGGGAGATCACTCTCGCTTCCCTGGTGCTCCTGCCGATGTTCATCTTCCTGGCCCGCCTGGTCGGCCAGAAACTGCAGGGGCTCACCCGCGACAGCTACAACCTCAACTCGTCGATGACGACGATGATGACCGAACGCTTCAACGTGGCGGGTGCCCTGCTGGTCAAGCTCTACGGCCGCCACGACGAGGAGGACCGGACATTCTCGTCTCGTGCGGCGGGTGTCCGCGACATTGGCGTAAACATCGCAATGTACGGGCAGATCTTTTTCGCTGCCATGATGTTGGTGGCGTCGCTCGCCACTGCACTCGTCTACGGATGGGGAGGGTGGCAGGCCATCCACGGTGCTCTCGATGTGGGCACGCTGGTCGCGCTCGCCCAGTACCTCACTCGCCTCTATGGCCCGCTGACGTCACTGTCCAACGTGAACGTGGACGTTATGACCGCACTGGTCTCCTTCGACCGCGTCTTCGAAGTCCTCGATCTCCCCCCGATGGTCGCCGAGAAGCCGGATGCACGGGACATCCCCCGAACTGTGGCCCCGATCGAGTTCGATCATGTGGACTTTCGATACCCGACCGCGTCGGAGGTGTCCCTGGCGTCCCTGGAGGCGGTGGCCGTGCTCGATTCCACTCCCGACAAGCAGGTTCTCTTCGACATCTCTTTTCGCGCCGAGCCAGGCCAGATGGTCGCGCTGGTGGGACCGTCAGGGGCGGGCAAGACTACTATCAGCCAACTGGTCACTCGGATGTACGACGTGACCGAGGGAGCGGTGCGGGTAGGGGGGGTCGATGTCCGCGACGTCAGTCTAGATTCGCTGCGCGCGGCGGTTGGCGTGGTCACCCAGGACGCCCACATGTTCCACGACACCATCCGGGCAAATTTGCTCTACGCCAAGCCGGAAGCAAGTGAGGATGAGCTTATCGAGGCGGCTCGGGAGGCCCAAATCTGGGACCTGATAGCACGGCTTCCCGACGGTCTCGACACGGTGGTCGGTGACCGAGGCTACCGACTTTC
>JAJYFY010000059.1 GCA_021785265.1 Pseudomonadota bacterium
GTTCGGGATCGGCTTGAGCCTTGTTGGCGATGGCTTGGGGAATGTAAAAAATGGCGTGGTACTGCCGGTTCCGTGGTGGAAGTGCGCTTTCATGGGGCCAGAGGTGGATGGCTCCATATCCGGGGATGGCCGGTGTGGTCCAGAAGGGGGTCTGTCCGGGTGTCTTCATGACACCGGCCCAGGCCACGGAAGTGGCCAGGATGAATCCGGCCATGGTCGAAAGGGCAAGACGGTTCATGATCGCTCTCCTGTGGATCAACTCTCGTATTCTAGCAACACCCACGGAATGAAGTCCTTCATGGAAGACGACCGAACGCTTCATCCAGGACCTCGACCGGATGTTGCACGGGAATCACGAGCCCAGCCCGCCGGAGTTCGGCTTCGAACTGCATGCGGCAGCCCAGGTTAGTGGTCACGATCCGGTCCGGGAGGGGTTGGGGCAGGGCGGGCAGGAGACTCGAGGCAAAACGGCTGCTCCATTCGGGCATGGCGAGGAGATAGCTTCCGGCACCTCCGCAACAACCCTCCGGCAGTTCGAACGGAAGGAGGACGACTTGGTCGATGTGTTCCATCAGTTGTTCCGCGGCGCGCGGTTGGTGGACCTGGGCAGACTGTGAACAGGGGACGTGTACTGCAATCCGCTGGCTTTTGCCCAGCGCGGCATGGACTCCTTGAGGCCACGCCCGGAGGAGGAAAGAGGTGAGTTCGTAGACGTCGTCGGCGAGCTCCCGTGCTTCCCGCCAGCATCCGCTGTCCGTGACGAGCAGGGGGGTGGAGGGGTCCAGACGGGAGCGGGTCTTCTCGCGCTGTCGTGCCGCGCGGGTTTCCGCTCCGGAATGGCGGGCGAGAGCCCCACAGCAAAGTGGGCTTTCCGGAATCTCGACGGGGTGCCCCCAGCGGGTGAGAACCCGGACTGCGGAATCGTATGTCGCGGGTGACCACAGGCTCGAGAAGCAACCAGCCAGAAGGGCGACCCGGCCCGTTGAGGGACCGGATGGAATCCATCGGCCCGCTTGAACAGGCTGTCTGGGGTAGGGGTTGGGCAGGAGCCGGAGCGCGCGGCCGCTTGGGCCGGTCAGGACCCTCCCCAGGGGCGTGAGCAGGCCGGTTCGAGCCAGGATCCGGAGCAGCCGGTCAAAAAACCTGAGACGGCGAGGGTGTTCCGAGAACCCGATGACCCACGGCTCGAGGGAGAAACCGCGCTTTGCCGGCATCACGGTCCGGACCCGGTCGATCAGGGCGCCGTAGGGGACGGAAGCCGGGCAGACGGCCTCGCAGCTAAGGCAGCCGAGACAGTGCTCGAGTGCCTCCACGACCGCTGGATCGAAACCGACTTCCCCCCGATCCAGCGCTTCCATGAGCCGGATCCGGCCACGCGGAGACTCGGTTTCGAGGGCCGTGAGCCGGTAGGTTGGGCATCGGGGCAGACACAGTGCGCATTTCACGCATTGGTCCGTCCGCTCGAGGCCGTAGCGGCCAGGTGCCGAAGGAGGGCAGTCAGTCATCGGGTTTCCGGTCACGGTTTGGATACAATAGTAGATTCTTGGATCGGGGAGGTGAAGCATGAAAAGGACCGTGCCCAGCGGTCCTGGGGGGTTCTTTGTGGATCGTCCGCACTCCCGAGAGCTCCGAGGATTCGTTCATGCCCCATGAGGTTTTTGCTTTGCGGCTTGCGGCGCGTCGTCCGTTGACGCCGCGTGTTTCGGAATTTCGGTTTGAGCGCGTCGACGGACAGCCGTTTGACTACATCCCCGGCCAGTTCGTCACGCTGCATTTCCCTGGCCCTGAAGGGGAGCTCCGTCGCAGCTACAGTATCGCCTCGTCGCCAGAGGAGACTCTGGAAACCAGGTCGATCGCCATTGCGGTCACCGAAGTGCCGAACGGCCGTGTGTGCCGCATCCTGTTCGGACTGTCTCCCGGTGAGGTCGTGCAGGCATCCGGTCCGTTTGGGCGCTTTATCCTGAGAGACGATCCCGGCATGGACTACCTGCTCGTGGCGACCGGCACCGGCGTTTCGCCCTACCGGGCCATGTTGCCCAGTCTGGGTCAGCGTCTCGCCGGATCGGGTCGGGAAATCCGGCTCCTGCTCGGGGTGCGCGGTCCCGAGGAGTTGCTGTATGGCGAGGATTTCCTGAATCTCGCACGAGCCGTCCCGGCGTTCGGTTTTACCGCCTGCCTGAGCCGGACCCTGTCCGCCCCTCCCCGGGAGCATGAACGCCAGGGTTACGTCCAGGAGGCATTGAAATCATTAGCCTTGGATCCGCGGCGTCAGGTGGTCTATCTTTGCGGAAACCCGGAAATGATTGATGTGTCCCTGGCCTACCTCAAGTCACTGGATTTTCCTCTCCCGGCCATTCGGCGCGAGAAATACCTCTCCTCGAACTAGATGTCTCCTCCCCGGTGGGAAGGATGCCGCGCGATGAACTCACTGTACGCGCCTTCCTCGAAAAGGGTATGCCCTGTCCCATCGAAAGCGAGAACGTGGGTGGCAATGCGGTCGAGAAACCAGCGGTCATGGGACGTGACGAGGACGGATCCCGGAAAGGCCAGCAACGCCTCTTCCAGGGCGCGCAAGGTCTCGACATCGAGATCGTTGGTGGGCTCGTCGAGCAGAAGCACATTCCCGCCTTCGCGCAGGAGCCGGGCGAGATGGACGCGATTGCGTTCTCCTCCTGCGAGACGGCCCAACGGTTTCTGCTGGTCAGGACCCCGGAAGTTGAAGCGTCCCACATAGGCCCGGGAGGCCATGGTGAAACCGCCGACCACGAGCTGGTCCTCGCCGTCGGTGATGTACTGCCAGACGGTCTGCGCTCCGTCGAGATCCTGTCGCAACTGATCGACATAGGCCAGCCGGGTGGTCTCCCCCCGGATGATCTCTCCGCGGTCAGGTTTCTCCGAACCGGTGATCAGGCGCAGAAGCGTACTTTTCCCGGCCCCATTGGGACCAATGATGCCGATGATGGCTCCGCGTTCGACCGGGAAGCTCAGGTGATCGAACAGGAGATGGGGGCCGTAGCTTTTTCCAACGTCCATGACCCGGATCACAACCTCCCCCAGACGGGGGCCGGGGGGAATATAGAGTTCCCGTGTCTCCTGGCGTTTCTGGAAATCCCGCGAACTCAGTTCCTCATAGCGCTGGATCCGGGCCTTGTTCTTGGCCTGGCGGCCTCGGCTGCCCTGCCGGATCCACTCGAGTTCGTCCTTGAGTGTTCTCCGGGTGGCCGCCTCTTCCCGCGACTCCTGGGCCAGACGGGCCTCCTTGCCGGCGAGCCAGGAGGTGTAGTTGCCTTCCCAAGGCAATCCACGGCCCCGGTCGATTTCGAGGATCCAGCCGACCACGTGGTCGAGAAAGTATCGGTCATGGGTCACCAGGATAACCGTCCCGGGATAGTCGTGAAGCGTTTTTTCGAGCCAGGCGACCGATTCGACATCGAGATGGTTGGTCGGCTCATCCATGAGGAGTAGGTCGGGCTGTGACAGGAGCAGTCGGCAGAGTGCCACGCGCCGGCGTTCTCCGCCCGAGAGGGTCTCGATTCGGGCGGAAGGCTCCGGGAGCCCCAGCGCAGCGGAAGCCACCTCGAGCCGGTGTTCCCAGTTCCATCCGTCCTGATGCTCAATGGCATCCTGAAGCGCGGCCTGCTCCGTGAGCAGGGCATCCATCTGCTCCGGAGTGATCGGTTCGCCGAGTTGCTGGCTCACGAGATCGAAGCGAGAGAGCAGGGCACGGAGATCGGAGAGTCCTTCCTCGACACTCTCCCGCACCGTTTTTTCTCCGTCCAATTCGGGTTCCTGGGGGAGGTATCCGATGCGGGTTCCCGGCATCAGCAGGCGTTCTCCTTCGAAGTCCGTATCGATGCCGGCCAGGATGCGGAGCAAGGTCGACTTTCCGGCCCCATTGATGCCCAGGATTCCGATCTTTGCGCCTTGGAGGAAGGAAAGGGAGAGACCCTCCAGGATCACCCGCTGGGGGGGGACCACCCGGCGCAGTCGCTGTACCGTGAGGAGAGGGGTGGCCACGTCGGTCTCTGGAAACGATTATGAAGGATACGCAATTCTGCCACATCCGAGGATCCGGGAATGACAATCGGCCCCGGAGATGAGCGCCGGGTTCAGGGAGGCTGTGCCCGTCCTTCAAGAATGCGCTGTTCCAGGTCCTCGATCATCTGTCCCGCGATATCAGCCCGTGTCGCTTTTTCAACTCCTTCCAGTCCGGGCGTGGCGTTGACCTCGAGAACGACCGGACCCGAGTCCGTTTCCAAAAGATCCACCCCCGCAACGTGGAGCCCGAGAACCCGTGCCGATGTCCGTGCCAGGTGTGAGGCCCCGGGGGCCGGGCGGATGCGCCGGGCCGAGGCGCCCTGGTGGAGATTGGCACGGAAGCCACCCTTCTGGTTTTTGCGCTCGATGGCCGCGGCGATTTCGTCTCCGATCACGAAATAGCGGAGGTCCCGGCCGCGGGATTCGCTGACAAAGCGTTGCACGAGGAAGTGGGCCATCAAGGCGCGCAGGGTTTCGGTGACGCTTTCTGCGGCTTCAGGATTTTCCGCGAGCACGACTCCGTTGCCCTGGGAGCCTTCAATCAGCTTGATGATGAGGGGCGGTGGTGGCAGGAGGCGGAGCAGGTCCGGATTGTCTTCGGGAGCGAAGGCCATGGCGGTTTCCGGGATGGGAATACCGGCTCCGGACAGGTGCTGTAGCATGCAGAGCTTGTTGCGCGTCCGGAGAATGGCCGCACTCGGATTCTGGACGGTGGCCCCCTGGAGTTCGAACTGGCGGACCACCGTGGTCCCATAGCCCGTGATCGAGGTCCCGATGCGGGGGAGGACCCCGTCGACCCCGGTAATCTCCCGACCCAGGTAATGGATACCCGAACGCTGCGTGGAGATGGAGAGATAACAGCGGACGGGGTCCAGAATGCGGATGCGATGGCCCCGCGCGCGCGCCGCTTCTGTCAGGCGACGGGTCGAATACAGTCGGGCATCACGGGAGAGGAGGACGAAGCGCATGGCATCGGAAGGGAGGTTCAGGAGTGGAGTTCAGTGTAGCCCGGCCAGGTCCGGAAGGCCCCACAGGAGTTCACCGGCCGACTTGGGGGCATCGACGATCCCCTATGGAGGGGCTACAATTGCAGCTGCCGAAGCCCCTGCCTGAGACCTGCCATGACCCCACTCCCACGCTACGGACAGATGACACCCCTGGCCGAGTACGATCCCGAACTGGGGCGGGCTCTGGCGCGTGAACGGGAACGTCAGGAACAATACCTGGAACTCATTGCCTCGGAAAACTATGCGAGCCCACGCGTCCTCGAAGCTCAAGGCTCGGTGCTCACCAACAAGTACGCAGAAGGGTATCCGGGACACCGGTATTATGGGGGTTGCGCGTTTGTGGATGAGGCCGAAAACCTGGCAATCGAGCGGGCCCGCGAGCTCTTTGGTGCGGACTATGTGAATGTCCAGCCCCATTCCGGATCGCAGGCCAACGCCGCGGCATACCTGGCGTTGATCCGTCCCGGAGACCGGATCGTAGGGATGAGTCTCGCCGATGGGGGCCATCTCACGCACGGTGCCAAAGTCAGCTTTTCCGGCAAGCTGTTTGAGGCCTTTCAGTATGGCGTGGATCCGGTCACGGGTCTTTTGGACTATGAAAAGCTCGAGGCCTTGGTGGTCCGGGAGCGTCCGAAGCTCTTGGTGGCCGGCTTTTCCGCCTATTCCCGGATTCTCGATTGGGCCCGCTTCCGGGCGATTGCCGACCGCGTCGGGGCTTTTTTGGTGGTCGATATGGCGCATGTCGCAGGACTCGTGGCGACTGGCCTGTATCCCAACCCGGTGCCGCATGCGGACGTGGTGACCTCGACCACCCACAAAACCCTGCGGGGTCCTCGTGGCGGCCTCATTCTGGCCCGGCAGAACCCGGAAATTGCAAAAAAGCTTGCGGCGATGATCTTTCCGGGAACCCAAGGCGGGCCACTCATGCATGTGATCGCAGCCAAGGCCGTGGCTTTCCGGGAGGCCCTTGAACCCGGGTTTCGCGACTATCAGGCCCAGGTGGTCGCGAATGCCCGCGCCATGGCCCAGGTCTTTTTGGAACGGGGGTTCAAGGTGGTCTCGGGGGGGACGGACAACCATCTGTTCCTGTTGGATCTGATCGGCCATCCCCTGACCGGACAGGAAGCAGAGCATCGTCTCGAGGCGATCCATCTCACCGTGAACAAGAATGCCGTTCCGAATGATCCTCGCCCTCCGCGGGTGACGAGTGGTCTCCGGATCGGCACCCCGGCGATGACGACGCGCGGGATGGGATTGGCAGAGTCCCGACGCGTGGGCGAGATCATCATCGAAGCCCTGGATCCGGACGCGGCTTCCGTCCGCCAGGACGCACTGCGCGAGGAAGTCACCGCGCTCTGCCGGAGATTCCCGGTTTACGGGTGAGCCGATGTATTGTCCGAGTTGCGGGCACATCGAGACCCGGGTGATCGATTCCCGGCTCTTGAATGATGGTCAGGGAACCCGGCGGCGACGGGTCTGCCCCGCCTGCGGGGAGCGATTCACGACGCTCGAGCAGGCACAGTGGGCCTACCCGCGGGTGATCAAGCGGGATGGACGGCGCGAACCGTTCGAGGAGCAAAAAATCCGCTCGGGCCTTCTGCGTGCGCTTGAGAAACGGCCCGTCCCGACTGAAACGCTCGAGTCACTGATCCAGGACCTCCTGCGACGGGTCCGGACGTCCGGGGAATCGGAAATCGCAGCACGGCAGATCGGAGAATGGGTGATGGAAAAATTGCGTGACCTGGATCCCGTGGCCTACGTCCGGTTTGCCTCGGTCTATCGTGATTTCAACGATGTCCATGATTTTCGACGGGCCATCGACCGCCTGTCCGAGCCCTCTGTCCACCACGGGGATCGGAAAAGCCGCGGTCCACGTTCCTCCTGATTCCCGATGCGGAGCGAGGTTCGAGATTCGCGCGATGTCATTTTCATGGCCGAGGCCCTGGAACTGGCCCGGCGGGGATGTTTCACGACACGACCCAATCCGGCGGTCGGCTGTTTGATCGTCCGTGAGGATCTCGTGGTCGGCCGGGGTTTTCACCGGATCGCCGGAGGACCCCATGCGGAAGTCGAGGCGCTCGAGGAGGCCGGTGGGCAGGCGCAGGGAGCGACCGTGTATGTCACCCTTGAGCCCTGCTCGCACGTGGGAAAAACCGCTGCCTGTGCTCCCGCCTTGGTAGCAGCCGGCGTGGGTCGCGTCGTCTATGCCATTGCCGACCCCAATCCCGCGGCGCGGGGAGGGGGCCTTTGGCTGGGAAAAGCCGGCATTCCGACCACGGCGGGAGTTCTGTCACGGGCGGCCCGGGAATTGAATCGTGGCTTCTTCAAGCGCTATGAGATGGGTTCCCCCTGGGTGACCCTCAAGTTGGCCTCCAGCCTCGATGGTCGGACGGCACTCGCTTCCGGTCAAAGCCGCTGGATCACGGGGTCGGCTGCACGGGCCGACGTGCGGCGCCTGCGCGCCGGGGTCGGTGCCGTCGTGACGGGCTCGGGCACCGTGCTGGCCGACAACCCCCGCTTGTCGCTCCGCGGAGGGGCAGGAACCGGTTCCGGCCCCGAGCCCCTGCGGGTCGTGCTCGACTCCTTGGCACGCTGTCCGCCCGACTCCAGGGTCTTCTCTCCCCCTGCAGAGTCCCTGCTCGTGACGGCAGCCGAAGCGGATGTGCGACGCCATGAGGATGCCGGCATCCCGGTCGTCCGGGTTGCGCGGGGCAGAGGCGGACTGGACCTCCGTGAGGTCCTGGTGCTTCTGGCCCGGCGAGAAATCAACGAACTGCTGGTGGAGGCCGGTCCCCAGCTGGCCGGATCCTTCGTCCGGGAGGGGTTGGTCGACGAATGGTGGCTCTATCTGGCCCCACGTCTGCTGGGCCCGGATGCCCGGCCCCTCGTGGACCTGCCTCGCCTCAATGTCCTTGAGGATGCCTCGGCCTGGCGGACGGTTGAACTACGACGCGTCGGGGCCGATTTCCGTCTCGTCCTGCGTCCGGTTCGGGAGACCCGCTGATGTTTACCGGCCTCATCCAGAGCACCGGCGAGATGCTGGAGAGCATGCCCCGGGCGCACGGAATCTCCCTGTGCATCCACCCGCTGGAGGCCAGTTTCCATCCGGCCCTCGGAGCCAGCGTGAGCGTGAACGGGGTCTGCCTCACGGTCGTCGATCCCCGTCCGGACCGGCTGGTTTTCGACCTGTCACCGGAAACCCGGCGGTTGACCACCTTGGGGGCTTTGAGGCCGGGGGGCCGGGTCAATCTCGAGTCCGCACTCCGGGTGGGCGATGAGCTCGGGGGGCACTTCGTGTCGGGACACGTCGATGCTGTGGGCCAGGTTCGACTCCGAAAGGTGCAGGAGGACTGCCTGGTTTTCGAGATTGAAGTTCCTCCCGGGCTGGAGCGCTGGATCGCACCTAAGGGATCCATCGCGGTCGACGGGGTCAGTCTGACCGTCAATGCCCTCCGGGGACGGATTTTTTCCATCATGTTGATTCCGCATACGATCCACCGGACTATTCTGGGACAGCTGGAGGTGGGTGCAGCCGTCAACTTGGAGGTGGATCTCCTCGCCCGTTATCTTGACCGGATGCGCGAAGCGGGCCCAGCCTAGCTCAGGATGGATGGCCGTTTACGGGGCCGGGGTCGCGCCTCGTGACGGGGAACCCGGTTTGGAGGTCAGGGGAAAGGGGCGCAGCTGGTCCGTTTTGAGGTCGAGGGCCAGGATTCGGTTGGCGCCGGTATCGGCAATCAGGAGTGTGGTCCGGTTGAGCAGTGCGAGACCTCCTGGCAGATTGAGGAGGGATCCCCGGGCCAGGGTGGAAACCTGACCGTCCGCGAGGTTGATGGCACGGATGGCGTTGTTGAAGGTATCCGCCACATAGAGCATCCGCCCCTCCAGGGCGAGGCCCTGGGCATGTTGGAGCTTGGCCTGAGACAGGCTCCCATTACGGAACCCCCAATGGAAAAGACCCTGACCGACGAGAGTTCCCACATGGCCGCTTTGGATCGAGATTACACGGATCGAAGAACTTTCTGGATCGGCGTCATAGAGGGTGCCTGGGGTCAACGCGAGTCCACTGGGCTGGGCAAAGGTTGCCTCCCGTCGTGAGCCATCGGCCATGCCTTCGTCACCGGTGCCAGCCCAGGCCTCGATCTCTCCTGTGGCGAGGTTAAGGCGCCAGATCTGGTGTTCTCCGGCCATGGCGATCCACAGGATCCGCCCCGATTTCTCGAGCGCCCAGGGTGAGTTGAGCGGAACTGCCCGCGCCGGTCCGTGTCCTGTGACATCGTAGGCACGATGTCCCGTGCCGGCCAGGGTGGTGACTCTAAAGTTGCGAAGACTGACCCGGCGTATCGTGTTGCTGCCGGCATCCGCCACGTAGAGAGAATGGGTTCCAAAGGCCATTCCCTCCGGGTCATCGAACTCGGCGGCATGTTCCATGCCATCCTTCCAGCCGGGTTTTCCTGATCCGATGACCTGAACCACCTGGCCTTTCCGGTTGGCGAGAAGTACCTGGTGGTCACCGCTATCGGCAATGGCAATCCATCTCCCTCCGACGGCCACCTTGTCCGGGGCGAAAAGAAGCCCGGCTGGCCTTTCGAGCCGCTTGAGCGGCAAGGGGTGCGGATCGAGCGTGCCTGACCGTCTGGCCTTCCCGATCACGGCCTGGATGGCAGTGGCCAGCCGGTCATAGGAGATCTCACCGACGAAGGCGGTGACCAGGCGGCCTTGGGGATTGATCAGGATGAAAGTCGGCCATGCTTCGACGCCGTAACGGTTCCAGAGGGAGAGGCGAGTATCGTCGAGTACGGGTTCGTGGACATGGAAGTCGAGGATGAAAGTTCTGAGATCCGCCAAGGTCGCCGACGCAGTGAATTTCGGCGAGTCGATGCTGACCACGATGAAGTCGTGGTGGAAATGCTGCTCCAGTCGGTGCAGCACCGGGATCATCTGGATGCAGTTGATGCAGCCGGGCGTAAAGAAATCAAGAAGAACCGCCCGTCCTCTGAGCATCTTTCGATCCAGTGGTCGGGTCACGTTCAGCCA
>JAJYFY010000124.1:0-1490 GCA_021785265.1 Pseudomonadota bacterium
TTCCGATCTGATTGAAGCGGATCCTCGGGCGAACCCGCGCTTCTGCTGGCCGGAGGTCGGGCTTAGTCTGGTTCCCACCGGGGGGATTTGCAACTGGAAGGAACTCCGGAGAGAACTGAAGGGAGCGGGGCACCGGTTCATGACCCGGTTAGATACGGAACTCCTGATCCACGCCTCTGGCCAATGGGGAGCCGAGGTGGTTCACCCTCTTTGCGGTATGTATGCCTTCACCTTCTGGGACGGCAGGAACCAAGAGGCGTTCCTGGCCTCGGATCCCTACTGGATCAAGCCCCCTGTGCTCTTGTTTTAACGGTGGAATCCCGCCGGTTACCAAATCTCTCCTTGCAGGGGAGTGTGTCAATCATGAGCCAGATCCTGTCGGCTGGGGGGGATTCCTGCTCTGGTGGGGGAGCGTACCCGAGCCTTGTCCCGTCTATCGTCGGATCCCTTCCCTTCCAGCAGGCTCGACGCTTGTTTGGTACCTATGCGGCCTGCAGGTTCTCGTAAGCCGGTTTGATTTTGGGAAGATACTGGTCGAGGAGATTTCGAGAGCAAGATCCGGATCGTACCCTTGGACTCGGTTCAGATCCCTCTCGTGGCCGACTTTCTGATGGGAGCTTTTCTCTTGGCCAGGTTTGACTCCGGTTCTCTTGTTGGGCTCATCCGGGATGGTGGTCATCCGGACATTCGGATGGTGACGCTGGGTTTCGAGGAGTTCCGGGGTAGGTTCAAGGACGAGATTCCAATTGCAGAGAAGACGGCCCGCCACTCTGGAACACGGAACACAACACAAATCCTTGGAAACAGAGAGTTTCAGGATGACTGGCCACGGATTTTTGAAGCCATGAATCAACTATGCACGGACGAGACGAATACTTGGCTCGTAAGCAAGGGAGTTCGCGAGGTGGGGCTCAAGGTTTCCCACTCGGGAGCGGGAGGGGAGAACTTTTTGGGGACATCTCTCGTGCCGCGAAATTCTGGACTGGATATGCATAATGAAATGGCTTTCGGCCATTCCAATGGTCTGTCCCTGCGGCTATTTCCTAGCTCGCCCCGGGACCTTCCTGCTGCCCTCCTTGGCGCCCAAGCTCCCGGCCTTGTTGCATTATGGCCAGGTCTGGAAGGTGGCCGATTTCATGAGTTGAGGGCTGTTCATGCCCCGGGAACTTTCCCGCCTGCTGAATCGGGATTTCGTGGAGACTGGTCTTGGACAACTCGAGCCCCGACCATGGAAAGCGAGGGGTGGTTCTCCCCCCGTGCTTCCGGTCTTGCGCGGGTCATACTTTTGAAGTCAACTTGGTATCTCAGAAATCAGCTTCTTCGCGAAGCGGATTGGGTTGGTATGAACCATCCAGTCGAGTTCGGAACCCCTCGAATCGACTGGAAAGTGTTCATAACGACCATGCGGGGACTGGTAGCAAGAAAGGCTTCGGGAAAAAATGCGTTTATCCAGTCCGCCCGGGTTTCATTGTCGGCGTTTCAAGGTGGTG
>JAJYFY010000124.1:1500-2559 GCA_021785265.1 Pseudomonadota bacterium
GGTGGAAAAGGCGGGTTATGCCTTACCACTTGGTTCCTGGCTTTTCGAGGAAGACAAGGGTTCAGGAGGCCGCGTGAGTACTCTGGCAGAAGTTTCCGGAAAACTTGCAGCCGGTTTGCATCGAGCGGTTCGTCGTATTTCCGCCAACTATGCGTAGGAGAATGGTGATGAGGAGATGGGTCTGATGCGTATCCTAGTTGCGGGTCACGCCCCAGAAGATTCCTTTGCTGACAATGTCTATCACACACTGATCGAGATGGGGCACGATGTTCGAGTCTTAGGCCATATCACCCAAGCCCAATATGATGCCCATTGGCGATTTTATGCAAGAGCGATTGCGGAACGTGCTTCCCGGAGAGCATTTGATCTGGATGGCAATCGTCTGGTCCGAATCGCGAAACGGTTTCGCCCGGAGATGGTTCTTGCGCTGACGCGAGAGTTTTCCCATGAGACGCTGGATCGGCTCAGTCAGCTCTGTAGTCCCATCAAGGTTCTCTGGTGGGGGGATCCTCCAGCTAATGCCCGACGCTATGCGTTTGTCGAGCCACTTTGGGATCTTGTTTTTATCAAGGACATGGTTGCGGTCCAGAAGACCAGGTTGGTTCGGGGCGACGTGTATCTCTTGCATGAGGCCATGAATCCCCTTTGGCATCGACCCCTCAGTGAGCAGCAGCATGGACGGATTGTGGTAGCCGGGAACTGGTATGGGTTCCGGCAGGCGCTCGTGATGCGCCTTCTCAAGGATCAGATTGAGGTCGACTGTTACGGCAGTCGTCCTCCAGCGTGGGCGTTGTCCGGCATCGTGACCCGTCACATGAGACGCTACATCGTTCGAGAGGAGAAAAGCCGGATTTTTGGTGCTGGACTTGCCTGCCTCAATTCCTTCCAATACTCAGAAGGAGATTCCTTGAATTGCAGGGCCTTCGAGATCACGGGCGCTGGAGGTCTGGAGCTTGTGGAATACCGCCCGGCGATTGAAACCTGCTTCGAAATCGGACGGGAAGTTCTGGCGTTTAGAAGCTATGAAGAATTGCTGAGCATGATCGAAAAAGCAAAACG
>JAJYFY010000125.1 GCA_021785265.1 Pseudomonadota bacterium
CTGTCTCTCTTCTCGCGCTTTCCGCCGCTCCTGCTCATGCAGAGGCGGATACAGAACCCAGGAATACCAATACAGCATTGTGTAAAGCGCATCGGGTAGGCTGATCCCATTCCGTTGGCTGACTTCTACCAGACTGTCCGCCAGATCGCAGGGAATACGCACAGTTACCTCCAACCAATCAGGACCAGTCAGAGGACGGTGCCCATCCCGCCATCGAAGTCCTTTTTCCCACGCTTTTTCGTCCAGAAACCGAGAAGCGCAGTCCTCATGAACCGCTCGTAATGTCATTCCCTGAATGAAAGCCAGTGCCTGGATGTACAGGTGCATCTTCAGCGGAATAACCGCTGATTCACCCGCATAGGGCTGACCGTTAAAGAGCGAAGGCGTCAGCATGCTTTTCCCGGATTGACCATTTTAGGTATGGGTATAGATCGGCGCTGGGTCATGTCGTCTACCGGGTAGACGATTTCCCCATCAATCTCCCTTTCCCAGCCAGAACTGGCTCCCAGGAATCGTCCACTCGGGAGCCGCCCGTTGCAGGATGTGGGATTCAGGGACCGGCCCATAATAGCTGGAGTCGAAGGCATAATTCCCCGGGGCGTAGAGCCAGATCTGGCCACGCTTCAGGTGATACACGCCAAACGGATAGTGGACAATCCTGTGGTGATGGTCTGGCGTCCAGCGGTCGACCCGGGAGTTCGGCAGATAGTGTCCATCTACCCGGACCCCTGATCTCGCCAGATTCACCGTCTGGCCAGTAACAGCTGCGATATTCTTGATCCACGGCTGTCCAGCGGGAAACCAGTGGTACTTCAGACCCTCCGCGACGGCGGGGTGCTGGGCGGGGCCATAAATCTCGACCTCGACGAGTTCCCCATCGTGCAGCGGATGTGACGAACCCAATAACTTGTAGAAACCCACGGGCTCACAGGTGGAATCATTGAAAACCAGGTGGTCGTGCTGCATCCATAGTCCTACGACAGCGTTCAGTACCAGGACACCGACAATCGCCCACGCGCTCCACCAGAGTAGCCGCTTAGCGATGGTGACGGACATTCTTTGCATGGCGGCGCTCCAGAAAAACACGTGCGAGGCCTGTCAATAGTCGAAAAGGGAAGAAGAAGGCCGATTCCAGGCAATGAACGATCACCAGCAGGCGCTCTGCACACTGTCGCGGCCCAGGCCGCCCGAAGAACGCGATCAGCCTCTGGTCAAGCCGTGCGATGCTTCGTCTGAGACGGTTTTTCACACATCACCGTTTGACGCGGGCACCAACACGATGCCCTTCTTCGACAGAGCATTAAGCAGGCCAGTCAGCCACACATGGTCGTGCCCGTCATCCGCCTCAATATCCAGGCGCATATACAACACTTCCTCATCCATCTGTGGAGAGAGCCACATCTGCCGGAGCCGATTCACGGTTCGTGCCATGGATGCCATGACCTCCACAGAGAGAGGCCCACGGTCCGTCCGCTCACCGGATTCATCCATGACAAACCGAAAATCGTGTTCGACTGCGGCATCCTGCAATGCACGCAAGATGGCCTGGTAATAGTCCGTATTGAGTGATGCATCTACCGCAATGGCAATTTCCGACGAGGCTATGTCGATCTTCTTTTGTTCCATAGGATTCTCCTGATTTCGATGGTTTTGGGCACCATGCTCCCGTTCAACGATTGACAGCAAACAATACCGGCACCCCAAAAAACGCAGCCCAGGCTTTTGCGGATGCCCTTTGAATAGCCGGGATGTCCGTCCCTCGTGCCCACCAGTCATTGGCCGGAGCCAGCAGGACCTGAATCCCATGCGGGTATAGATCGAGGGCAGGCCACATCAGTAGTTGCTCATAGCAGATGAGATAGCCGACTTTTGCGCCGTCAATCTCCGTGGTTTCTGGTTTCCGGGAAAACGGGGTCATCCGGAAGCTGTCACGGGGGTGCCACGGGTGCCACATCGAGAAAGGCACCGGAATGTGATCTGGGAGTATCGTCTGGTGGCCCCCATGGATCTTCACCAGCGCATCCAGATAACCTCGTCCACCTGCAAGGGGCACTGCGGCGCCGAGCAGCACGGTTTGTCCCGGGTGCTGCGCCGTCCACCGGATAACCGGACGCCAAATGGCCCGAGTGCCAGGCAACCAAAGACCGGCTACAGTTTCCGGGAGCAATATCACCTTGTCGCCCGACCGCAGATCAGCCAAAACCTTCGGAGCCAGTTCCATCGACGCATCGACATAGGAAAGGTTGGAACGCAGGCGACCCAGGTGGGTATTGATGCCCACCCATCCAGTGGGCTCGGCGGGCAGCGGGTGACCCAAAAGCCAGAGACTGGCGACAACGCATTCTGCTATCAGATAACTGGCCCGGACCTTCGACCGCGGTGCCCAATGCCCCAGGGCGAAGATCCCCAAACCGGTGAGGATGATGCCGGTCGGGCCTGCGGCTATGGCACCGAGCCAGGGGGATGTCCAACCGATGATCCCCAATGGTGGCAGGATCGTCGAGACAGCGGAGGTGATAATGGTGGCC
>JAJYFY010000060.1:0-9650 GCA_021785265.1 Pseudomonadota bacterium
TCACGATCTCCGCACCGCTCGCCTCCACGGCCTCCCGTGTCTGCTCCAAATCCCGGTATTTGCCGGTTCCGACGAGGAGCCGCGAACGATAGCGGCGGCCGGCCAGCAGCCAGTCGTCGTCTCCGTCCCGGGTTGCCACGGTCTCCACGTGCCTAGCCTCCACCCACCGCCTGGATGATCTCGACGACATCCCCCTCACCCAGCCGGTGGTCCGGATAGCGGCTCACCGGAACAATCTGCCCATTGCATTCGATGGCCCGTTTGCCCGGACCGAGCGCCAGGGCGTCCACGAGGTCCGCAACCGTGAGAGCTGCATTCACCTCGCGAGGCTCGCCATTCAGGACAATGTGCATGCTGGTAATTCTACCCCTCGCGGGTATGTCAATCCATCCCGAAAACCGCCCGGCCGCCACGCCCGAGGGTAGTCCCCGGGTTCTGGTAAAATTCCGCAGTCATGCATGATCCGCCGGTTGCATCCTCCCCTATCCCCCCTCCCCTTCCATGACCCTCGCGCTCATCGGCATCAGTCATGCGAGCGCTCCCCTGCAGCTCCGTGAACCCCTGGCCATCTCCCCGGAACGGCTGGTCGCGGAACTCCAGCGGGCACGCTCGGACTTGAGCCTGTCTGAAGCCGTCATCCTCTCCACCTGCAACCGGACCGAACTGTACTATCGCGCGGACCCGGAGGGCACCCTGGCACTCGAATCCGGCCGGCGCTGGCTCGCCGGTCTCAATCCGGACGCGGCTGATGCGCTCGCCCCCCATGTCTATGGGTATGAATCCCTGGACGTCGTCCGTCACCTGCTCCGGGTTGCCGCCGGCCTCGACTCTCAGGTGGTGGGTGAACCGCAGATCCTGGGACAGGTCAAGGAGGCCTACGAGCAGGCCCATCAAAATGGCTTCGTCGGACCGGAACTCAACCGGATGTTCCAGTTCGTCTTTCTCACGGCCAAGCAGGTCCGCCAGGATTCCGGGATCGGACTGAAACCGGTCTCCGTGGCCTCGCTCGGCGTCCGTCTCGCCGAAGAGATTTTCGACGACTTTCCCTCGCGGACGGCCCTGCTCATCGGCGCCGGGGAGACCATCGAACTCTCGTTGCAGCACCTCTCCCGCCTGCCGATTTCCCGCTTTATCATCGCCAACCGTTCGCTGGAACGGGCCCGGCGACTCGCCCATCCGCGCGGCGGATACGCCATCACGCTCGATGAAGTCCCGGACCACTTGGCGGAGGCAGACCTCATCTTCACCGCCGTACAGTCACCCGTACCCGTGCTCACGGCCCAGGACCTCAAGGCAGCGCTCGTCAAGCGACGGCATTCTCCCATGTTCGTGATGGACCTCGGCCTGCCCCGCAATGTGGATCCAGAGGTCGGCCAGTTGCCCGGCGTCTTTCTTTACACCCTGGAGCACCTCGAGTCCCTGGCCCGGCAAAACCGTCATGAGCGTCGCCAGGCGGCCGAAACCGCCGAAGGGGTGATCGACGTGGCAATCCGCGAATATGCCACGAGCCTCCGGGGACGGGAAGCCATCCCCACCATCTGTGCACTCCGCGAAAAAGCCCAAAGGACCCGTCTCGAAACCCTGGCCCAGGCCCGTGGACTCCTCGAACGGGGTGAACCCCCTGAAGCCGTCCTGGAACATCTGGCGCACAGCCTGACCAACCGCCTCCTGCATAGCCCGACCGTCCAGCTGCGCGAGGCGGCCGAGGAAGGCCGGGACAGCCTCATCCTGGCCGCCCGTGACCTGTTCGGCCTGAGTGAGACCCCGTCTCCCGAAGCGCCGCCGCCGCCTCCGGAAAAACCGGTCCCGTCCTGACATGGTCCCGACCGACCCCCTCCTCGAACGCCTGCGCCCGCTCGTCGAACGCCATGCGGAACTCGCCCGCCATCTGGCCCAAAACTCCACCATTGCCGACCGCGGGCAGTTCCAGGCTTTGAGCCAGGAGTGGGCACGGCTCGATCCGTTGGTCCGTGAACAGGCCGCACTCAAACGCCTCCTTGAGGAGCACGAGGAGGCGGCACGTCTCGCCCGGTCGGAACCGGACCGGGATCTCGGTCTCCTCGCGCGCGAAGAAGAGATCCGACTGGATCAACTGATCGCGGCTTGTCGGCTGCGCCTGACCGAACTCACGACACCCCGTGACCCGCTCGAGGCGCTGAACTGCTTTCTCGAAATCCGGGCGGCAACGGGCGGACTCGAGGCGGCGCTCTTTGCCGGCAGCCTGTTCCGGATGTACAGCCGCTACGCGGAACGCCGGGGCTGGACGACGGACATCCTCAGCCAACATCCCGGTGAACAGGGGGGGTTCAAGGAAATCATCAGTCGCCTCGCGGGCCCCGGCGCCTATGCCGCGCTGCGCTACGAGGGTGGAACGCACCGGGTTCAACGGGTCCCCAAAACCGAATCCCAGGGCCGGATCCACACCTCGACCGCCACGGTGGCCGTCCTGCCCGAGGTTCCGGAGGGTCCGGAACGGATCGAGATCCCGAGCCAGGAGCTCCGCATCGACACCTTCCGTGCCTCGGGGGCCGGGGGACAGCACGTCAACAAAACCGAATCCGCCGTCCGTCTCACCCACCTGCCGACCGGGCTCGTGGTGGAGTGCCAGGACGAGCGGTCCCAGCACAAGAACCGGGCCCGTGCCCTGTCGTTGCTCACGGCACGCCTGCTGGCGCTCCGACAGGCCGAGGAGACCGAGCGGGTCCATACGCAGAGACGGGACATGATCGGTGGCGGGTTACGCGCGGAAAAGATCCGCACCTACAACTTTCCCCAGAACCGGGTGACCGACCATCGCATCGGTCTCAGCCTTTATTCGCTCGAATCCCTGCTCGAAGGCGATCTCGACCCCCTGGTCACCGCACTGCGCGCGGCCCAAGCCGCCTCAACCGGGGGCGGCGGGAGTTCCGGCTGAGGAAACAGCCTGGGCACGCCGGGTCTTGAGATCCCGGTACAGCACCCACAGGTTCGTGATCACGTAAAGGACGGCCAGCCCCTCGAGCAGGGGCCCCACGCCCCACTGGTACCAGCCCGGCAGGCGGGCCAGGTGCTGGACTCCTTTCATCCACCGCGAGAACTCCTGCCCCCAGCGTTCCACCCCACTCATCGAGGACCCCACTGAACCGAGCGCGGGCAGCTGGTGTATGCGCAAAAGAACGGCCTCCCAGAGGGAGACGGAGGTGGGGACCCAGTCGATCAGAAAGAGGAGGGTATAGGGTACGGTGACGAGCGCCCCCGTGAGTTTCCAGTCGGACCGGGCCAGGTTGAAGCTCTCGGCAATCGAGGCCACGGCACCCTGCCCGTCCAGGACGGCGGCGAGCCCGAACAGCACCCCTCCCACACTGATGATGAGGAGAGGGGTCAAAAGAATGCCGATACCGAGCACCACGGAGAGAGCTCCCGGCCAGCCGGGGATCAGGCCCAGGAGTGCTCCCAACACGAGGGCGACCAGGAGGGCCACCAGGGAGGCCACGAGGAGAATTCCATCGAGCAGAAGGGCGGCCAGGAAATAATAGCCGCTCCGACGAAGCCCCAACGCCCAACCGAGCGGCTGTGCCCCCGGTTCCTGCCGACTGAGGTAGACCAGAACACCCGCATGGTAGGCACAGGAGAACCACAGGGAAGCCAGCCACCACAAAAGTCCAGGGGGCCAGTGATCCTCGAGCAGGCGGTAGACCATGGCCGTGAGGAACAGGGCCGGAGCCACCCGGAGCCAGAGCTGGCCGGCCTGGGCCAGCAGGCGATGGAGCGGTGCACTTGCAGTTTTTGGGGAAGAGGAATAATGTATAGACATGACTCGATACGAGTTTTGGCAGCTTTGCTGAACCGTATGGATGAAACTCAGTCGTTGTGATCCGTCCCCATCAATATATCAGACCCCACAGGAGGAATGATTCGATGAAAAAAGCCTTACTGCTCAGCGCAGGGGTGTTGATTCTTGCCTTGGCTGCGTGCAGCAAGACCCCCGCTCCTGCCCCGAAAACCTCTTCTGCCGCTTCGAGCACCAGCATGATGGCGCCTGCGGCTCCCTCAATGGCCACGTCCACCAAGACCCCGAGCATGGCCACCAAAGGGAAGGCAATGAAAGCCCCCTCGTCCGCAACCCACATGGGTTCATAAGACGAGCCGGCAATCGGCCGATCTCAAGATTCTTGAGGTCAGGGGAAAGGCGGACTTCGGTCCGCCTTTCTTTTTTGGACGGTACCGAGCGCTTGGCTCGAACGGGCTTTCCTGCATCGAGCGTCTAACGACGACCGGATCGGGAGCGCCCCGACCGAACTTAACTTTATTGAGTGAATGCGATCTGGAACCGGTCTTTCGGACCCGAGTTTACTGGAGCCGTGTTCCGGGCGGAGGATAGCCAGGTTCGAGATCGGCCACCGTCTCGTTTTGCGGCGGTGGCAGTGCGATGCCGAAATCGCGACGCAGTTTTTCGAGTCCAGCCCCGGTCAGCCGGAAACCGCCGACACTGCTATTGGGATTCACGATAATCCCCACCCCGGGCGGCAATCCAGCCATCACCAGTCCGCCCAGAACTTTCTGGACCGCATGCTGACCCTCCAGCGTCTCGGCGTGCCGCATCGCATCCTCTTCGCTCAGGAAAAACACGAGGTGGCGACCGGTCTGCGGGAGATCCACGACCAGGGCCTCGAGACGGCGAGCCTCGGCTGACCCCGGTGTTCCGGACTCGCGCTGCCGTTGGAGCGTATAGAGCGTGGCACGGCACAAAGCCTCATAGCAGGTCACGGGCGAGACCTTGCCGTTTTTGAGTCCCTCGAGCAAGTAGCGGATTTCCTGTTCGGAATCGAAATCGACCGGGCTCATGGCGGGTTCTCCTGGGAGTTTTCGAAAGCCTGCTCGAGATCGGCCACGAGGTCCTCGAGATCCTCGATACCGACCGACAGCCGGATCAGACCCTCCTCGATGCCCAAGGCGGCCCGCTCACCGGGCGGAACACTGGCGTGGGTCATGAGCGCCGGATGCTCGATCAGGCTCTCGACCCCACCCAGGCTTTCGGCCAGCGTGAAGCACCGGACCCGCTCGAGAACCCGGCGGGCGGCCGGCAGGCCGCCCCGGACCACGATCGACAGCATACCGCCCCCACACGTCATCTGGCGGCGGGCCAGGGCAAAGTCGGGATGGCTCGGGAGTCCAGGATAAATCACCCGCTCGACCGCCGGATGAGACGCAAGCCAGCGGGCGAGTTCGAGCGCCTGGGCACAGTGGCGCTCCATGCGCAGCGCCAGAGAATGGATCCCGCGCACGGTAAGGAAGCAGTCGAAGGGGCTCGGGATGGCCCCGGTACTGTTCTGCAGGTAGGCCAGCCGTTCCTCGAGATCGGTCCGGTCCGGATGCACCACCACGCACCCGCCGACCACGTCCGAATGTCCGTTCAGGTACTTGGTCGTGGAATGGACGACGAGATCGAAGCCCTGCTCGAGCGGACGCTGGATCCAGGGCGTGGCAAAGGTGTTGTCCGCCACGGTGATGGCACCTTGGGCGCGGGCATCGCGCGCCACTGCCGCGAGGTCCACGATCCTGAGGAGTGGATTGGTGGGACTCTCGATCCAGACGAGATCCGGTTTTTCGGCGAGAGCCGCCGCCCGCAGATCCGTCTGGCGCAGGTCGCTGTACCGCACGCGCAAGCCGGCACCCGGCGTGCGCACCTGGCTCAGAAGTCTCCGGGTCCCGCCGTAGAGGTCATCCATCGCGAGCACGCGGCCACCCGCAGGCAAGAGTTCGAGGACTGCTGCCGAGGCCGCGAGCCCGGACGCAAAAGCAAACGCCCGCCGTCCACCCTCGAGATCGGCGAGCACCCGTTCGAGCACCTCGCGGGTGGGATTGCGGGTCCGCGAATACTCGTAGCCCAGATGAACGCCGGGGCTTTTCTGGCGGTAGGTGGAAGTCGCATAGATCGGGACATTGACCGCTCCGGTCAAGGGGTCGGCCTCCTGTCCGGCGTGGAGCGCCCGCGTGGCAAATCCCGGTCGGCGTGATCCGCTCATGGATGGCGTTCCATGGTCTCGGCCATGCGCCGGAACTGGATGATGACATCGCTCCGGGTGACCAAACCGTAGAACTGGCCGTCTTTCAGGATGCCCACCGTGGGCTCGGTCTCGAGTTTCATGACGAGTTCGTTGAGTGGAGCCCGAAAATCCAGCGTGACGATGCCCCGCTTGGGCACCCCTTTCACCGGGCTCGAGAACAGCCGGCAGTCTTTGGCCAGTGCACTCATGACGTCGGTTTCGGTCAGCAGTCCGACCAGTCGTCCACCGGACATGACCGGGAGCTGCGAAAACTCGCCTTGTCGCATGCGACGGTAGGCAATCTCCAGACTATCCTCGGGAGCCACCGTGACGACCTGGCCGTCCTCCCACCGACGCGAGACAAAATCCCGGAGATCCCCGACTCGTCGTTGCGGGATCAAGCCCTGCTCGTACAGCCAGCCCGCGTTGAAGACCTTGGACAGGTAACGAGTCCCGGTATCGCAGGCCAGGGTCAGGATCCGCTTCGGAACCGTCTGCTCACGGGCATAGCGCAGCGCAGCCGACATCAGGGTTCCCGTCGAGGTGCCCGCCAGGATCCCGGTCGTCCGCAACAAGTCCCGGACCATCGCAAAAGACTCGGCATCCGGAATCGTGAAGCTGCGGTCGACCAGACTGAGATCACCGATCTTCGGAATGTAGTCCTCGCCGATTCCCTCGACCAGCCAGCTCCCCTTCTTCGCCAGCTGGCCTGTTTTCAGATAGCCTGCGACCACCGAGCCGGCCGGATCGGCCAGGATGATCTCGATTTTCGGATTCTGCCGCTTGAGATAGTGGCCGACCCCGGTCAAGGTTCCGGTCGTCCCGGCGCCCAGGACGACCGCATCGAGCTTTCCTTCCATTTGTTCCCAGATTTCAGGGCCGGTGGTCTGTTCGTGGATCCGGGGGTTGTCGGGGTTACCGAACTGGTTGATATAGTACCCCCCACGCTCCTGGGCCAGATGCTCCGCGAGATCCTGGTAATACTCTGGGTGACCGCGGCTCACATCCGACCGCGTGACCAGGATTTCGACCCCCATGGCCCGCAACTGCGAGACTTTCTCGACACTCATCTTGTCCGGGACGACGAGCAGCAGGGGGTAGCCTTTCCGAAGGGCCACCAGGGCCAGCCCGATGCCGGTATTTCCGGCCGTGGCCTCGACGAGCAGTCGCGGTGGGCTGATGTCGCCACGGGTTTCCGCCGCTTCGATGAGTCCGACCGCCACCCGATCCTTGATCGAGCCACCCGGGTTCATGAGTTCGAGCTTGAGAAAGAGATGGCACGGCCCGAGGTCGAACCCCGAAACTTCCAGGACCGGGGTTCTGCCGATCAGGTCCAAAAGGCTTTGATAGACTGCCATGACTCCCCAACACCCGTTTGGACGGGCATGAAAGCAGGCCATTTTAGCAAAACCCGCCCTCCCCCTTCGTCGGCCACCGTGGCCTGGGCCTGCCGGGCCGCCAAAGACTGCCTGCCCCCAAGACAGGATGCCTGGACGGAGAGCGTATCCCTCATGGCACTCGCCCTCCAAACCACCCGGGAGCGGGTTCTGGCCGAACCCGACCGACCACTCACCCCCTCGGTTCGCCGACGCTTCAATGCCCTGCTCTCGCGGCGGGCCGCCGGCTGGCCGCTCGCCTACCTCAGCGGACACCGCGAGTTCTGGTCCCTGGACTTCCGCGTGACGCGGGCCACGCTGGTTCCCCGCCCCGAGACCGAAGCTCTCGTGGCCGCCGTCTGTGCGCTGATGCCGGTTCAGCAGTCCGGTCGACTCCTGGATCTCGGAACCGGGTGCGGAATCCTGGCCGTGGCCTTGGCCCATGAACGGCCAGCGCTTGAGGTCTGGGCGACTGACCTCGATCCCGCTGCGCTCCGCATCGCCCGCGCCAATGCCCGGCGGCTCGGCAGGCTCCCGATCCGCTTCCGCGCCGGGAGCTGGTTCGATGCTCTTCCTCGATCACTCGCTTTCGATGCGATCGTCAGCAATCCACCCTATCTCGCAGAGAACGATCCCCACCTTTCGGATGACGGACTCCGTTTCGAGCCACATCGAAGCCTGGTCGCCGGACCGACGGGGCTCGAGGCCCTGCTCGCCCTCATCCAGGATTCAGCATCCCGACTGAATGCCGGGGGGTTCCTGGCGCTGGAACACGCACCGGCACAACACGAAGCCGTACACGCGGCTTTCTCGGCCGCCGGCTGGGTCCGCGTCCAAAGCTACGCCGACATCGCGGGGCACCCTCAGGGCAGTCTCGGCTTTCGACCGGGACGATAATTTTCGGGTATCCGGATTCCAGTGTGGAGAACCCGTTGAACGACCTGCTCGGATTGAAGGAAGGTTTCCTGCTTCAACGACTTCGAGAATTCCATGACCAACGCCTTCACCGAATCGTCCAACAACCTGACCCGCACCGCGAACCCGATGGGCCGTGGCTACAGCTTCGACGTGATCCGGGCGCGGATGCTCTACAAATGACCTTGCCCGTAAGCAGGGCTTCGTTGTACTGAAACAGTCCGTTCATGAAGAACCGACGGCGGACGATGGGTCATTTCAAAAGCGCTGCAGCCTACCGTCGTTGTTTGCAAATGTCTCGCCGGTGGCCAGTACGCAACACCAGCACCGTCAATACGTTGTCCCGGAGTTCGGCGATGACGCGGTAGTCGCCTACGCGGTAGCGCCACAGTTCACCGAGCGGCCCCGACAGCGCCTTGCCGAGATCACGCGCGTCGTCCAGCGGCGCAACGCGCTCGGCCAGGTAACGGTAGATGCGCTGTGCTGTCGCGCGATCCAGTTTTCGTAGCTGCTTGCGCGCAGCGTCCGTATATTCAATTGTCCAAGCCAAGGTCGGCCCTCACCTCGGCTGCGGAGTGAATCTTCGATTCGCCCTTGCGGACACGTTCCAGTTCCTCGGCCGCGAGGTAATAGTCCTCCAGGTCCCCCAACCCATGTTCGACCAACTCGCGCAGGTAGTACGCCTTGGTGCGGCCAGTATGAGTGGCCAGAAAGTCCAGGCGTTTTTCGGTGTCGGGGTCGAGGCGGATGGAGGTGGGCATGACAGCACTCCCGATGAATCGGTGTATTCAGTGTATCACAGCCATCCGGTTTTCGCCGCCACGATCATCAGTCGTGGGGCGCGTGTCGGCCAGCTCCGAACGTTCGCACCCTCCAGGATAACGACCGCTGCTCCCGTTCCTTACATCCGGACGGATGAGTTTCAGCTCTGTGTTGCATCACTGTCTTATCTGTGGCTTGAACAAGGCGAATCGACCGAACGCCGATGGCACTTCGTCGTTTCCACCATGCGTCGAAGAGCCGACATGGCACAACGAACCCTCCAGACTATCTTGCTCGGGGTGTCGGTCATCGACAACGGCGACATGCGGTTGTGGCGCGCGTTGCCGCTACCCGATCGGTCATCATTGGGATTGATCTGGGAGCGCTAGAAGATGAACCGGAATGATTTCAGCCGTGACGTTGAGATGGCCATGAGTCGTCCGGGATCGGGTTTGTGGTACAGTGCAAACGGTTTTTAGTCGGAAAAGCGGTCAGTGCCAAGGGGGCGTTCTGGTTCACGACCTATCGGGGTGGCCTGAACGGCGACTGGTTCGTGACCTTCCTGCGGCGC
>JAJYFY010000060.1:9660-9868 GCA_021785265.1 Pseudomonadota bacterium
ACCTGCCTGCACACAAGACCCGTGCCGTGAAGGCCTACGTCGCGAGCCGCCGGGGCAAGCTCACACTGCACTTCCTGCCCGGCTACGCGCCCGAGCTGAACCCCGACGAGCTGGTCTGGAGCCACGCCAAGCGTACCGGCAATGCCCGCCGTCCGCTGCGCGCTGGGGAATGCCTGGAAGACCGCATCCCGCTGCAGCTCGCCCACAT
>JAJYFY010000008.1 GCA_021785265.1 Pseudomonadota bacterium
GGATGGGATGGCCTTCGACACCCGCCTTCGTCGCCAGTTTCGCGAGATGTCCGAAGGCCTCAATGAACGCCGGACGGCAATCCGGATACCCCGAATAATCAATCGCATTGACCCCGATAAAAATGCGCGGGGCCTCCAAAATCTCGGCCCAGCCGAGGGCCAACGCCAGAAAGACCGTATTGCGGGCCGGGACGTAGGTCACCGGGATGCCTCCCTTCCCCTCCTCTTCCTGGGGCAAGGTCCAGGCAGGATCGGTCAGGGCCGAGCCCCCGAAGCGTCCGAGATCGACCCGGACCACGACATGGTCCTGGGCCCCAACCCGTCGGGCCAGTCGGTCAGCCGCACGGATTTCAGCATGGTGGCGCTGACCGTAATCGAGAGTAAGCGCATAGCACTCGCACCCGTACTCCCGCGCTGCAATCGCCAGGGTCGTCACCGAATCCAGCCCGCCTGAAAAAAGGACAACCGCACGGGAATGCGTGGTCACCGGCCCGGTTCTCCACCCCAGAGAACCTTGTGGACTTGGATCTGGAAACGTACCGGCAGTCGGTCGGCCAGGATCCATTCAGCCAGCTCGCGCGCCTCGAGCTGGCCGTAGACCGGGGAAAAGAGGACTTCGAGCCGACCGGCTAGTCCGTACCGTTCGAGGGCCGCCCGTGCCCACTCATAATCCTCACGGTTCGCAATCACGCACTTGACCTGATCACGCGGACCCAGGTGAACCAGGTTCTCATAGCGGTTCTTCGCCATCTCACCCGACGCCGGAGGCTTGAGATCGACCACGCGGGCCACACGGGGATCCACCCCCTCGACCGGAAGAGCTCCACTCGTCTCGAGCGAAACCTGAAAGCCCTGATCCGCCAGCTGGGTCAGGAGCCCCGGGGTTTCCTTCTGGGCCAAAGGCTCGCCCCCGGTCACACACACGCGCGAGACGCCGTAGGAGGCCACCTGTTTCAGGATCGCCGAGACGGCAAGCCGCTCTCCTCCCGAGAAGGCATACGCCGTGTCGCACCAGACGCAACGGAGCGGACATCCGGTCAGTCGGACGAAAACCGTGGGATAGCCACTCTCCCGGGCCTCACCCTGAAGCGACAGGAAAATTTCGCTCACCCGGAGCCGGGGGTCGGTGACGACGGAAGTCCTCGGGTGCCCGGTTTCCTCCGATCGGGTCTTGGGCCTCAAGGCGTGCCGGATCCCGCACCCAGAGACTTGAGCTTCTCGCGGGCCAGCCGGGCCGAACTCGAGTGCGGAAACTTTTGGACCACTTCCGCAAGCGTTTGGCGACCAGCCCGGGGGTGCCCCATGGCGAGTTGGATCAAGGCAGCCTGGAACAGGGCGGCCGAGGCCTTGGGGGAATGGGGGTCATCCCGGATCACGCGGAGCGAGTCCCGGAGCGCACCTGAAAAATCCTGGATCTGGAGTTTCGCTGCACCTTCCCAGTAATCGGCATTGGCCACGAGCGGACTCTTGGGATAGCGGTGGCGGAAGATCTTGAAGGCATTGATCGCCGAGTGGTAGTGGCCATTCTCGATGAGATGGAGAGCGGACCGGTAAGCAGGGGCCGCACCGGTCCCGGACGGATGCGCCACAGCTGCAGCCGGTGCCGGGGCCATTTCCGAGGGAGGGGCCGACGACGGGCTCGGGGCCGCCTGGAGTCGGGACAGTCGACGGTAGACTTGTATCCAGCGGGCACTTTCCCGCTCCCGGAAACGGCTCATCGTGTGGTGAACACGGGCCAGCGACCCTTCAAGCCTCTGGATTTCGCTGCGTTCGCTCTGCATTTCGCGGGTCAGCCGAAAGAGACTCCGGCTCTGAACGAGGTGCTCCAGGTGGGCCAGGCGGACATCGAGCGCATGGATCCGGGCGTAGACCGGATCCGTCAGAGGAACGGTTTTGGGTCGGGTCGCGCATCCGCTCAGACCAACCAGGAAAATCGCGGATCCCAAGGAATAAAGCAGTACACGTTTCATGGTGACTCCCGCCCCGGAGGGCTCAATGGGGACTACCCGGCAGGTCCGGACCCCACGCCGGCGTGGTGATGGATTCGCCGGCCCCCAAGGGAATGCGGATGGGCCGGATCACGTCTCCATGCGTGGAGACGGTTTCGAGAATCCGATGATGATCTTGATAGGCACTAAACAGGATGATCGATCCCCCTGGCCCGAAACACGGCGTGTCGTCCAAGGGCCCCGGAGTGAGAAGATGGATCGTGTGCTTCTTGAGGTTCATGCGGGCAATTCTCAGTAATCCCTGCTTGCGGGCCACAAAGACCATCTCGTGCCCGGTGGGTGAAATTGCAGGCGCCGCATTGTAATGTCCATGGAAGGTCAGGCGATGCGTCCGCCCGCCCGGAAGCGCTTTCCGATAAATCTGTACACTGCCTTCCCGGTCGGAGGTAAAGGCCATGCGCTCTCCACCGGGAAACTCCGCAGGTTCGGTGTTGATCCCCGAGGCATGCGTCAGGAAGTGGAACTTGAGCGTCCGGAGATTGAGCCGACCGATCGCCGAACTGCCGCCCTCGGAGGTCACGGTCACGAGCAGGTGGCCGCCCCCGGGCGTAAAGACCGGTGTTTCATCGAGCCCAGGCCGGTTGAGGACCCGGCGCCGTTGCCCCGTAGCCAGGTTTTGCACGTAGATGGACGGGAAGCCATTTTCGAAGGAGACGTAGGCAATCCGGTTGCCGTGCGACGAAAAGGCAGGAGAGACAATCGGCTGGAGCGACCGGACGACGGCCTGGGGATCATATCCGTCGTAGCCGGCGATCATGAGAGCATAACGCCGGTGGGGACCCTGGCGGCGCGACTCGACATAGGCGATACGACTCGTGAACGGAGCCAGCTGACCGGTCAGTTTCTCGAAGATGAGGTCACTCGCATCATGGGCGGTAAGGCGGAGCCGCTGCAGGTTGGTGGGAATGGCAAATGCCAAAACCTGATGGGCCGCCGGAACGTTGTACAGGTGGAAGACCAGTCGCCAGCCCCCCCCCGGGTGGTCCTGGACCACACGCCCGATGACCAGGTAACTCATGCCGAGCGCTTTCCAGTTGAGGAAGTTGATCTGCGCGGGCCGCGTGGGTTGCTGGACGAGATCCCGTCGTGACAGGGTCCGGAACAGGCCGGTCCGGACCAGATCATGGGCGATGATCGTGGCGGGTTGGAAGGGAGGACGACCGCCCACCTGCCAGGCAAACGGCACCACGGCGATCGGTGTCGCGGTCCGGACACCATGGGTAATCCGGATCTTGAGCGCACCCCAGGCCGGGGTGGCCAAGAAGGCCAAGACCAAGCCGGGAATGCAAAGACGACATCGGGTTCGGATGGGCTGCGGAATCCTCATGGTACGCTCCCGGGATGAAAATCAAAGATGAGATGTCGCTTGAAAATAGCCGGATCGGTGGGCATGGGCAGGGGGGACGCCCTGAACACCGCGGTCAGAACCGACTGGCGGACGCTGGCACTGCCGTTACACTGACCCAGGTGGGCAGCCACGACCCCCCCACCGGGAGCCAGCGTGACTGAAACGGCACACGACAGATCCCCGTGGACACCCGGCGGGCGAATCCATGCATTTTCGACCTGGCTCCGGATCGCAGCCACCCAGGCCGAAAGTTCCGAACGCCGCCGTTCGCGCGCAGCCGCGGCCGCTTCGGCCTCCTGCTCGGCCCGCTTCCGCGCCTCGGCCGCCTGTACCGCTCGCCGTCGCTCAGCTTGGAGTGCCTGCAAGGCCTGTACCTGAGCCTCATGGGCCGCTGCTTGACGGGCGGCCATGGCTGCAAGCGCTTTTTGCTGGGCCAGCTTCTCGGTCTGGAGACGGGCCAGTGCCGCCTTCTGGGCGATGAGTGCACGAGCCTGCTCGGCACGGAGCGCCGCCAGATGGGCGGCCGCCGCACGCTGTTCGGCCCGGGCCCGTGCCGCCTTCGCGGCAAGCGCTTGTGCCTGTTCCTCGCGGGCTTGTTCCCGCTCCTGTCGCCGTTTCTGGTAGGCGGCCCAGGCCTGTTCCACGGCTTTTCCGTTGACCACCCGGGCCTGGACCGGATGCGCCGCCGGCGGAACCGGTTCGCCCGAACCATGGACCAGAGCCGACCGGATACCGACCACCAACAGGACCAGGATCAAGCCGTGCAGAAGCAGTGACTGGATCCACGCTCGTTGGGTTGCACGTCTCGGAATCATGGATCAGGAACCGCGGTGGACCGGCCCGGGGCGGGTCATGAGTCCGATGCCATGCGCGCCGGCCTTTTGCAAGAGCACCATCGCCCCAATCACCGAGCCATAGGCGGTCCGTCGATCCGCCTTGACGAGAACCGGGGTGGCGGGCTCATGGCGCAGCACGGCCATCACGAGGGCACGGATCACCCGGCGCGTGGCCGGACGTCGGGGATGGGCAGCAATATTGAGGAACAGTTGACCGGAGCGATTCACGGTCAGGACAATCGGGGTATGGTTCGGGTGTACCGGCAGGAGCTTGGCGGCCGCTTGGGGCAAGCGCACATGGACCCCCTCCTGGAGGAGAGGCGCCGTGATCATGAAAATCACGAGCAAAACCAGCATCACGTCGATGTAGGGCACGACGTTGATTTCACCCACCACCCGGCGGCGGGCTCTCATCGGCTTTCACCTCCTGCAGCCACCGGTTGATAGCGCTGGAGAACGGCCGAGAACTCATCGATGAATCCCTCCATACGGTTTTCCATCCGGCTGAGCTCGGTTTGGAAACGATTGTAGGCGATCACAGCCGGGATGGCCGCGAACAGACCCATAGCTGTCGCAATCAGGGCCTGCGAGATACCTGGGGCCACCATGGACAGGGTCGCCTGCTGGACATTACCCAGCGCGTGAAAGGCCGTCATGATGCCCCAAACGGTGCCGAACAGGCCGACGTAGGGGCTCACAGAGCCCACGGTGGCCAGGAAAGGCAACTGTTCCTCGAGGCTATCCACGGCCCGCCGTTCGGTCGCGAGCATGCTGCGCCGGGCCCCCTCCAGAGCGAGTCCGCTGTTGCCGAGTCGCAGGAGGCGGGCGTACTCCCGGTAACCGGCCTGGAAAATCTGTTCAAAAATTCCGGGATCGACCTCCTGTTCGCTGATCTGACGGTAGAACTTGCCCAAGTCGGCTCCAGCGGCATCGTACCGCAAGTCGAACGTGCGGGCAGCGGCCTTGAACTTCCGGAACAGCGCGCGCTTCTGAAACATGATCGACCAAGAGGTCACAGAAGCAGCGAGGAGCAGGAGAAGAACCAACTGCACGATCCAGCTGGCCTCGACTACGAGGGTCCAGAAAGAGAGATGTGTCGTCATGGGGCAAGCACCTTGTGGAGAATCTCGGGAAACGGCCGGGGCCGAAACGAGGTGGTGGACACGGAGACCAGGCGGATTGAGCCCTCCCCGATCACCTGGGTCTCCCCCCGGCAGACCGGCTGGACCAGTTCGAGACTGGCGGACTTCATCGCTTGGACTCCCACACCGACCCAGAGTTCATCGTCGTGCCGGGCCGGGGCCCGATAGCGGACCCTAACCTCGCCGACCACGAACAGGACCCCGAGCTCGTCGGCCAAGCGCGCGATGGACCAGCCCTCCCGTCTCAACCACTCGGTCCGGGCCCGGTCCATGTAGCGGAGGTAAGCCGTATGGTAAACCACCCCCGCCGCATCCGTGTCCTCGTAGTAAACCCGGATCGGCAATCGGAACCGCATGGGCGGCCATCCCGGTTTCATGGGGGGAACAGGCCGCCATCCCGCTTGGGGGGCTCGATGCCGAGCTGACGGTAGGCTGCCTCCGTGACTGTTCTCCCGCGCGGCCCCCGCTGCAGATAGCCCTTCTGGATCAGGAAGGGCTCCACCATTTCCTCCAGTGTCCCCCGTTCCTCGCCCAAGGTGGCCGCCAACGCGTCGATGCCGACCGGCCCTCCGCCATGCTGTTCGATGATAGTCAGGAGGAACCGTCGGTCCAGAAGGTCGAAGCCGGCACTATCCACCTCGAGGAAGGTCATGCCTTCGTGGACTGTTTCCGGATCGATCCGGCCCCCGTGCCGGACTTCGGCGAAATCGCGGATGCGGCGCAACAGGCGGTTGGCGATGCGCGGCGTCCCGCGTGAACGGCGCGCAATTTCGTGGGCGGCGACCTCGGAGACGGGGATGCCGAGCAGACGGGCTGAACGACGGACAATCGACGAGAGGTCATCGGGCCCATAGAACTCGAGATGCGCCGAAACACCAAAACGGTCCCGCAGGGGCGAGGTCAGGAGGTTGGCCCGAGTGGTAGCCCCGACCAGAGTGAAGGGGTGAAGCGGGATCCGGATGGATCGGGCTCCGGGTCCTTCCCCCACCAGGATGTCGAGCGCCCGCTCCTCGAGTGCCGGGTAGAGAATTTCCTCCACGGAAGGCGGCAGGCGGTGGATCTCGTCGATGAACAGCACGTCGCGGGGTTCGAGATTGGTGAGGAGGGCGGCCAGATCACCCGGACGCTCGAGTACCGGGCCCGAGGTCACCCGGATGTTCACGCCAAGCTCGTGGGCAATGATATGCGCGAGGGTGGTCTTGCCCAGACCCGGATGCCCGTAAAGCAGGACATGATCGAGTGCCTCGGATCGCAGGCGAGCGGCCCCGATGAACACCTCGAACTGCTCACGGACTTTCCGCTGGCCGATATATTCCGACAGCCGGTAAGGCCGCAGGGTCTGGTCGAAATCCTTGGCGACCGATTGCGGCAGATCCGGTTCCCCAGCCGTGGTCATGGTGACTGGCCCAGAGAAAGCTTGAGGGCGGCCCGAATGAGTTCAGTGGAACTGAGGTCGCTTTCCTGGCGGGCCAAAAGCCGTTCCGCCTCCTCCCGCCGGTATCCCAACGCCAAAAGTCCGGTCAGCGCCTCTTCTCTCGCCGAGACCGGAGGGGTCACGCCGGGGGCGCCAGGATGCCAGTCCCGTAGACGATCCCGGAGCTCGAGGACCAGCCGTTCCGCCGTTTTCTTGCCCACCCCCGGCACCCGGACCAGCAACCTGGAATCCTCTCGGTGGATGATGGCCACAAAATCACCAACCGGAAAGGTGGAGAGAATGGCCAAAGCCACACGCGGTCCGACCCCGCTCACCCGCAGGAGATGGCGGAACAGGACACGTTCCTCCTCGTCCAAAAAACCGTAAAGGAAGGCCCCGTCCTCGCGGACCAGGTGATGGGTGACGAGAACGACCTCACTCCCCACCTCGGGCAGACGGGCTGCCGACAGGAGCGGCATGTCGAGTTCGTACCCAACCCCTGCCACCTCCAGGGCAACGCGGGGCGGAGTCTTCGCCGCCAAACGGCCACGAAGATAGCCGATCACGGCCCACCCCCGGCGGCGACCATACCCGGATTCCGGTCGCGGAACAGGTGGCAAAGCGCTACGGCCAAGGCATCGGCTGCATCCTCGGCTGGCGGTTCGCCGAGCCGCAGGATGAGGGCCACCATCTTCTGGACCTGGGCTTTTTCTGCTCCTCCAAAGGCCGTCATCGAAAGTTTCACCTGCCTCGGGCTGTATTCCACGACCCGCGGCTGTCGGGTCTCGCCCATGACGGCGGCGAGGGCGGCTCCCCGAGCCTGCCCGAGCACAAGCGCACTCCGGATATTGCGGTGAACAAAACTGCTTTCGATCGCCACTTCAGCGGGCTCCCACTGTCTCATGACGGCCCGGACTTCCCGATAGATCACTCCCAGACGTTCGGGCAACGGGGCCCGGACATCCGGTCCGATCACCCCACAGGCGAGAAAATGGGGGGCGCCTCGCCTCTTCTCGATCACGCCATATCCCGTCCGCCGTGACCCCGGATCCAGGCCCAGGACGGGGCTCATGAAGCATCCTGGAACCGCCGGATGGCTTCCTCGGAAAAATCGGCATTGCTGTAGAGATTCTGGACATCGTCCAGTTCCTCGAGGTTGGCCATGAGCTTGAGTACAGAAAGGGCATCGTCTCCCGAGACCGGAACCTGGATCGAGGCCTGCAGGGTCACCTCTCCGGACGACGCCGTAAATCCCGCGGCCTCGAGACGGGATCTGACCGATTCGAAAAACTCGGGGTCCACGGTCACGGTGAGACTTCCATCCCCCGGATCCTCGACATCCTCGGCCCCTGCATCCAAGGCCCGTTCAAAAAGCGCTTCCGCCCGCTCGGGAGTAAGTGGATACTGGAGAATCCCGACCCGTCGGAACAGATAGGCCACTGCACCATCCGCGCCCAGATTGCCGCCCGACTTGGCGAACGCATGGCGAACCTCGGAAACCGTCCGGTTCCGGTTATCCGTGAGGCATTCGACCAGAATCGCGACTCCTCCCGCCCCATAGCCCTCGTAGCGGACCTCCTCGAAACTGTCCGTGGCC
This sequence comes from Pseudomonadota bacterium, assembly GCA_021785265.1. Taxonomy (GTDB): domain Bacteria; phylum Pseudomonadota; class Gammaproteobacteria; order JAKAQQ01; family JAKAQQ01; genus JAJZIH01. Next base: position 8,347 of record JAJYFY010000008.1, read on the forward strand.
TCTCCTCCTTGTAGACGCTTCAGTGCCCGCTCGATCCGATCTTTCGGCACATTCGCTGCATTGGCCCGTTCCATCGCGAGACGCAGGCGGCTGTTCCGGGATGGATCCGCTCCCCCGTGACGGGCCGCACTCTGGACTTCCCGCATGACCCGGGTGAACAGACGCGCCTTGCGCGCATCCTGGGTTCCTTTCCGGTACTGGATATTTGCCCACTTGCTGTGTCCGGCCATGGCGACTCAAAAGGAGATCCGGAAGCCGACGTTGACTCCGCTATCTAGGGTGATGACCGGCGTGCCCGCGTAGGCGACACCGACGTGACGATAGCCGACATAGACGAGACCATGGCGCAGCAGGTAATAGCCGAAATGGGCCTCGTATTCAAGGTAACGGTCGGTTGCGCCGAAAGCGACCGCATTGGGTGCGTAGTAGACATGGCCGCCAAACCCGAGCCGGTTGTAGCCGACCCAGGTGGTATGAAACGAAACCCCGACCGCAAGAGCCGAGCCGCTCTCGTGGATCAGGCTCGCATCGGCATAAACCAGCCGTGCGCCCAACCCGATCCAGATCGGATGGCCTCCCGGGTTCGCATTGGCCACGAGCTCGAGAGCTGCATCCCCCACGCTCCCGCGCCGACGATGCTCCAGGTAACCGACACTGCCATAGAGTCCTGTCCCGGTGAGGTCCGTCCCCAGACTTAGGCCGAATGCCCGGTCACTGACATTGAGATTGAAGTTGCTCGACGCCTGTGCCGACGGCATCGCGAAGACCAGGCCGATCAACAAAACCACGCAAGACAGGCGGTTCATGATCTTGCCGCCACTCCGGACAGATTCCATGCGCATGCTGTTGCTACCTCAGGCTGGATGACCATCGCCCGGGGTTCCGGGCCCCATTATTAAAACACGATCGGACACCGTCCGGATTGGCGGGCCGTTCCCGGTGAAGGCTCAGGAGGCCGGATGGGACGTGCCGATCATGACCAGTCGGGTGAGTGGCACCGGGGTCCTCGGTTGCAGCCCCGGCTTTTCATTCTCCATGATCATGTCGGCAATCACGTCGGGGGCCACCAGGGTCAGATGGGCCAGGTGCCCGTTCCGGCCGAGGGTGGGCATGAGTGCCAGAATGTTACGGACGTAGGACATTCCCCGCTGCGAGTAGAGGTTGAGTCCAAGCGCGAGTCGGGCCGGATTGAGGGGGATTTTGGACTGCCGCATTTCAGCCCGCAGCCACCGGAAGCGGCGAAACGGGGGACGGGTATTGATGGCCTTGAGGTAATAACGGACGGAACTGGCCAGGGAGGAGAAGGCGCGGACGTAGTGTGTCGGGTTTTGACCGAGGGCCCGCGGTACCATCCCCACAAAGGGGTTCGACGTCCAGATTCCGAAAAGGTCATTGCCTTGCACGGCGAAGCGTGAGGTTCCCCATCCGCTCTCCATCGCTGCCTGGGCCAGAGCCAGGATGACCGGCACCACATCCACCCGCCGGAGCAGGCGGGCCCGCACCTTTGGATTCGCAAGCGATCCGCTAACCCCGTAGTCCACCTCGATCTCACCTTCGAGAAGGCGTTGGTCGTGGCCTTGGGGTCCCTTCCGGGGATGAATGAAGCTCTGGATCAGGAAATGGCGTTGTTCCAGGATCCGTTCATCGGCACTCATAACGATCGGCAGGAGCGTCCTCAGGAAGGTGGTTTTCTTCTGGTGTGTCGGCAGTTCGGCCAGGCCCTCCGGCAGCTGCCGCAGGGCAATCGCCGGTACGATCCGGCGTGGCGGCCAGTGATAGTCATAGGCTGCATACAGGGCGACGACCTGATGAATATTCTCGTTCCTGATACGGGAGAGCGCGGGTCCGGCAAAGGGGTTCTTTTGGGCTGACCTCGCGCTGGAACCGGACCAGAACACGACCAGGTGCCAAGCCACAAAGACTGGTACTGCCAGGAGGACGACCAATACCAACCGCTCGGGAAAACCGCCACTGGCCGTTTTTCCTCGTCGTCGAAACCCGGAAAACTGGGAGAGGTACCTGGGATCTTCCACGGCAGGCCTCCTTTTAGACTATCCAGTCTAGCATGAACTGGGTGTTAATGGGAGTTTAATATTTTCTGCTGCGATTTCAGGATTAAAGGGTGCCTGCCACCCGATTCGGAACGCACATATCAAATATCTTCACTAAATGACCGCTATTTCCTTTTAAATGTTTCTATTTTTCTCAATTCTCTGAAATTTAAGAATCAATGATTAGGGGTTTTGCTTTCCACTGATCGAGTCTCAGGAGATGGCTCAGCCATATCGGCCCGTGATGTATGCATCTGTCTTCGGGGATGACGGATTGGTGAGGAGGGTATCGATATCCTTGTACTCGATCAGGTCCCCCATAAAAAGAAAAGCAGCAAAATCAGAGACTCTCGCAGCCTGTTGCATGTTGTGGGTCACAAGGATGATGGTGTAGTCGGCCTTGAGTTCGGTGATCAGTGCCTCGATCTTGAGACTGGAGTGGGGATCCAGGGCGGATGCCGGCTCGTCCAAAAGAAGCACCTCGGGCCGGATGGCGATGGCCCGGGCAATGCATAGACGCTGTTGTTGGCCACCGGAGAGCCGGGTCCCGCTTTCCAAAAGCTTATCCTTGACTTCCTCCCAGAGTGCCGACTTCTTGAGGGCCCACTCCACCCGGTCGTCCATGACCGTACGGGGGAGCCGTTCATAGAGGCGGACCCCAAAGGCAATATTGTCGTAGACCGACATGGGAAAGGGGGTCGGTTTCTGAAACACCATGCCGACCTTGGCCCGGAGGGCATGAACATCCTGGCTTTTACTCAGGAGATTGGTCCCATCCATGAGGATTTCCCCACTGGCCCGGTGCCCAGGATGGAGCTCGTAGATTCGGTTAAAACACCGGATCAGGGTGGTTTTTCCACATCCGGAAGGTCCGATGAAGGTGGTGACCTTCCGTTCTGCGATATCCAGGCTGATGTCATGGAGGGCATGGGCCTCCCCGTAGTAAAAGTTAAGATTGCGGACCCGGAACTTCGGGTTCGGAATGACAGGCCCGTCTGATTGGGCCGGTATCTTGCTAAAAACTTGATTCATTTGAGATTTTAACCAGAACCACTCGCGACGCGAAAAGCCAGCTTCGATGGTGGACGACTAAAGGGCTCGGGCACCCTTTCCCGGACGATGCTCCCTTTATGGCCTGACGCCGCCCGGGAGCTTCCATTATACAAAGCCAGAACGGGTGGTTCCCGGAAGCCCCCCTTTCCCAGCGCCCCCTTCAGTTCTCCCCTGCCGTTCATCCAAGGATCGCTACCACTCGCCCTCAATCGAGTGAATGACGGGAAAGCTTCTTTGTAAGATACCGCCCATGAAGACCCAATCCTCTGGATTGACCCTGCTCGAGACGATGGTCGTGATCGGACTCGCAGCCATCCTGGCCACGATCGCGATCCCGAGTTTCGTACGCTTCATGACCGAGAACCGCATGGCCAGCGAGATGAACAGCTTCGAAACCGCCCTCATGCTGGCCCGCAGCGAGGCCATCAAGCGGGGCGAGGAAGTGACCCTGTGCACCAGCACCTCCGGCACCGGCTGCAGCACCAGCAGCAGCTGGAATGCGGGCTGGCTTATTTTCACCAATCCCCAGAACGAGTCGGATGTGCCCGACCCCGCCGATATCATCCGTACGCACGGCAGCTTCTCCAATACGGACACCCTGGTCGGCAGCAACACCACCCTGAATCAGGTCGTGAGCTTTACCGGGCTCGGTATCCTCGTGCCGGGTGAACTCACCGGGGGGAACTTCAATCTCGAAACCCAGCCAGTTGATAACTCCCTCACCCGCTGCCTCACCATCGGCCCGGGTGGACAACTGGCCGCCTCCGAACCGGGTCAACCATGTCCTGCCGAATGAGTCCCCATCCCGCAGCCACCGTCCCGTCAGGCGGCTTCAGCCTGATCGAGGCACTGGTGGCCATGGTCGTGATCGCCGTCGGACTGCTCGGGCTTGCGGCCATGATCACGGCCGGACTCCGTGCCAACCAGGTCGCGAACCTGCAGAGCCTGGCTGCCATTGATGCCGGCAACATCGCAGCCCTCATGTCCGCCAATCCAGCAGGGGTCGCCGCCGGCAATTACGTCATGACGTCGCTTCCGACCACCCCACCGGGCAACTTGTGCCAGTCGGCCTCGACGCCCTGTTCCCCAGCCGAGGAGGCCCAGGCGGATCTCTGGGGTTTTGCCCAGAACCTGGCAAGCAACCTGCCCGCCCCCACGGCAGAGATCCAGTGTGCGGTGGCCTGTTCGAGCACCACGGATGCACCCATGGTCATCACCATCACCTGGACCAGCCAAAGTCCGGATGGCCGGGCCATGGCCACCGCCAACTACAGCACGGTCTACCAGCCATGAACCCTCATCACCCGGGTCAGCACCGCGGCTTCGGACTGATCGAGTTCCTGATTGCCATGGCGCTCACCTTCTTTCTGGTGGCGGGGCTGGCTACCATTTACCTCAGTAACGAGCAGGGATCGGTCGCCCAACGGGCCGAGGCGGCGCTCGCCGACAACATCCGCCTCGCGGTCACACTGCTCACGACCGATATCCGCCAGACCGGGTACCGCTGGACCCTGTCCGAACCCGTGAGCCAGATGTTCACGATTATCCCCGACTATGAGGCCGATCCCACGGCTTTTCTCGCGACCCCCAGCAACCCACTCATCATGGGCAACTGGGCCAATACCGGCGCCTCCCTGCCCTACGGACTGGCCGTGAGTTACCAGTCGGATGGCACGCTCAGCAACTGCCAGGGTCAGCTCGTGCCCATCGGGGCCATCGATACCGATGTCTGGAAGGTCGACAAGGCGACCGATCAGCTCGAATGCAAGAGCCGAATCTCAACCATCGCCGGCGACGCGTTCGACAGCTACGTGCCGCTCGTCAATAACGTGGAAACCATGATGGTCCGGTTCGGCGTCGACACCCAGAATACAGGTTCGGTCTCGGCCTACGTCAGTGCACCGAATGTCGACGTCTACAGCCAGATCCTCTCGGTCCAGCTGGCGCTGGTCATGATGAGCGGCAATCCTGCGGCCCCCCAGGGCGACCTGGGCGATGTCCTGCCGACTCCAGTCAACGGGAGCTATAACCTCCTGGGCGTGACGTACACGCCCTCCACCCCACCGGACCGCTATCTCCGCGTCGTGGTCGTCCGTGACATCGCCCTCAAGAACCTGTTGACCGACTGACTCCCATGAACCATCCCCACCCCCCCCTCTCCTCCCGCGGTATCGCCCTGATCACCGCCCTCGTCTTTCTGGTGGTGCTCACCATTCTCGGAGTAACCCTCATGGAAGGGATCACTCTCGAGCAGCGCATGGCCCACAACCTGCGTGAAAAACAGCGGGCCATCGCCGCCGCCAATGCGGCAGTCAACGGGACCGCGAGCTGGCTATCTTCTCTATCCGTGATTCCCCTCCCGACACCGACCCAGCCGGGAGTGGCCAGCCCGTTTTCGATCTACTCGTCCTACGACACGACGGTCTCTACCATCAATTTCGCGAGCGACAGCTTCTGGGCCTCAAGCCTGGCCCAAAGCTACCAACAAAGCTATCCCTTCGACGATGCCGCGGCGACCTCGAGCAGCGGGATCACCTTTAACGGCGGACTCCTCCAGTACGCGACGGATCCCAAAGTCTTTCTCGTCGAACTGCCGACCGAGCCTCTCCCGGGTGACAATCTGGCCGCCATGGGAGCCAACTACGGCGTCAACAGCGTTCCCCGCACCTTCCAACTGACCGCCTGGGCCACTGGCGGCACCGCCAATGCCGTGGCGGTCATCCAAGAAACCTATCGGCCCTGATCCGGAGGTCGTCACATGTCAACCGCCCCCCATTCTTCAGGTCTCTCGCACGGGCTCATCCTCGGCATCGGGTTTTTTCTTGGAGCGGTACTGGTCACCGGGGCCCGGGCGAGCACTCCTCCCACGGTTCCGATCTCGAACGTCCCCCTGACGCTCGTCAATCCGACCCATCCCCAGGTTCTCCTGGTTCTGGCCAACTCTCAGTCCATGGACGGCGATCTCGCGGGAGCCATCATGACCGGGTCGGGAGAGATCCCCGCCCTGACCGCTTCGAGTTCGCCCGTCGACTACAGCGTGCCGGCCGGGTTCACTCCCCCCTGCGTGGCCGCGGACAGCTCCGGGAATGCGCCCTATACCACCTTCGGAAACACCACGAATCCGGTCTGTTCGAACTCCACCGTCGAATACGACAACTCGGCGAGCCGCCTCAACGTCGCCAAAGAGGCTCTGAACCAGGTCATCAGTTACTACGCGGCCAACTTCGACATGGGCCTCATGGATTACTCGACCGGCGGATCCGCAACTTACACGACCTGGCTCTACATGATGAGCGAACCGGGCGGGTTCACCTTCGGGTCGAGCGAATCGAGCCCCCCAGCTGACGGCGGCAACTGGCATCCCAATCCCTGTTATCTCTCGACCCTGACCTCGTGTGCCGACATCGAAGCTCATCTCGCAAACCCCGAAGTGCTTTCCGATCCCTATATCTCGACGCTGGCCACCTCCGACAACCCCGCGATCAACGACGTGCTCTACGCCGGCGGTTTCCCTTCCGTCTTCCTCAACTTTGACGGTCCGTACTGCAATGGCGGGGCCAATTACTGCCCCGGGTCCCTGATTTACAGTGACTACACGCTTGCGAACTACAACAATGGAGCGATCTCAACCAACTACAACGGATCCTCGCCTGGCGGCTTTGCACTGGGGACCAATCCCACGAACGCCGGCTACGTCCCTCACAGTACGCAGGTGCTCTACGCGGAACGGGGATTCGGCTTCTACAGCAGTGCCAGCTCGAACTCGGGCAATCTCCTGGTGCCGATCGAATCCTACACGGATGCAACCGGGTGCAGCGGGCTGACCGACCTCCAGTGCTACATCAAGCAGTTCACTCCCTATCTTGCCCCGGAGACCAGCGATTCGGGCAGTACCGAAATCAAGGCGATTGCCATCCAGTCTCCGGTCGCTGGCGTGCTCGAAGGCGCCTATCACTACTACACCGGTACCAATGCGCCGGTCTCGAACACGAACTGTGCGGCCAATCGCTACGTCGTGCTGATCACGGATGGGCTACCGACCCAGGATCTCGGAGGCGGGCTCTGGCCGCCCCTGGGATCCCGCTCAGCGGTGGGCTACGGGGAGACGGCCACTTTCAATCTCGTAGGCGGCGGCACGGTCTCCACCACAGATGCCTCCTTCGCAAGCGATGTCACGAGCGGCGAGACCACGACCCTCGCCTCGACCAATGATCAGGCGCTTACCGATACCATCACTGAACTCACCGATCTCAAAGGCGCCCAGATCAAGACCTACATCGTCGGCATGGGCGCCGGGGTCGATCCTGCGCTCAATCCGGCGGCGGCCGCGACCCTCAAGGCCATGGCGATCGCCGGCGGCACCCAGAACTACTATCCGGGGATCAGCCCCCAGGCCGTGACCGACGACCTGCAGTCCATTTTCGGCGCCATCAACGTGAACAACGTGGCCACGACTTCGGCCTCCGTCAACTCCACCTCGCTCAACACCTCGACCGTGGTCTATCAGGCCAAGTTCGACTCCGCAGCCCTGCCCTACGGCGACTGGACGGGTGAGCTTCAGGCTTTCCCGGTGAGTGCCAGTGGCACCGTCAATATCCAGTCGGGAGCCCTCTGGGATGCCGCCCAGGAACTGGATACCGCGCTCACGGGTACGGGCTGGAACAGCCGGTCGGTGGCCACCTGGAACCCGGCTGCGGACAGTGGCGTCGGTGCCGGTGTTCCGTTTGCCTGGACCGATCTCTCTCCACTCCAGCAGGATCAGCTCGAAACGCTCTGGAGCAGCCTCACAGCGAGTGAGCAGGCAGCATTCGGGGACAACGCGGCGACCTATGGACAGGCCGTGCTCGACTATCTTCTCGGTGACACGGCGGAGGACGAGGCCAATGGCGGGATTTTCCGTGACCGGTCAGCGCTCCTGGGCGACATCGTGGACAGCAACCCGGTCTACGTCGGCCCCCCGGAAGGCACCTATACGGACTCCTCGTACCTCACCTTTGCCCAGGACCTGGCCAACCGGACGCCCGTCCTCTACGTCGGCGCCAACGATGGCATGCTCCACGCCTTCTCGGCGTCAACCGGCCAGGAGCTTTTTTCCTACGTGCCGAACGGCGTCTTTGCCAATCTGGCCAATCTCACGAATCCCACCTACAACCAGTCTCACGAGTTTTTCGTGGATGGATCCCCGTCGGCTGGCGACGTCCAGTTCAGTGACGGCAGCTGGCATACGATCGTGACCGGCGGTCTCAATGATGGTGGCGAAAGCATTTACGCCATCAACGTGACCCACCCCACCCAACTTGAAACGGCCTCCGGGGCGGCCAGCCACGTCCTCTGGGAGTTCACCGATCCCTACCTGGGACTCACCTACAGCCAACCCCAGATCGCCCGCATCGACCTCGATGGCAATCCGACCTCGGTTGTCATCTTCGGGTCGGGCTATGACAACGCCGATGGCAACCCCTATCTTTATGTCGTGAACGCCGAGACCGGTGCCCTGATCGACCGCCTCTCGCTCTGCTCGGATGTCCCCACCGCCTGTAATTCGAGCGAGCCCAACGGGCTCTCGACCCCGGTGGTCGTGCCGGCGGACGGCTCAAGCCTGGATAACCTGGTCTACGCGGGAGACCTCCAGGGCAACCTCTGGCGCATCGACATTTCGTCGGGTTCGCCTACGAACTGGACGGCATCCACCCTGTTCCAGGCGGGTTCCTCCACCGATCCGCAGCCGATCACGACCCAGCCAGTGGTCAGCCTGGCTCCGTCCGGAGCACCCGCCGGTTCCCTGCTCATCATGTTCGGAACCGGGCAGTTCCTGGGTATGCCCGATCTCACGACTACCCAAACCCAGAGCTTTTACGGGATTCTCGACCCGACCCCGGCCGGTGGAACCCCTCCCTCTAACTATCCGCCTGGTCTCAACAAGCTCGTACAGCAAACGCTCTCGGCTGCAACCTACAGCTACACCAACAGCTCGGGCGCAACCATCACCGTGCCGATCCGCACCATCACGAACAACACGATCGACTGGACCAGTAAGGATGGCTGGTATCTTGACCTGCCCGATGCGGGCGAACGGGTCGTTACCACTCCGCACATCGAGGGCGGTGCCGTCATTTTCACGAGCTATGTGCCGGACGCGGCCAGTTCCACGAGCTGCTCGACCGGCGGATCGAGTTTCCTCATGGTCCTGAACTTTGCCACCGGTGGCGCCTTTCCCGGCCCCCAGCTGGACCTCAACGGCGGCAATACGATCAATGCATCGGATCAGTACGATGGCCTGAATCCGGTCGGCATCGGTCTCGGCAATGGTTTTGCGGCGGCCCCCACCATCGTCCGGACACGACCGGGGGTCATCGGCGACATCAAACTGGTCACCTTGTCCACGGACACCATCGCCTCCTGGAAGGAACGCGGGGGTAATCGTGGTAGGCTTAACTGGAAGGAAATCCGCTGAGGTAAAGTGTCATGACCCGTGCCCACCACAAGCTGGTTCTCGCCCTCCTCCTGTGTGCCTGGACGGTGCCTGCCGCACATGCGATCGTCCCCGTCCTGATCCGCCGTGACGGGACGGTTATCAACCTGTCGACGGGGATCGCCACCCGGAGCGACGGCAGCCATTACCGGCTGTCGCCGGCCGCCCTCCAGGCGCTCATCAAGGCCCATGCCCAGGAAAATACCGCACGACCCGTGCCCCACAAGGGGATCCCGCACCGCCAGGGGAACGGCTCATGAGAGCCCGGGGCTTCAGCCTGATCGAACTCCTGGTGGTCATCGCCATTGCCGGCATCTTGTTTTCCATCGCCATGCCGGCCTACCAGCAATACATCCTGAGTGCCAACCGGACGGACGCCATCAAGACGCTCCTCGAAGTCTCGAACAGCGAGGGGGAATACTACACGCAATACAACCAGTACACGAGCGCGCTCACCGCTCTGGGCTATGTCTCAGACAACGTGACCAGCGAGAATGGCTACTATGTCGTGACCGTCACTTCGGCCCAGCCCCAGACCTTCACGTTGACGGCCACCCCACAGGGTGGGCAGGCACAAGACACGCATTGCGGCACCTTCACCCTAACTTCGCTCGGGGTCAGGGGGGTGACCGGAACCGAGGGAGCAACCCACTGCTGGCAGTAGTCCAACGAGAACCGCTCTTCCTTCCACTCCAGCGGTCAGAACTCCGGCTACAATGCCCTGCCCCCACACCGGTTCCTCGGCTTGACCGACAAACGACGCTTTTTTCTGCCCGACCTGCCTGAAGCCTGTTTTACGGGATGCCTGAGAGGCATCGAACGGGAAGCCCTCCGGATCGATCCGGACGGTCGGATCGCCCAAACCCCGCACCCCACGGCTCTGGGCGCCCCGCTCACGCACCCGCACTTCACGACGGACTACTCGGAATCCCTCCTCGAGATCGTGAGCTCGGCCCAGCCGACCCTGAAAAATCTCCAGTCCGAGCTTGAAAGGCTACATGCCTTCGTCCAGGGACACCTGGGGGAGGAGCGGCTCTGGCCCCTCAGCATGCCACCTTTCATCGAAGACGAGTCCGAAATCCCGATCGCCCGCTATGGAAGTTCACCCCAGGGCCTTTTGAGACACCGCTATCGCGTGGGGCTGGCTCACCGGTACGGCCGTTTCATGCAGGTGATCGCCGGCGTCCATTTTAATTTCTCCTTCCCCACGCTCCTCTGGGATCCCACACAGCCACCGGACCCTCTCCCAACCGCGGCGGCCCGCCAGCTGCGCAACAAAAGTTATTTTGCGATCCTACGCAATTTCGCCCGTCATGCCTGGGTTCCCTGCTATCTCTTCGGCGCCTCCCCAGCCATCTGCCGGAGCTTCAGTCCAGCGACTCATCTCGGCTCAACCCCCTGGAATCCTGACACCTTGTACGATCCCCAAGCCACATCGCTCCGCATGAGTGATATTGGCTACCGCAACAAGAACCAGCAAAAGATCCGGATTTCCCTGAACAGCCTGGATGAGTACACGAGAACCCTCTCCTGTGCAACCCAGATCCGCGACCCCGATTATCGGCGGACCGGGACCCGGAACCCAGATGGCAGCTGGCGCCAGCTCAATGATCATGTCCTCCAGATCGAGAACGAGTACTACAGTATTGCCCGGCCCAAAACTCTTAAACACCTCGGTCAGCGTCCCCTCTTCTCACTGCGGCAGGAAGGCGTCGAGTACTTGGAAATCCGTATCCTGGATGTGGACCCGCTCTCGCCCCTGGGGATTACCCCGATAACGATGGCCTTTCTTGAAGTCTTCCTCTGGTGGTGCCTGATCGAGGACAGTCCGCCCCTGTCGGAGGATGAACGCTTCATGAACGAGGGCAACCTCAGGCTCGTGGCCTACGAAGGACGCCAGCCCCGGTTGCGACTCCGCGACCCGAATGGATTCGAACCGCTCGAAATCCGGCTTGACCGCATTCTTGATGCCCTGGAACCCGTGGCCGACCACCTCACCCAAGCCACCGGGGAGAGTCTCTACCGGAAATCTCTTGAATTCGCCCGCACCCGACGTCGGGATCCCAACCTCACCCCATCCGCATGGATCCTCAGGGAAATGGAACAGACGAACACCGGGCATACCGGTTTCGGACTGGAAATCGCCCGACGTCATGCAGATGCCCTGGCCGCGATCCGCATCCGATCTGAAGACCGGATGCGACTTGAAAGCTGCACCCACCAATCCATTGACGACCAAGAGCGCCTCGAGCGTGAATCTGATCTCTCATTCGAGGAGTATCTGGCCCAGTACCTCAGTACGGATCCAGCTGACGATCCGCCTGTTTCCTGAGAAAACCTCGCCTGCCCCCGACTGCCGAGAACCGGGTGCCAATCATTGACGACACGACCCGTGGAAATGATTTCCAGGCGGCTGAAGCCGGATAATCCCGCAGGACATAGGAAAACAGGTTGTCTGGAAGCTTTTACTCCTCCCCTCGCCAATTGCCTGCGTTAATAAACTGCCACGGATCCTACACCTTCCTCATTCACCGAAAAGGTATGGACCAGAGCGATCACCGACCGATGATCCTCCTCACTGAAGGCGGGAGGAACCCTTCCTCTCGAATCCATGCCCATCTGGCGGATCAATCCGCTTGAAACTCGACAGAGCCTCTATAATGATAAGGAAGCATTCCACAAACTCCTGGACCTCTTATGAAACGTTACGGTATCCGTACCCGGATGGATCCCTCGGATCCCATGTCGGCACCCCATCTCATCGGCCCTGACTTCCAAGTCGACCGCTGGTTCGAAGACCGCGATGAGCGGGACCGGGCGCTGGCCGAACTGCGCTCCGGTCGGCCCTATTACCGAAGCGGAGACACGCCCAGCGTGATTTATGAGGCAATCGAGGAAGACGCGGTGAACTCCGTCAACCACAAATCCTCCTCCTGATCCGGCATACGCAGGATTAGTGCCGCCGGCGGATGCGCCACCCCCCACTCGGCAGGGGCTCCAGCGCCTTGGGAGAGTAATCCACCGGGCGCCCGACTTCGATAATTCCCATCATCCCGGCGGCGAAATGCCCCGGTTCATGACAGGCATACTCAAGGGTCATGGGTTGATCCGGAAAATGCCAGACCAGGGAGCGGGTCTGACCGGGTTCCACCGTCACCCCGTTCGGATCGTGCATCTTCATGTTCGGATGGCGCTCCATGTCCCGTTCATGCGCCTCCTGTTCGGCCACGTTACCGATCACGAACTCGTGCACCAGCTGCCCACGGTTGGTCACGACGAAGCGGATCGTTGCTCCGGGAGAGACCGCAATGCGTGAGGGGTCGAACCGAAAACTGTCCAGTGCAACGATATGTACCGTTCGACTGACCGCCCCCGCCGCTCCTCGAGAACCGAAGGAGAATGACGTTCGGGTCCGCACGCCCCGCATGGATTCAGAGCCGCCGGAAGGATCACTCGGCGTTGGGGTGACGCCCGTCATCGAGGATCCCTGACCCAGCCCGAATCCAGCCGGAACCTGGGCCATGGCAGCCGGTGGCATGCCATGGAGGAGTACCGAAGCCGCAATCAAAACGAGAAGACCGATCAGGCTTTCGACCGCAATCGCACGGTGGCAACGATCGAGTTCACGGGATGGCAACTCCGGCTTGGTAGCCGGATTCGGACGGACCCGGTGAATCCAGAGGAAGTGGCCCCACCCGGATCGGGGTGGCAGCCCGCAGATCCGCCGGATTTCCGGTAGACGAACGTAGCGGTTCGAGGCGCCGATCAGGATCAGGATCAGGACCAGCCCCAGTTTCACGAGCAGAACCTCACCATAGGTGGTGGTCACGAAAGCCGACCAGCTGCCGAGTTGCTGCCAGGCCGTATAAATACCGGTCACGAGAATCAGTCCTAGCCCCACGCCAGCCAATGTTGACAGACGCGAGAAGATCACGGCAGGAAGCTCGTTTTTACCCTGCTTCAGTCGTCGCCTCAGGGTCGGGAACACGAACAGCGCAATGCTGAAAAGCGCACCGATCCAGAGTCCCGCCGCGACCAGATGAATCCAGTCCACAAAAACCGGAAACCGGAAACTCCCATGATCCGCCGGATGCCCGGTTTCACTGCGCGTAAAGGCAATGGCGAAAAGCCCGACCAGCATGATCCCGCCGATGAGTCGTCCCCTCCCCCGCCATCGCCAACCGGCCGCCCAGAGTAGCCAGAGACCGATGAGGATCGGGACCCGGGCTGTCCAGATATGACCGAAACGTGTGGCCGAAAGAACAACCGGGATCACGGCCGGGAGACCCGAGAGGGGGCCACGGCTCATTTCCAGACTGCGAGAAACCAGGATGAGACCGCTCGTCAGGGTCAGGAAGAGGAGTCCCACTCCGCCCCACCACCAGAACGGTCGCTGAAACCATTCATCCTGGTCCCGCGGCAAGACCCAGACCCAGACGGCCCATCCACCGATGGCCGACACGACCGCGATCACGTCGGTCGCGGTCAATGCAATATAGAGGGGATGCATATGTGTGATCTCCGTCTCAGCGAACCCGGAAGTACCAACGGCCTTCGGTATGATGGCCATCGAATGCAATGACACTCCAGTAGACAAAATAAACCCCTGGACCAATCGGACGCAAGCGGGTCTCGAGGATCGTATGGCTGCCCTTCGGGATGAACCCGTTGCCGATGCTCACCTTCTGGCCCTGACGGCTGCGGACAATCAGATGGGAGAAGACCGGTTCGATGCCGGCATCGAACCAGATGGTGATGAGACGGGGCGGTACCTTGAGACGGGCCCCCACATGGGGATCGGAGCGTTCGGGAAAGGCATGGGCAAAAACCGGTGGTCCAGCCAGATAGACGACCGGCAAAAAGAGAGCAACGATTATCCGGATCCGATGACGGGGAAGGTCACGATTCATGCACGATCTCCAAAAAGGGGGGCCCCGAGTGTCTTGGGGAACAGGTCATCAAAGTAAAAGTCGACCCCGACGACGATGCCCGGCCGGTTACCGCTCGCGGCATTGATCGGCAGTTCGAGCTCAATCCCCCATTGCAGGTAATGACCGATCCAGATGAGCCCCGGGTCGATATCCCCGGTCGTCCCGCCCGGACAGTTGGCATTAAGGCAAGTCTGCATGGGAATCTCGACGATGGGGACCATGTTGTTGAATGGCGCCCCGATCCCTTCGTAGCGGACGAAATCCTGGAGGTAGGGAATACTGTACTGAAGGGAAAAATCCCAGTTGAGGACCCGGGGAGCCAAGGCGGACGAGCTCGGAATGTTTTCGGAGATCGCTCCCGTGATGGCGAATGGCGTGAGGTCACGGAGTGAAAAGGGCAGGAAACCGAAGCCCTGGCCAAAGGCGAACTCGGGGGTATAGACGGAGCCTGAAGAACCGATGGCGCTGCTGCCGCTGCCGCCAAAGGTATCCGTGAGTTGCACGAGACCAATCGATTCCGTCGACGGGATCTTGTAGAGCTGGTAGGCGGCACCCAGCGTCCAGTTATCCCAACCCCTGAGCGGAGGACCGCTTGCGGGTTCGATCTGCTGGTAGTCCGTACCGACCACAAGGCCGAAACGCCGGGTCAATGTCTTGGCGTAACCCAGAGAAAGACTGTCCGTGATTCCCTGGGGGCCGGGCAGACTGTTGAAGACGAGGGGCAGTTCATCCGCCACTCCCGGATCATCAAAGGTCAGCGTGGCTGGAAAAACCCGTTCTCCGACCACGGCATGGGCGGATGCGACCGGACCGGTCATCCCGGCAGCCACAAGCAGAATACCCAGAGTCCATACCCACGTAAGGGGTACACCCCCGTTTCGGAGGACCGATACCACGTTTTTCACCCCGCTCACCTCGCCGGAGGACAGGTGGCCTCCCCATCCGGGGAGGACTGTCTTATTGGTGTGACCGGATCCCGGCTGAAACCCGGTCTCCGGAATCCCCTACGCCTCGATGAGCGTCGGGGGCGCGCGGCTTTGGGTTTTGAAGCTGAGAGGGGACGGGGGAAGCATCAAGGGGTGCGGGAGCACCCGTCCACTAAGCCGATAGAGTACCGGAGCCGTGAAGGCGGGAACCAGCCTGGGCACCACGGTTGATCCATGGGCCATAACTTGGCAGACGGGACACAAAAGACGCCCCAGGCTGGTCCGGTGGTGAACCAGCCCACTCGTGGCATAGATGCTGGTACACGCCAGAAGGACAGACAGGATCACCCCGCGGACGCGGGACCGCCGGATCGTGCGCCCAGCCAGCCTCAACCGTCGATTCCCGCTAAACCCAGTCCGCAAGGCCCACCATTTGGGGAGCGAGCCTTGCGGGGGAGGAGGTTGGGTTTTCCAATGCCATCACACCCAAGGGACGTTACCTCCGGGGGACGGGTGGAACAGGCGGGAAGCGGACCGGGCTGCCGACCGGCAGGCTAGCCAGTCCTTGGGCATAGGCCGTACGGTTCCAGCTCTCGACCGCCGTCCGGATCCGGGTGTTGAACTGGTGCATGACCGACCCGACACGCTCGCGGTCATGACGGATCAGGGCCAGAACCTGGGCACGCGGTTTCTCACCCCAACCGAACGCCGACATGCCGTAGAGCACGGAGACATGCATGTGCAGGCGGGTATAGTGCCGGAGGAAATCCTCGGAGGCGCCGTGCTGGGTTTTCGGATTCCAGAGCGGGGCCTCGAAGTGCATCAGGGTTTTGCGCAGAGCCACCGCCTGCCGGATCAGAGCGCCATGGGCATGTCGGAAGGCTGGATCCTGGTTGCCCCGGGCAATCACCCCGCCGAGCCCACCCTCGATAGCATGGAGCCGGTTGAGGACCGTATTGAGGGCGGAGACCACCGAGCGCATCTCAAGACCTGCCCGGGTATTGGCCCGGTAGGTCGAAAGTGGCACCGGATAACGCGGATCCGGCATCACATGCGCCGTGGTCACCTCCGTCCGGCCTCCTGCCGTGACGGTAATCCGGTAGACTCCCGGCACCACACGCGGACCGAAACTGCCACCGAAGAACCCGCCCCGTGCCTTGGGCATGAGCGAAAGCGCAGTCGGTCCCTTGTAGATCAGGTTCCACAGCGTTTCATTGACCCCGGAATGAGCCGGACCCCAGAGGGTATCGATCATCTGTCCCGAGACTGACCGGACGACGATCTTGACAGGGGTTTCGTGACGGGCCCGCTCGACCGGAGTCGGCTTGAGCGCCTTTTTCAGGTAATAGCTGATGACCACTCCCGTGGGTGCATTGGGCGCCCGGTAATGGGCTGGGCCTACGCTATTCGTATGGCTCGCATAAAGCTCGTAGCCAGCGGATGGCGAGAACAGGTGGAACGGCTCTCGGGCCACCGCGTGATCGAACTGCTCGATCGGCCGGAGATTGTCGAGCACCCACATACCCCGCCCGTGCGTCGCCAGAACCAGACTGTGGAGCGGTTTCACGAACTGCAGGTCCATGACTGGAGAGGTGGTCAGGTTCGCGTGGAGCCGTTGCCAGTGATGCCCGCCGTTCAGGGAGTAGTAAAGACCCTGCATGGTGCCCGCCATGAGCAGGTTCGCGTCGTTGGGATCTTGACGGACAACCAGCACGGAGGAATCCGGCAAACCATTCGTCAGGCGATGCCAGCTCCGGCCGTAGTTATCCGTCTTGAATACATAGGGACGGTTGTTTCCGAGTTCATGGGCATCGAAGGCCACGAACGCGGTACCCGCATGGAAGGGGGAGACCGTGACGTGGTAGACACGCGCCCAAGCCGGCGCACTCGAGGGCGTGACCTTCGACCAGTGTGCCCCGCCGTTGCGGGACACCCAGACCCACCCATCGTCGGTTCCCACCCAGATCACGTGCGGGTTGGTGGGAGCCAAAGTGATCGACTGGATGGTGTCATAGGTCTCCGCACCGGACATGTCCTTGGTGACCGGTCCGCCCGTGGGTCCCTGTTTCGCCTTGACATCCCGCGTGAGATCCGGGCTGATCACAGTCCAGTGCCGACCGCCATCCATGCTGTGAAACACGACGTCAGCCCCGATGTAAATGCTGTTCGGATCGGTCGGCGAGACCGCAATGGGCGAGGTCCAGTCAAACCGGTATTTCTGCTTGGCCATGACCTTGCCGGACAGGATATCGCCGGCCAGGATGTCCCGGATGTAGGGATTGATGCTGCGGGCCCGGCGGGTAATCCGATTGTAGCGGGTCAGGTCCCCGTCATCCGTTGTCGCATAGATGATGTTGGGGTCGCTGGGGGCAGGTACGACGTATTGACCATCCCCGCCGGAAATCTGGAACCAGTCTTGGGCTCCGACCACACCCCCGCGACGATAGTCACTCGATGCACCACACCAGGCATTGTTGTCCTGCAAGCCACCGCAGACCAGAAACGGCATCACGCGATCCGCCACGGCCACTTGGTAGAACTGCTCGACCGGCAGGTTGCCTAGAAACCGCCAGTGCTTCCCACCCGTCGTGGACAGGTAAACCCCACCGTCGTTCCCTTGGATGATGCGGTTGGGATCCCGGGGATCGATCCAGATCGCGTGGTGGTCGACATGGACGCCCGGATCCGCATAGAAAGAGGTCACTCCACCGTTCGTGCTCTCCATCAGTTTCATCGACAGCATGAACAACCGTTCCGGGTTGTTCGGCATGACTGCAAGATCGGTGAAATAGAAAGGCCGCACGTCGTCGTTGTGGTTGTCACTGACTTCGGTCCAGCGGGCCCCGGCATCGTGGGAAACCCAAAGGACACCTCCCTTCGCCTGGATCACGGCATAGACGGTTTTGGGCTGGCTGGGCGCAAATGCAATCGCGCTCCGGCCGATCGGCCCCTGGGGCAGGCCATGGGTCATCCGGGTCCAGTGCAAGCCACCATCGATGGAACGATAGAGCCCCCCCGACCGGCCTCCGCTCACGAGCAGCCAGGGATAGCGCTGGAGCGGCCACATACCGGCGATCAGCACCCGTGGGTTACCCGGCTCAAAGGCGATATCCGAGCAGCCGGTGTGCGGGTTGAGATAGAGGACTTTCCGCCAGTGGTGCCCGCCATCGTCCGTCATGAAGACACCCCGGTCCGGACCGGGTTTCCAGAGATCCCCCGTTGCGCAGACGAAAACATTGTTCGGATGGTCCGGGTTGACCGCAATGGCACCGATCTGCCCGACATGGGACAGTCCCCGGTTTTCCCAAGTCATCCCGCCATTCGGCGAAAAGAAGACCCCCGCGCCGTTGATGACGTCATTACGCGGATTGCTCTCGCCGGTTCCGACCCAGACCCAGCTCGGATGATGGGGATCCAGTGTGACCGCACCGATCGAGGCGGTGGGACCATGGTCAAAGATGTTCTGCCAGCTATCGCCGCCATTGGTGGTCTTCCAGACCCCTCCACCGGCCGTCCCGACATAGTAGAGGTTCCGGTTTCCGGCTACCCCGACAACACTCGTCACCCGCCCGCCTGCGACGGCTGGGCCCAGGTTACGGAATGCGAGATGGCGAAAGGGACCATGCCCCCAGGTGGCCCAGGCCGGACCCGCGAGCGTGATCAGCAGAGCGGATACAACCAGGTTGAAAATGGATTTCTTCATGATGGGTCCTCGATATTATTGGCACGAGAGGAGCTGGAGCCGATTACGGCACCACAGCGGTTTGGATACTAGAGAACCCTGAAAAGTTCCGCTCCTGTATCCAGCCGGCGGCTGCCGGGAAAGATGGCACATGGCCACCTGTTCCCAGAGCTTGGACATAAACCCTAGAATAGACGCTTCGATGCCTGAAAGCTACCCTCACGCGCAAAAGACCCACCGGGACCCAGCCTGCCCCGCCTCGTCCCCCACTTCTGGCGAACAGACCCGACTCCGGATCCTCATGCTCTGTCATTCTCCGTCCTGGGGTGGACTTGAACGGGAAGTCGCATGGCTATCGCAGGCTCTTGCCGGGCGGGGACACTCGCTCACGCTCGGCGTGCTCCATGACAGTCCGTTGGCCCGGCAGGCGAACGAGGCCGGGCTTTCCACCCGACCCGTCGAATCCAGACGGCTTTCCGGGCTCCGGTTGTGGGGTCTCATCCGCTGGATCCGTCGCCACCACCCCGACCTCATTCACGTCCATACGAGCGAGGACCTTCGCCTCGCCGGGCTCGCACTGTCGCTGGATTCGAACGGTACTCCTTTGTATCTGACCCGTCACATGGGACTCAAACACCGGCGGGGGGGCTATTTTAACCGGTTGATTTACCGGAAGATCCGTCGTCTCTACGCGATCTCGAGCTACGTTGCAGAAGGCGTGCGCCAAAACATCCCGATCTCGTCCGACCGGATCCAGATCCTCCCACCCGGCATTCGGGTCGACCGTCTTGCCCATCCGTCCTGCTCCCCGACCGAGGCCCGAGAACGGCTCGACCTATGCACCCCGGCCGGCTGGCCCGTGATCGGCATGCTGGGACGCATCACGCCGATGAAGGGCCATCTCGAGTTTCTCGAAGCCTTGCACCGGATCCGGACACAGACACCCGAGGTCGGATTCCAAGCGCTCATCGTGGGGGGGGCCGGAGCTGATCCACGGGAACAGCGACTCCTCGAGACCATCGAGGCGCAAGTCCACGACTACGGACTGACCGATCGGGTCCGTCTGATTGGCGAAGTGGACGAATCGACAACCGCACTGACTGCCATGGACCTTTTCGTCTTCCCTTCCCATCTCGAATCTTTTGGCATGGCCCTGGTCGAGGCCATGGCCTGCGGACTTCCCACCGTGGCCTATGCTGCCGGGGGGGTCACGGATATCGTCGAACACGATCGCACCGGACTTCTGGTTCCCGTCCGGGACGTGCCTGCCCTGGCAGAGGCCATGCTCATGCTCATCGAGGACGAGAACCGCCGCCGCCGTCTCGGGCAGAATGCCCGCACCGCTGCCGTCCGCTGGGATATCCAGCACATTGCAGTCGCTTACGAGACCGATTTCTATAGCGACCAAGCCTGCCTGGACTCAGGATTTCCCCCGGAAAGAAGGGTGACCGCAGGCAAATAGCCGCCTTCCGTAACCTTAGCCGCCACCTCCAAAAAACCCAGGCAGGATCTTCTCGCGGCTGGTCGGCGGATCGGTCCGGACCAAGGCCGGATCAGTGGTCACGATGATCACCCCCGCCATGGGGGTTCCAAACCCGCCAACCGTCGGTCGCTTGATCGGCACATAAACGCCGCCCGGGCCCCGTACCAGTTCAGCGTGGACCGGACAATAGTAAAAATCAAAGCCGGAATGCCGGAACCGGAAGGTCAGCGTATGCACCGGATGGGAAGGTCCCGGTGTCCCGTCCAGAACCCCCGTGAACCGGGGATCCGGCTTGCCCGTGAGCGGGTTATAACCTTGGACCATATGGAGCCCAGTATCTTCGTTCACGAAAACCACGGGCTGGCCCGGATACACGGCGACCACACTCTCCAGAAAAACGTTCTCGCCGTTCATGTGGATGTAGACCGGATGCAAAGGCAGAGCGACCGCAAAGACGGCGGGAGCAAAGAATAGCCCCGCCAGGCTGAGGAAGATCCAAACAGTCAGAAGCCGGGTCTCGGATAGAAGAGGGGAAACACGATGCATGGGCATTCTCCGGATCAGAGTTTCACGGGGTACCTGAAAAGGCTCAGACCATCAGGATAGCCGACCTGCCGGGAGGCGTCCATCCGGATCACCCTGCTCCCTGCAACAAACATCTAAAATGGAGGGAGTCACACCCGCTTACCTACGGATTTTTCCATGATGAAGCTGTTCCTGAGCCCGACTTCTCCCTTTGCCCGAAAAGTCAAGGTAGCCTTGATCGAGAAAAACCTCTATCCGGAGGTCGAGGAGATCCGGGTGGATCCCTGGTCCTCTCCCGCAGAACTGATCCGGGTCAACCCCCTCTGCCAAGTCCCCACACTCGTGACAAGCGAGGGACTCGCCCTGGCAAATAGCGATTCCATTTTGGCCTGGCTGGAACACCACTGTCCCCGACCGGCCCTGCTGCCTGCAGGTGACCCGGAGCGGGGTCGCTCCCTGGCGATTGCGGCCCAGGCCCAAGGCCTCATACAGTATACGGTCGACATCGTGCTGGAAAGACGACGGCCGACCTCACAGCGTTCGGTGACGTTCGTTGACCGTCGGATGGCTGCGATTCTGCGTGTGGTGACTGCTTTAGGTGGGGAGTGGATGCCGCTTCCCGGGTTCGGGATCGATGGAATCGGCGTGGCCTGTGCCTTGGGCTATCTCGATCTCCGGCTTCCCGAATACCCCTGGCGTGAAGCCTCCCCCACCCTCGCCCACTGGTTTACCGCCGTGGCTTCTCGACCTTCCCTAAAGGCCAGTGCACCACCCACCTGACCGGATCTGCTCCCTCGGGTCCAGACCGCGTCTATGGCATAATGACGGGTCCGGAGAGTGCGCGGCGGGCCATTCATAATGGGGTCGAGGTTCAGTGAACAGCACCCCGCCATTCCCGGATGGCAAACCTAATCCATCCTGGCCCTGCGGTCAGCGCGTGTCGGGCGAAACCGGTACGGAACAAAGCCTCATCAAGCGATCGGCCATGAACTCTCTCATTGCAAATGGGGTGTCGCCAAGTGGTAAGGCACGGGGTTTTGATCCCCGCATTCGCAGGTTCGAATCCTGCCACCCCAGCCATCCGGTCCTGTGCCGGTCCAAGTTCCGGATCCATGGAACCGGGTTGGATTCATGAGCCGCGCGATTCGTAACCCCCACCCGTTCAACGCCGGCCAGGTCATGATTTGCACCGGCAATGCCAACCCGCCATTGGCCCAGGATATCGCATCACACCTGCAGCTGCCTTTAACCCGAATCCAAGTCGGCCGTTTCAGCGACGCCGAGGTCCAGGTCGAAATCCTCGAGAATGTCCGCGGACGAGATGTTTTCGTCGTCCAGTCCACCTCTCCTCCCGCAAACGACCATCTCATGGAACTCCTGGTCCTGGTCGATGCCCTGAGAAGAGCTTCAGCGGCACGAATCACCGCCCTGGTTCCCTACTTTGGGTACGCCCGGCAGGACCGTCGCATGCGCTCGGCCCGGGTTCCCATCACGGCCAAGCTGGTCGCGAATCTCATGGTGACGGCCGGGATCGACCGGCTCGTGGCCGTGGATGTCCACTCGGACCAGATCCAGGGCTTTTTCGACATTCCCTTCGACAATGTCTATGCTTCCCCGGTGCTTCTCAGCGATATCTGGAAACGGAAGTATCCGAACCTCATCGTCGTCTCACCCGACATCGGCGGCGTCGCGCGGGCCCGTGCTCTGGCCAAGCGACTCGATGACAGGGATCTGGCCATCATCGACAAGCGCCGGCCCCGGCCCAACGAATCCGAGGTCATGAACATCATCGGGGATGTCGAGGATCGCAACTGCATCATCGTCGACGATATTGTCGACACCGCAGGCACCCTGGCCCTGGCGGCCGGTGCTCTCAAGCGGCACGGTGCCCGGAGCGTCGCGGCCTACGTCACTCATCCGGTCCTCTCGGGCCTGGCGGTAGCGAACATCCAGCAATCTGAACTCGACGAACTCGTCGTAACGGACTCCATTCCGCTGCCTGAGGAAGCCCGCCGATGCCCAAAAATCCGCCAGCTTGGGATCGGTGAACTGCTGGCGGAAACCATCCGCCGCATCCACGACGAAGAATCCGTGAGTTCCCTCTATGTCGACTGACCCGCTTGTTTTTCCCCGAACCGCCGGTCGCAGCGGTTCGCTTTATCCCACCGACTGACCGAGGAGGTCCCATGTCAAAACATTTCGTCCTGAATGCCCAGGATCGCCGGGACGCAGGAAAAGGTGCGAGCCGCCGCCTGCGTCGCCACGGCCTGGTCCCGTCCATCTTATACGGCGGGGGCGAGACGCCCCAGCCCCTCAGCCTCAATGCCCATGAACTGGGGCATCTGCTGGCCGACGAGGCCTTCTA
This sequence comes from Pseudomonadota bacterium, assembly GCA_021785265.1. GTDB lineage: Bacteria > Pseudomonadota > Gammaproteobacteria > JAKAQQ01 > JAKAQQ01 > JAJZIH01. Next base: position 31,835 of record JAJYFY010000008.1, read on the forward strand.
CTCCAGCATCCTCGAAATCCGACTCGACGGCCAATCCTTACAGGCCGTGCTCAAGGATCTCCAGCGCAATCCGGTCAAAGGGGATGCCACCCATGTGGATCTCCAGCGGGTCCGTTCCGACCAGCCGGTCCGGATGCATATCCCGTTGCACTTCAAGGGCGAAAGCGTGGCGGTTGGGGTCAAACAGGGGGGAGGCGTGTTATCCAAGAACCTGATCGAGGTCGAGGTGTCCTGTCTGCCCAAGGATCTTCCGGAATTCCTTGAGGTCGACGTGAGCGCTCTCGAGATCGGCCAAGCCATTCACCTCTCCCAGATCCCCCTACCTGAGAACGTGACCTTGGTCGAACTGCAGCATGGTACTGAACACGACCTTCCGGTCGTGGCGGTCCACCATGCCCGCGTCACTCAGGCCAGCGAAGATGCCGAGACCGCGCCCGTCAGCGCAGAGGTTCCGGTCATTGGGGAGGAAAAGGAAGGATCGACTCCCCCCCCGTCTGCCTGAGTGACAACCCCGCAAGGCCCCACAACGATTCCCCAGGCAATGGCAGCCCTGGGGAATCCCGGATCCGAATACCAACTCAGCCGGCACAATGCCGGCTTCTGGTTTGCCGACCGGCTGGCCGCCACCGGGGGGTGCCGGTTCCGTTCCGATCGTCGCCTGGGTGGCGATTGGGCCCAAGTCGACGTCTCCGGGCACGCGATCCGGATCCTCAAACCCATGACCTTCATGAACCAAAGCGGGGGTTCCGTGGGCGCGTTCTGTGCCTACTTCCGGATTCCCCTGGAGTCGTTGCTCGTCATTCACGACGATCTGGACCTGCCCGTGGGAACGGTTCGGCTCAAGCGGGGCGGGGGACATGGCGGGCACAATGGCCTGCGCGACGTCATCGACCGCTGCGGCAGCGGCTTCATGCGGCTCCGGATCGGTATCGGGCGCCCCCCACCCGAGGTCAACCCGATCGACTACGTCCTTGCGCGACCGGATCCGGAGGACGAGTCGCTTCTCCTGGAGGCGGTGGAGTCCGGGATCAAGCTGCTTCCTCTGCTTTTCGACAAGGGCATGGAATCCGCCATGCAGGCCCTTCACACCCGCCGCCCGCCCACCGGACCGGTCCCGGAATCCCGGCGATGAGCCTTCGGGCCGGTATCGTGGGACTCCCCAACGTCGGCAAGTCGACGCTCTATAACGCACTCACCCACGCCGGGGTCGCCGCCGCCAACTATCCCTTCTGCACCATCGATCCCAATATCGGCATCATCCCCGTACCCGATCCCCGTCTCGATGCGTTGGCGGCCCTTGTCCATCCGGAACGGATCATCCCCGCCACCGTTGAATGTGTCGACATCGCGGGGCTCGTCGCCGGGGCCTCCCGGGGCGAGGGGCTCGGCAACCAGTTTCTTGCCCATATCCGCGAAACCGATGCCATCATCGAGGTCATCCGCTGCTTCGAATCTGAAACCGTGATTCATGTGGCCGGCAAGGTCGATCCGCTATCGGATATCGCCGTCATTGAGACCGAACTCGCCCTGGCGGATCTCGCGACCATCGAGCGGGCTTTGGCCCGTGCCCAGTCCCAGGCCAAATCCGGAAACCGTGAAGCGCAGGAACGGGCCGCACTCTTCGAACGCGTCCGGAAGCGTCTCGACGAAGGGGACTGGGTCCGAACGCTCGACCTCAGTGAAGTCGAACAGCGAGAAGTCCGATCCCTCCAGCTGCTCACCCACAAACCGGTGCTTTATCTGGCCAATGTCGGTGACGATCGGACGCGACCCCAGGTCCGCACCTGGATGGAAATTCTCGAAAACTACACCCGCACCCAGGGTAGCCGGCTCGTCGCCATCTCCACACAAATCGAAAATGAGCTGGCCGAACTGGCTCCTGACGAACAGCAGACGTTCCTGGCTGAACTGGGTTATGACGAGCCGGGACTCAACCGCCTGATACGCGCAATTTACGAACTGCTGGGCCTCGAAACCATCTTCACGGCCGGACCGAAGGAGGTCCGTGCCTGGACCGTCCCGCGGGGAACCCCGGCACCCCAGGCAGCCGGAGTGATCCATTCGGATTTCGAGCGGGGATTCATCTCGGCCGAGGTGGTCGCCTACGAGGATTTCCTGTCCTCGGGCAGTGAATCCGCGGCGCGAGCGGTCGGTAAACTCCGCCTCGAAGGCCGGGATTACATCGTCCGGGATGGCGATGTCGTCCATTTCCGCTTCAATGTCTGAGAAGACACCGGTTTCCTTGACGTTCAGCACCGTTTCCCGGGACAATGGTGCGATCCCGATACAGGCTACGTAGCTCAGCCGGTTAGAGCGCGGCACTCATAATGCTGAGGTCGGTGGTTCGAGTCCACCCGTAGCCACCATTGTTATCAATGAGTTGGGGGGTTGAGTTCGGTTTTTTCCCGCCGTTTCTCTTGCT
>JAJYFY010000061.1 GCA_021785265.1 Pseudomonadota bacterium
TCTGCAGATCAAAAAAACCGCTTTGCATCATCATGGCGTTCGTTCCTGAGTGGCTAAGGGCACCTGTCTACTCAGACCGCCTTCACCGGAAAAAGTTGCCGTTTTGCACTATTATTAGAGGTGCCCTGAAACTACTGGACGCCCACCTGTCGGGAACCGTCTATGTGGCGGCGTGGCTGGAAGGCCGCGGCATCACCCGCGACCTGCAAAAACACTACCGCAGAAGCGGCTGGCTAGAAAGCGTCGGCGCGGGGGCGCTCAAGCGCCCCCGCGAGCAAGTGACATGGCAGGGCGGCCTCTATGTTTCCAGCTATAGCCTGACCCTGCCAAAGGAATTGGTTAGCTTGTGATTTCGGAAACCTACCGCGCCCAAGTCGATTTGCTCTTGCTGGTTTTGCCCCATCTGGCAAAGGAAGAATCCTGCGCCATCAAGGGTGGCACGGCCATCAACCTATTTGTCCGAGACATGCCCCGCCTGTCGGTCGATATCGACCTGACATGGCTGCCCTTCGACGACGCGCCACGGCGCTCGAGAACATCACCGACGCCGTCGCGATGTTCTGCGCAGCAGACGCACCCCGCCCTCGTGGGGGGGTCGACTGGTGCAATCTGCGCTCAGTCCACCCGCACCTCTGTGCTTGAGAAAGAGCGCCGCTGCTTTTCGGAAGGACACCGGAGCGGTTGAACTGGATCGCCGCTCAGGCTGCAGCGCAGGGTTGGGCGTATCATTCCAGTCGTCGTGCGGGAGAATCGTGTCCGGGGTCTTGAGACATCGGATGGATCCGGCCCCTCGGGGGTTTTTCAGCGTCCATCACAAGGGGGCATGAGGGTTTTTGATGGTCTCCGGTAGAGTCTCGAGGCGCACCCTGCCGTCAGTTCGGAGAAGCTGCGTTGATCACTGAGCAGGTCGGCACGGGGGATCGGATCCAGGATGAGGCGTGGATGGACAGGGCCCTGGACTGGGCGAAGCGCGCCGGGCGAGCGGGCGAGGTGCCGGTCGGTGCCGTCCTCGTCCGCGAGGGGGAATGCCTCGCCGGGGCCGGCAATGCCCCGATCAGCCAGATGGATCCCACGGCCCACGCCGAGATCGCAGTACTTCGGGAGGCGGCGCGCCGGATGGGGAACTACCGGCTCGGTGGAACCACGCTCTATGTCACGCTCGAGCCCTGCGTCATGTGTTTGGGTGCCCTCATGCTGGCCCGCATCGGGCGCCTCGTTTACGGCGCATCGGATCTCCGGTTCGGCGCCCTCGAACGGCTTTCACCCGGACAGCTCGGCTGGGTCTTCAACCACCATCTGGAGGTCACGGGTGGGATCCGGGCCGACCCAGCCCGTCTGCTGCTTCAGGAATTCTTTGCCACCCGGCGGGGTGGAGGGCTCGAGCAGTTTTCTTGAAATATATACATATCTCACCTATACTCCTCGATATGGCTAGATTATTGGCGATCGGTGAAGCATCTCAAGTGCTGGGGGTGTCCATCACGACACTCCGGCGATGGGAAGCGGAAGGTCGCCTGGTTCCCGAACATACCGCAGGGAAACACCGGCGGTATGACTTGTCCCGGCTCAGGCCGGAGTTGTTTTTTGCGGGATCTGACAATCGGCGCACCATCGCTTATGCCCGCGTCTCCAGCCACGACCAAAAGGAGGATCTGGAACGGCAAAAGCAGGTTCTGGAACTGTATTGTGCACGCCAGGGCTGGACCTTCGAGGTCATAGCGGATTTAGGTTCAGGGATGAACTATCGCAAGAAAGGACTCAAGCGTCTGTTGGATGACGTGGTGGATGGACGTATCGGGCGGCTGGTCATCACCCACAAGGACCGGCTGCTGCGTTTCGGTGCAGAACTGGTGTTCGCCATCTGTGAAGCGAAAAACGTGGAGGTGGTGATTCTGAATCAAGGCGAGGATACGACTTTTGAGGAGGATTTGGCGAAGGATGTGCTGGACGTGATCACCGTGTTCAGCGCCCGGTTGTACGGCAGCCGCTCCCGCAAGAACCAGAAGCTGCTGGATGGTGTGAAAAAGGCTGTGGGGGAGTCCGGTGCATGCTGACGGCCCACAAGATAGCCCTGAACCCGAACAACGCGCAGGCGACCTATTTTGCGCGGGCGTCCGGTACAGCGCGATTCGCCTATAACTGGGCTCTGGCCGAGTGGCAGCGCCAATATGAGGCGTGGAAGGCCGATAATAGCCTGCCCCAGCCGTCGCAGAGGGCGTTGCGCCGCCAGTTGAACGCGCTCAAGCGGGAGCGATACCCGTGGATGCTCGAAGTCACCAAGAACGCGCCGCAGATGGCTATCATGCAGTTGGGCGATGCCTTCAGGAACTTCTGGGCGGGACGTGCCCAGTACCCGAGGTTCCGCAAGAAAGGGGTTCACGATCATTTCAGCCTCAGTAATGACCAGTTCAGCGTCAAAGGTTCCCGCATCCGTATCCCCAATCTGGGATGGGTACGGATGCGAGAGTCGTTGCGTTTCACTGGCAGAATCATGTCGGCCACCCTCTCCCGTGTGGCGGACCAATGGTTTGTCGGCATCACCGTAGATACCGGAGATTCACCCAAACGCCGCGCTGAAAACCAAGGGGCGACCGGGGTGGATGTGGGGGTGTCGGCGTTAGCAGCGCTCTCCACGGGAGAAAAGGTCGTTGGCCCAAAAGCGCACAAGGCGTTGCTCCAACGGCAGAAGCGGTTATCCCGCAGCCTGTCGCGCCAGCACCAGGCCGCCAAGGTTCGCCTTGGAATTGCCGCGAACGCTCCCATCCCCAAAGGCGTGCGGTTGCCGGTATCGGAGAACGCGAAAAAGGCTAGAGCTAAACTCTTCCGGCTCCATGCCCGTATCGCCAATATCCGGCAGGATGCATTGCATAAGCTCACGTCCGACCTCACGCGGCGGTTCCACACCATCGCCATCGAGGACTTGAACGTGCGCGGGATGCTGAAGAACCCTCGCCTGGCCCGCGCCATTGCCGACATGAGCTTTTTTGAGTTCCGGCGGCAACTGGAATACAAGGCCGGACGGCGCGGCGGTAGGGTGATAGTAGCTGACCGTTGGTTCCCCAGCAGCAAGACCTGCTCGGTATGCGGAACGATCCCGGAAAAAATGCCGCTGGCGGTACGCCAGTGGACATGCCCCGATTGTGGAACCCTCCATGACCGGGATGTGAATGCGGCCAGGAATCTTCCGGCCCTTGGCCTGGCGGCCCCAAGCCGCGCTACGACGAGTTCCGTCGAATGTGATGCCTGTGGAGAAGAAGGCTCTGGCGTTAGCCAGTCTGGCAACGTGAAACCGGCTTCGACGAAACAGGAAATCAGCACCAAACTACCTCTGCGTAGGTTTGGGCAAGTCTGATGGAACGGATCCCTGGCTTTAAGCCCGGGAGGGATTCCGGGATGAAAAGCGAAACCAACGGGAGTGCGTTCTTCTCGTCCACCGCCGCCGATAGCTAAGACACCCGCCGCCCCGGGTCATCGCCCTCCCTCGGGACAGGGCTACCGGGGTGGACGGGCGATCGGTCTCAGGCCTTGAGTCCCTCGGCGGCGAAGGCCTGTTGCACGGCCGGACGGCTGGCAATCCGCTTCTGGTAGTCGACCAGGGCCGGCCAGGGCGAGAGATCAAAACCGACGGTCTTCGACCAGTTGGTCACGGTAAAGCAGTAGGCATCGGCCACGGTGAAGGTGGTTCCCATGAGAAAGGGTTGCCGGGTGAGCGCCTCGGAAACGAAGGTGTAACGCCGTTCGAGGTTCCCGGCGAAGATCTTCTTGATGTCCGGAGGGACCTGTGGGTTGAAGAGCGGCGAATACTGTTTATGAAGCTCCGTACTCACGAAGTTCAGCCATTCCTGGAGACGAGTGCGTTCGAAGGTCCCGGCGCGCGGTGCCAACCCGCTCTCGGGTTTGCGGTCGGCCAGGTACTGCACGATGGCCGGCCCCTCCGTCAGAATCGCCCCGTCGTCGAGTTCGAGGGCCGGTACGTAACCCTTGGGGTTGATCTCGAGAAAGTTCCGGCCGGTCTCGGTTTTCCGGGTCTTGAGATCGACCCGCTCCAGGGAGACCGAAAGACCCGCCTCACGGCAGACGATGTGCGGCGAGAGCGAACAGGCACCGGGGGAGTAATAAAGCTTCATGCCAAACCCACCAGCAAAGGTTTTGGGGGAACGTAACCAGACGCGAGCCCGGTATTTTAAAGAATCGACCGGCGGGTTTCAAGCCCCACGAGGATCCGATGTGGCCTCACTCGGATCGGATCTGGGTAATCAGCTCGCGCTTCCGCGCGCTGCGAGCGGGAATCCGCGAAGCGAGCATCACAGAAGCTCCCACGACGAGTGCCGGCAACGCATAGGTCGCGGGTGAAAACTGACCTGTGGCACTCCAAGGAAAGGATTTCCCGATTCCCTCACCCGTGGGGCGAAGGGATCAGGGCCTCAACGGGAAAGGTCGCCCCAGGGGGTCGGGTTCGTCGGAGAACGCGCCTCCAAGTCCCTCCGCTGATCGTTTCCATGCCGATGCTGATGATGAAGCCCGATCAGCCGTTCGAGTTCAGGAACCGGCTGCCAGTCGTGGGAGGATACAAACGCGTCACGATCCGAGTGCCGGAGCCAGGTGACGTTTTCTCCGCTGCGCTTGAGATGGTCGAGGCCACGCAGACGTAGCAGTCCGTATTCCCGCCGGGGCCACTCGACCAGAACCAGCCCAACTCCCTGCCCCCGTACCCACTCCAAGACGGCATCCAGCGCGGTGAGGGGGATCCCTCGTGGGAGATAAAAGAGGAAGGGGCGAAGCTTAGAGTCCCCGGGGACGCCCGACCCTCTCCCGAGAAGAGCCCAGGGAGCCCGGAGCGGTTCCGGGTGGATCCGAGCCGGGCCTGGCCAGAGACCCACCGATCTGAACTGGGCCAGAAGATCACGCGCATTGCCCCAGCAAAGATAGAAGATCGATCCGCTCTGGGGATTCCTTCCCGTTGTCGGCTGTGGCGTGGGACAGGCATGCCAATCGTTGCCGAAACAGTAATTCCGCCCTCCCAGGTTCGTCGCGGGAACCGTCATCCCCTGAAGGAGACCGGGCAAAGCCCACCGCAGGCTGACTCCATCCACTCGACCCACGGCACGGGAAAAAAGGCGTCCGTAGATCTCGATCCGGCGAAAGTCTCCGTATTCGGCACCGAGTTCGCGCACGATCTCCCCGACGAGCCCGGCCAGGTCGAAGGGCCGAGAGACCCTAGGTTCCCCCGGGGCCCGCCAGGGTGCTAAGGGCACCCGGTCCGGCTGGATGCGGCCGTACTCCTCACGCCAGCGACCAGCGATCTCCGCCCACGAGGAAGCAGTTTTGGGCGGACGGGTCTGCAGGGTGAGGTACTGTTTTTCGCCCTGGGTCGCGAAATCCCGGGAGGAACCGGCGCGGGAGAGCGCCTGCTCGACCGCGTGGCTCCGTTTGGACCAGAGCGCAAGCAAGCGCCCGGAAATCTCCCCGATTTCGAAGGCGTGCGGGGTTGGCCGGATCGTATAGCCGAGCCCGGCAACGCGTGCCGCCAGATCGAGCCGGTAGTAGCCGCCGAGGAGTTTCGCGGCATTGAAGAGGAAGATGCGGTCGAGCGCGCGGAAGGTTCCGTCCGGAGTGGCCGTGAGGTTGGGGATCACGCAGTGGGTATGGAGCTGGGGATCGGCCAGGCGCGACAGTCCGTGCCGGAAGGTGGCAGCCAGAAGTCCCCCTCCCGCCATGGCCGCCGTACTCCGACCGATGTGCTTCTGGAAATAACAGTGTTCCGCCTCGATCCAGGAAAGCGTCTCGCGAACGGCCTGATCGTGGGCATCGACCAGGCGGCGGTCCCCCCAGACGAGAGCGGCGACCGAAACCGACTTGGGCGCGCTGAAGGTCGCATCCACGCCGCGCACGGTGGTCCCGGTGGGTCCCCGGGTTCCGCCGGGCAGACGCCCTTCCAGCACGTCCCGGAAAACCGTGGGATCGACCGGAGGGGCAAGCCTCCAGGTGCGGGCCCATTGTCCTTCCCAGCCACTCGAAAGACGCGACTCGACGGTGAGGTCATCGATCGAAAAATAATGCTGCACATGGGCCGCATCGCGGATGATACGAAAGCTCAGCATGCCCCACTCCCCCTGCGCCCCGGATTCACCAGGGGACTCCGGCATCCGCGACCGGGAGATCCGCCGCGGCGGGCGGGTGCCGTGGCCGGAAGGCGGGGGCGACCTCCGGTCGCGTACGGGGCCTGAGCCGAACCGGCCGGATGGGATGATTCCCGGCCAGGGCGAGATAGCCCGAGCAGTCGGGGAGCGACTGGATTTCACCCGGCAGGATCAGGCGCTCGAACTGCCGCCGGTCGGTATGAGAGGCACCCCCCCGCCCATGAGACCACTCCCGCATCACGATCTCCCGCTCACCGAGTTCACGGCTCAGGGTCTCGGCGGTGCCGGCCTCCTGCGTGCGCAGGACCAGGAGGGATCCGAAACAGGATCGGAGAATACGGGCACCCGTGTGACCATAAGCCTCGTCCATCTGGCTCACCGACTGAACACCCGCAAGACAGGCGAGTCCGTATTTGCGTCCACGGGTCAGGGCATCGCTCAAGACCGGAATCGTCCCGAGCGCCCCGAGCTCGTCCAGGACGACCCAGAAGCGCCGTCCCCGCTCCGGTCGCTGGGAGAGAATCGCCCCCACGGCCAGATCGATCCACGCCGCGAGGAGCGGCCTCATCAGGGCCAGCTGGTCGTCGCGGTAGGGCAAAAAAAGCCACCCCCCATCAGTCCCGCTCGCCCAGCGTCGTACCGAAAAGCTGCCGGCATCCGCCACGGGATCAAGGAAGCGGTAAGGCGCCAGGTAGATGCCGACGATGGCCCGGACCGAACCCAGCATGCGTTCGGCCCCCGCTTCGAAAAGCGTCTGGACCGGATGACCGGCGACCTGAGCGGCCAGATCCGCGTTGGGCGTTTGCGCGAGGGTCGCGACCAGCGTGCCGGTTGCGGTCTGACCCGTCTCCCACAATCGTTCGAGCACGGCTGCAACCAGCGACTGCGCGTAATGGTGCCATTCGGCTTCCGCTCCACCGCGGGCCGGGACGAGGCTCCGGGCGAGACGCTCGGCATCCCAGGCCGCGGTCATTTCCGCGAGCGGCGCCCAGTCGACCGAGCGCTCATCCACCGGGTTGAGGATCCGGTCTCCCGGCCGGTGAAAGCGGGAGAGGAAATCGCCTCCGCAATCGGCCACGAGGACGCGATCACCCCGCTCCCGCAGGATCTCGAGACACTCGGCCAGGGCCACGCTTTTCCCGGAGCCGGGACTGCCTGCACAGAGGAGATGATAAGGCTCGAGTGCGTGCGGGATCCGGACGCGACCCACGCGGAGCCGGCGGGTTTGGGTGGAGGCTCCGGCGAGTCGATGCCCACAGGCCAGAAACCACGCAGTGATGCCGCGGACCGCGATCTGCCGACCGCGCGAATGGCGGCGGCCCGGACGCATCCGGCCGAACGGCAGACGGCCCGCCCCCGGAAGGCTGCGCCGGATCAGGATCACGCCCAACAACAAGCCGCCGAGTGCGGCGATGCCGATTCCGATTTCCTCCATCCTTCCGCTCCACCGACCGCACCCGATGGTGCGATTTTCACGCGCAAAACCCGGGGCATTCCCCCGGCACACCACACCCGGGCCGGCTACGGCCTCAGGGCGAGATGGATGCGGCCATCTCGCCCAGGATCGGACCGATGACCGCGGCAAACTCAATCTTGTTGACGAAACCGTCGACCCCGATTTCCTGTGCCCGTTCGCGGTACTCGGGATCATCGTACAGCGTGATCAGAACCACCTTCGGGGAATCCGCCTTCTGCTTGAGCGCTTCCGCCGCACCCAACCCGCCGATTCCCGGCATGGCCACATCCAAGAGCACGACATCAGGCCGCAGGGACTCGCACAGGCTGAGCGCTTCCTCGCCGGAACGAGCCAACCCCACGACCTGCACCCCCGGCTGGGCCGCAAGAAGGCTCGCCACCGATTCGACGAAGAGCGGGTGGTCGTCCGCTACCAGGACTTTGAGTCGACTCATCCAAGCCTACTCCTTCTTCCAGATCCTTGATCGTATACGATTTTCATCGATTAGTCAGCCTTGAGTCAGCCTGGGGCCTGGCCTTCGACCACGACTTCACCGGTAAGCCCCGAGATTTCCTTTGGATTTTCCCCAGCAGCCTCTTTTCCAGACCCTCCCGTTTCGTCCGTGTCCGCACCGGAGGCCTTGCCGAGCGCAAAGACCAGGGCAATGGTCGTGCCACGACCCGGAGCACTGACCAGGTCGAAATGCCCTCCTGCGAGCTGCACCCGCTCCTCCATCCCAAGCAGCCCCAGGCTCGAGCCTCCCTGGACCTTGCGGCGCATGGTTTCCACATCGAAGCCGCGGCCGTCGTCCCGGATCGTCACGCGCAGTTCATCCCCTTCGGCCCGGAGTGCGAGTTCGACCTTGATGGCCCCGGCGTGGCGGGCGATGTTGTTGAGTGCTTCCTGAACCACGCGGTAACAGGTAATTTCGACAAGCGGGGGGAATCGCGGATCGTTCGTGGGCAGGTCGAGCGCCAGCTTGATGCCTGACAGCGTGGCCATCCGACTGCCGAGTCCGCGGATGGCGGCCACGAGACCCAGGTCGTCGAGCAGTGACGGATGGAGGTTGAGCGACAGGCTGCGGACCTGAGTGAGCACCCGGTCCAGGTTGGCCACGAGTTCCTCGTAGAGCTTTTCGCGCCGACTCAACTGGAACAGATCCGACATGGCGTGGAGTCCGAGCTTGGTCGCGGTGAGCGTCTGACCCACCTCGTCGTGGAGTTCACGGGCCAGGTGACGGCGCTCGTTTTCCTGGGTCTCGAGGAGCTTACGCGACAAAAGCCGCAGGCGTTCGGCGTATTCGATCACGGCTTTCTGCACGGTCCGGAGCGCCGTCACATCCCGCGCGATGCCCACGCTGTAATCGCGTCCTTCCCACTGGATGAGGTAACGGTAGCCCTGGACCCAACGCCAGTCGCCATCGGCCGTGGCCAGGCGGAACTCGCTCAGGGGATAGCGCTGCCAGTCCCCGATCCGCTCGAGGTCAACCGGGTGGATGAGGGATGCCGGATGGCGGTTGAGCAGCACCTCGAGTTCGAAGCCGAGCAGAGTCCGGTGCGAAGGACTCAGGTACTCCATCTGGCCATCGAGGCTCGCCATGCTGATCAGGTCCACCGAGTTCTCGGCGATCAGCCGGAACTTGAGGGATTGTTCCTGCTGGACGCGGCGGATCCGTTCCCGCCGCCTGAGGTCGACCAGGAAGCGCTTTTCCTGTTGCACGACGATCAGGGTCGAAAGCAGGATGAAAAGGGCCATGAAGCCGGCCAGGGTTTCGACGGCCAGGTTGTAGGCGCGGTGACCAAACAGGGTATGGACGATGATCCCGGCCAAAACCAGCCAGATGAGCCCGAGGCCCAGATAGCCCAGGGCAATCCGCCAGACCGCCTTTGACCCGATGCGGGGTTCGCGGGGATTGGTCTTCATCTACCCGTCTCTCCGTCCGCATCCAGCATACTCCGTTCCATCAGACTTGCCCAAACCTACGCAGAGGTAGTTTGGTGCTGATTTCCTGCTTCGTCGAAGCCGGTTTCACGTTGCCAGACTGGCTAACGCCAGAGCCTTCTTCTCCACA
>JAJYFY010000062.1 GCA_021785265.1 Pseudomonadota bacterium
CCTGGATACAAACCGGTTCCGGATCTTCTGTTTCAATCCCGTGGGGGGCTGTTTCGGGTCGACCGGACCGGCCTCGATCGATCCTTTGACCGGCGAATGCTACGGAACCCGCTTCCCCGAGATCGCGATCGAGGATATCGCCCTCGCCATCCACCGGGTGCTCGCTGCGCTCGGCATCCGTCGGGTCGATGCCGTGATCGGACCCTCTTTGGGAGGGCTCGTGGCTTTGGCTTTGGCCCTCCGCGAGCGTCAGGCCGTCCGCCGCCTGGCCGTGATCTCGGCGGCTTCGGCGGCGGAACCTTTCGCCGTGGCTCTCCGCTCGCTGCAACGCGAAATCCTGGCCTGCCATCTCGCTCAGGGTGGCGAGCAGGTCCGAACCGGCATGCGTCTCGCGCGCAAGCTTGGACTCATCTCCTACCGTTCACCCGTCGAGTGGCGCACGCGTTTCGGTCGACGCCGCGAGACGGATCCGGGCGCGATCGCCGGACTTCCGGCCGGATCGCACCCGCCGTTTGCGGTAGAATGGTACTTGGAGTCGCGAGCCCGCGATTTCGCTGATCGCTTCGATCCGGTGTCCTATCTCCGCCTGTCGCGGGCGATGGATGAGTTCGATGCGGCCGACTACGGGGGGGGCGACCTCGAACGGGCACTGGCGGGAGCCGGACTGGAATCGGTGCTCGTGGCGGGTGTAACGACGGATCTGCTCTATCCGGTCCACCAGCTGGAATCTTTGGCCAAGGGGTTCACGCGGGTGGGAACGCCGGTCGAGCTCCGGATCATCGATTCGCCTTCTGGCCACGATGCCTTTCTGGTCGACTGGATGCGCTTTGAAGAAACACTTCGAAAATTCCTGGAGTTCTGAATGAGCATCACCTCACCCGGCATCCTGTTTGTGGTTTCAATCGTGGCCGGGTTCATCGGCGCCATGAGCGGCATGGGCGGGGGCATCGTCCTGATTCCGGCTCTCACCCTCTTCGGGGTGGGGATCAAGCATGCCATCGCCATCAGCATCGTCTCCGTGATCGCCACGTCGAGTGGAGCGGCTTCCGCCTACGTCCGGGACGGTGTCACCAACCTCAAGGTTGGCATGTTTCTCGAGATGTTCACCATTCTGGGCGCCATCGTCGGCGCGACCGTGACCCTGGCCTCGTCCGACCAGCCGCTCTTCATCGCCTTCGGCGCCGTTCTGCTCCTGTCGTGGGGGACGCTCTTCGTCCGCAAGTTGAAGCATGCGGATTACTTGAAGCCCGCCGACCCGGTCACGCGCTGGCTGGAGCTCCGGGGTGGCTACTTCGATCATGCGGAGAACCAGCAGATCGATTACGAGGGCCAACGGGGCTGGCTGGGCGGCCCCTGCATGTTCGGGGCCGGTTTCATTGCCGGGTTGCTCGGAATCGGAGCCGGGGCGCTCAAGGTGCTGATCCTCGATCTGGCCATGGGGCTCCCCCCCAAGGTTTCCACCACGACCAGCAACCTCATCATCGGCGTCACCGCCTTGGCCGGGACCAGCATCTACATTGCGGCCGGCTACGTCGACCCGGGACTTGCGGCGCCGGTCATCATCGGCGTCGTGGCCGGTGCATTCATTGGCACCCGCCTGCTCAAGCGGCTCAGCAACCAATCGATCCGCCAGTTTTTTCTCGTGGTCCTGCTCCTGCTGGGACTCGAGATGATCCTGCGCGGGTTCGGTGTCTTTGGACACGGCGTCTAGGGAGATCGACATGAACCCCACCTCGTCCCCCCCCGATGAGACCACTGCCCGCCGAGAGGCCCGGCTCGAGCATGACATGGAGCTCCTCGTGGGCTACATCCTTTTGGCCGGTGTCCTGGTCAGCATCGCGTTCCTCTTCATCGGGCTGGTCTGGCAGTATGTGTTGACCGGTTCGCTCCATCTCAACTATCTCATCGCCGGGATGAACTACTTCGACTTTCTGCTCCATGATCTCCGGGCCCTGTTCCATCCCGCCGGGTGGGATCCACGGGTTTTCATCGATCTCGGGATCGCGAGCCTGCTCTTCACGCCCTACATCCGGGTGGTGAGTTCCATGGTGTTTTTCGCCACGGCGGAACGTAATTGGAAATACACGGCCTTTACCGCCTTCGTCGGGGCCGTGCTCACCTACAGCCTGTTCTTGCGCTGAGGGCGGCTCCCGCAAACGGGGTGAGAAAGCGGCGGAGCATGGCCAGGGTCGGGATCACAGAAAGCCCGGGATGGGCGGCAGTTCCGTTCACGATCACGGCAAAGGCAGCGATCCCGCCGTTTGCACGCCGGAAGTAACCGGCCAGGCCGAGCACGCCCACCGGATCGTCGAGTGTCCCGCTTTTCACGAAGAAACACCGGCGCCAGAGCGGGTTTCCCACCGTGAGGAAAGCCAGGGGGGATTCCCCAGCGGGCGGTAAAGCGGCCCAGAAGGTGGGGAAATCCCGGTCGTCGGCGGCCATCCCGGCGAGGACGGCTACGAGATCGGCAGCGGAACTCCGGTTACGCCGGCTGAGCCCGCTGCCGCTTTCGAGATGCAGGGTACCCCGGGCGCCCCAGCGCGCGAGCCATGGGGCGAGGCTCGCGGCCAGTGCGCTCGCGGCTTGGGGCAAGGTCCGCCCGTCGCGGCTGGCCCCGTCAGGACGTGCGAGATCGAGTGTCAGGTCGTCGGCGATGAAGTTGTTGCTGTAGGCCAGCATGCGGCTGATCAAAGTCGCGAGCGTCACGCTCCGTTTGACGAACCACACCCTGGAACCCGGAGGGGGGTGCTGCCGGATCCGGATCGCACCCTCGATCCGGATCCCGGCGCGGGCGAAGGCGCCGGTCCAGAGTGCAGCCGCGAGTGCGTCGGGATGGGCGGCGGCGACGTAAAGCCGGACCGGGTGGTGACCGATCGCGAGGCGGCCCTCCGCGCGCACGGTTTCGCGACCGTCGCGCAGACGCTGGCGGATGGCGAGGCCGCTGCTCCCGCCCGGAGACGTGGTGACGACCCGGTTCACGAGCCGGATCCCTCCGGGTGGAAAGGGCAGGAAGGCCACCCGGGCCGGTGCGCCCGGTTTGGAGCCGGGTGAGACGATGAGGTCGATCGTGCCGTAGTCGGCGGCGAGGGACGTGGGTTGGGCCGCGTAGGCATGGTGACTCTCCTGCCGGACCGCACAGCGGTCGGTCAGTCGGCAGGGGGGACGAAGGTAGCCGGCTGCCACGAGGACGAGTCCTCCTTCGACGTCAGTCAGTCCGAGCGCCCGCGCTTCCCAGGCGGTGCGCAGCATGAAGCCGTGAACAAGCCCGGGATCCCCGTCATCGACGAGGACCAGCGGTCCTGCGAGTCGCCCGTCCTCGAGGGGGCCGGTCTTTTCGACCGCGAGCGAAAAACGGTGCCGTGCGCCCCAGAGGCGGAGCGCGCGGGCGGCAACAAAGAGCTTGGAGAGCGAGGCCGGGATCAGTGGACGATGGGGATGGAAACGGGCGAGGACGCGCTCGTGGGGAGTGAGTGTCACGACCTTTGCACCGACGGCCAGCCCGCGGGCGGCAAGCGCACGGAGGATGGCGGAGGGAGCCTCTCGGGCGGGTTTCCCCGCATGCGCGGCGGGTACTGCCCCGGCCAGAAGCAGGAGCCCCAGGATTCCACAGCTAGTCGGGGTCACGGGTCGAGTCCTTGCAGTCGAGGGTCTCGACCCGGGTCCAGGCCGAGCCCTCCTGCCAGCTGATCGAGAGCCGGTCGCCGGGTGCAAGGCCCACCGGTCCGGTCACGAGCCCGCCTTGGGTGTCTTGGACCAGGGCAAACCCCCGCCGGAGGGCCCCGCGGGGATCCAGGGCATCCAGGCTGCGTTTGTCCAACTCGAGCCGGTGGCGGGCTGAAGCGAAAGCGGTCGCGATCGGGGGGGCGAGGCGTCGGGTGAGCGCGTCCAGTCTGCTTTCAGCCGGGCCGAGCGGGTGGGTTGCAACAAGACGAGCCCGCCAGTGGGAAAGCTCGTGGCCGATGCTGTCCAGGCGGGTTCGGGGGTCGGTGGCACGGAGCTCGGCCCGCCGGAGCGCCAGGCGTTCCCAGGATCGTCTCCAGAGTCCGCCGAGCGCACGGTCGAGTCGGGCGGCATCGTCATCCAGCCGTTGGGCCTGTTCGGTCACCGTGTATCCCGGGTGGTGGAGTTTAAGCCGACGGCCGAGATCGGCTATGCGCTGGGCCAGTTCCGCCGCATCGGGGCTCACCCGTTCGGCGGCCCCGCTCGGCGTGATGCCGTTCAGGTCGGCGGCGAGGTCGGACAGGGTGAGATCGGTTTCGTGTCCGATGCCGGTCACGACCGGAACCGGAGCGGCGCGGATCGCCCGGGCGAGGATCTCGGTATTGAAGGGCGCGAGATCTTTCAGGGAACCCCCACCGCGGGTCACGATCACGACGTCGACCCCGCCGCTTTGCGTCAAGGCTTGAAGTGCCCGGACGAGGGTGATCTCGGCCCCTTCTCCCTGGACCTGCGCCGCGGCGATGCGGAGGGGAATGAGCGGCATGCGGCGGCCGAGGACCTTGAGCACGTCGCGCAGGGCGGCTCCATTGGGGGAGGTCACGATGCCGATGCGGCGCGGCAGGGGAGGGAGGGGGCGCTTCAGGTTTTGATCGAAAAGGCCTTGGGCAGCCAGACGCGCCTTGAGACGCTCGTAGTCGCGGCGCAGGCTGCCTTCCCCGGCCTCCTCCAGGCTTTCCACAATGAGCTGGAAATCGCCGCGCGCGGCATAAAGTCCGATCCGGCCGAAGGCGAGAACGGCCTGTCCATTGGCCGGTGCAAAGGACAGCCGGCGGGCCTCCCGCTCGAAGAGGACGGCATGGAGGGCGGCTCGGGAATCCTTGAGGTTGAAGTAGAGGTGGCCGGCTGCCGACGGGCGCAGGTCGGAGATTTCGCCGGCAACCAGGACGGAGGGCAGGGTTTCGGCCAGCAGGTGCTGGACGCGCTTCAGGAGTTCGGAGACCGTGAGGGCCTCGCCCTCCGGGCGGACTCCGGCGGAAGACCCGAGGATGGATTGCTGCATGAGTCCATGATAGCGGCTGGCCGGTCGGGTGCCCATCGGGCCCCCAGCGGAGGCATCGGGTAAAATGGTCCACCGACCCGTCTCCGAGGTCCGCATGCGCCTTTCTCCCGAAGTCGCCCTCACCTTCGACGACGTGTTGCTGGTGCCCGCCCGCTCCACCGTGCTGCCCCGTTCCGTTCGTCTCGAAACCTCGGTTGCGACCGGGATCCGGCTCAACATCCCCTTTCTCGCCTCCGCCATGGACACGGTCACCGAGGCACGGTTGGCCATCGCCCTGGCGCAGGAGGGCGGCATGGGCGTGATCCACAAGAACCTGCCACCCGAACAGCAGGCCCGCGAGGTCCGGCGGGTCAAGAAGTTCGAGGGCGGACTGGTCGTGGATCCGATCACGGTCGGACCCGACCGGAGTATCGGCGAGGTCGTCGAGTTGACGCATGCCCACGCCATCTCGGGGGTCCCCGTGGTCCGGGGCCGCCAGCTCGTCGGGATCGTGACGAGCCGGGATCTCCGTTTCGAGAATCGTTTCGACGAACCGGTCTCGACCATCATGACCCCGCGCGAACGCCTGGTCACGGCCCGCGAGGGGGCCACCCGCGAGGAAATCATCGACCTCCTGCATCGCCATCGCATCGAGAAGATCCTGGTCGTGAACGGGGACTTCGAGCTCAAGGGGCTCGTGACCGTGAAGGACATCCAGAAGGCCCGAGACTATCCGCTCGCGGCCAAGGACAGTCAGGGACGGCTTTACGTGGCGGCGGCCGTTGGGTCGGGCCCGGAGGAAGTGGAGCGGGCCCGTCTTTTGGTCGAGGCCGGTGTCGATCTCCTCGTCCTCGACACCGCCCATGCCCATACGGAATCCGTGATCGCACAGCTCCGCCTTCTCAAGAAAAACCATCCGGGAACGCCGGTCATGGCCGGCAACCTCGTGACCGGCGAGGCAGCCCGCGATCTCGCCGATGCCGGGGCGGACGCCGTCAAGGTGGGGATCGGTCCCGGCTCGATCTGTACCACCCGCGTCGTGGCCGGTGTGGGGGTTCCCCAGGTGAGCGCCATTCTCGAGGTAGCCGAAGCCCTGCGCGGACGGTCGGTTCCGATCATCGCCGATGGCGGAATCCGCTACTCGGGAGATGTGGCCAAGGCCATTGCGGCAGGGGCTCATGGCGTCATGATCGGCAGCCTGTTCGCCGGGACCGAGGAGGCACCCGGCGAGGTGGAACTGTTCCAGGGGCGGACTTACAAGAGTTACCGCGGCATGGGATCGCTCGGGGCCATGGCGGGTCGTCACGGGTCGGCCGATCGCTACTTCCAGGACAGTGCCCAGGCGGTCGAGAAACTGGTCCCCGAGGGGATCGAGGGGCGGGTGCCCTACAAGGGCCCGCTCAGCGTCGTGGTTCAGCAGCTCGTGGGAGGGCTCCGGGCCGCCATGGGCTATACCGGCTCCGAGTCGATCGAAGTCATGCGGTCCCGCCCGGGCTTCGTCAGGATCACCGCGGCCGGCCAGCGCGAGAGTCATGTTCACGACGTGACGATCACGAAGGAAGCACCGAACTATCGGCTCGACGGATGAGTCCCTCTGCCCGGGGCGGAGGTCCTGGACCGGCGGCCTCCCACGAACGACTGCTCATTCTCGACTACGGCTCGCAGTACACGCAGTTGATCGCCCGCCGTGCCCGCGAACTCGGGGTCTATGCCGAGATCCGGCCCGGCACGGATGACGGATCCGGGATCCGGGACTTCGCCCCGCGCGCGGTCATTCTGTCGGGTGGGCCCGCCTCGGTTCTCGAGCCGGGGGCCCCCACCGTTCCGGAGGCAGTCTGGACGGCCGGGGTTCCCGTGCTCGGCATCTGCTACGGCATGCAGGCTATGGCCCAGGCCTTGGGCGGCACGCTCGAGGACAGCTGGCCGCACGAGTACGGTGCGGCCGAGCTCGAGCTGGAAAAGGCACCGTCCCGCCTGTTCGACCGGTTGGAGAGCCGGGGGGCGAGCCCCCTCCAGGTCTGGATGTCCCATGGTGTGCGCGTCACCGGACTTCCGCCCGGATTCCGGGTGCTGGCTGGCAATCGGACGACTCCGATCGCCGCCATGGCCGACGAGAAACGCGGCCTCTACGGGCTCCAGTTCCACCCCGAGGTACGGCACACGCCGGATGGCATGCGTCTCCTCGCGTCCTTCCTCCACGAGATCGCCGGGTTCCGGGGAGATTGGCGGATCGAGGATTTCGAGGCCGAAGTC
The DNA here is from genome assembly GCA_021785265.1 of Pseudomonadota bacterium. GTDB lineage: Bacteria > Pseudomonadota > Gammaproteobacteria > JAKAQQ01 > JAKAQQ01 > JAJZIH01. The sequence continues at coordinate 7,232 of JAJYFY010000062.1, forward strand.
ATCCACGAGCTCGGCGAGCGCCTGCCCGACGGACGGGTGCTTCTCGCCCTGTCGGGAGGAGTCGACTCGGCGGTCACCGCGGCGCTCCTGGCGCGTGCCGTGCCGGGGCGTGTCGTGGCCGTCGTGGTCGATACCGGCCTCCTGCGGGAAGGCGAACTCGCGGGGATCCGCGAGGCATTCCATTCGATGCCGATCGACCTGCGGATCGTGGATGCGTCCCGGCGTTTCCTCGCCGCGCTCGAAGGTGTCTCGGATCCCGAGGAGAAGCGCCACATCATCGGGCGACTCTTCATCGAGATTTTTGCCGAGGAGGCCCGCGCGCTGGCCGATATCCGCGCCCTGGCCCAGGGCACGATCTATCCCGACGTCATCGAATCGGCGGGCGGCCTGGGTCCTGCCCAGGTCATCAAGTCCCACCATAATGTGGGCGGACTCCCTGAGTTTTTGCCCTTCGAGATCGTGGAGCCGCTGCGCTGGCTCTTCAAGGACGAAGTCCGAGCCCTGGGGCTCAGGCTCGGGCTGCCTCCCGCCCTGGTTTCCCGCCAGCCCTTCCCAGGGCCTGGACTGGCCGTCCGGATTCTGGGACCCGTCACGGCGGTGGGGGTCGAGCTTCTACGCCGGGCCGATCACCTGTTCCTCGAGGAACTCACTCGTTCGGGCTGGCTCGGGCGGACGAGCCAGGCTTTTGCCGTGCTTCTACCGGTCCGTTCCGTGGCGGTCAAGGGGGATGGCCGGGCCTATGAACCCGTGGTTGCGCTGCGGGCGGTTGTCACGGACGACTTCATGACGGCGCACTGGGCCGAGCTGCCCCACGAGCTTTTGGCCCGGATTTCCTTGCGTTTGACGAACGAGGTGCCGGGCCTCTCGCGCATCGTCTACGACATCACGGGCAAACCGCCGGCTACGATCGAGTGGGAGTGAGCGGTATGCGAAGTGACAGGATTTTCTTAAGCACTATCATGGACTTGATGGTTTTGGAATATCATTACTAACACATCTTGTCGCTATTTGCGTGCGCGGAAAAGCAACTCAAGGAATCCCGATCCTCGATCTGCCGATGTCCGATCCACCACCGGAGGGGGCGGAATGGATTGACGCTTACCGCCGCTGGTGCGGGAGTTGATGGAAGTGGAAAAGGTTGTTATTTTTGGTAATGCTTTGATTTATCGCCAAAATAATGCTTTTTTATATCTGTGCCAGAATAATTTGTTATTATTATAGCTATCCAGCAATAAAATAGCTATAATAGTTACATTATGGCAAAGACGATTGCTCCGCTGCTTCCCTCGACGACCGAATTCCTGCAGCGGTTCGGCGAACGGCTGCGCCTGGCACGATTGCGCCGACGCTTGACCGCCAAGCAGGTTGCGGAACGGGCGGGCATGGCGCCGATGACCCTACGCAGCCTGGAGCGGGGCAGGGCGGGCGTGACGATGGGAGCCTACCTGGCCGTCATGCAGGTGCTTGGCATCGAAAAAGACCTGGACTTGCTTGGCGCTGCGGATCCGATAGGGCGCGAGCTGCAGGACGCACGCTTGACGGCTCGCGGCAAGCCATCGGTACGCGCAGAGCCGTCGGCATCCGTGGAGCCGGTGAAGCGTAGGCAAACCACCGCTGTTGCGGATATAGCCGCGAGGCGTCTGCAGACCACGGCGGACAAGTCTCAGCCTCGGCCCCGCAAGGGTGCCGGACGCTGGGTCGAGAAGAGCGGCTTTACCAGTGCCCAGAGCTTGGTCGATTTGATCGATCCCAAGGGCACTGCGCCTTCGAGGCGGCGTTGAGATGTCCATCCCCGTTTACGCTGATTGGGATGGATTGCCGCATCCGCTGCGGCTCGGCCTGCTTCATGTGCAGCGCGGAGCAGGACGAGAAGTGTTCGAGTTCGAGTTCGATGCTGCAGCATTGGCGCATCCAGCGGTGATGGGTTTTCAACTCGATCCACGTCTTGGTTTGTTCATGGGCCGCCAACATCCACCGCAGGGGCACGAGACCTTCGGCGTGTTCGCCGATGCCAGTCCGGATCGTTGGGGTCGCTTGCTCATGCAGCGGCGTCTGGAGCGGGAGAAGCGGGCAGGCAAAGTGCCCAAAAGCGCACGCCTGTATGAATCCGACTATCTGCTGGGTGTGCATGACGCGTTTCGCGCAGGTGCACTTCGATTCCGGCTCGATGACGCCGGTGACTTCCTCAACAATCGCCACGACCTTACGGCGCCGCCCTTCGTGCAACTGCGCGAGCTGGAGGCCGCCAGCTTGGCGCTGGAGCGCGATGAAGACAACACGGCCGAGGCCGGCAACGACTGGCTGCGCATGTTGATCGCGCCCGGTGGTTCGTTGGGTGGCGCCCGGCCCAAGGCCAGCGTCGTCGATCCGGACGGGCACTTGTGGATCGCCAAGTTCCCCAGCGTGCGCGACGAGCATGACGTGGGCGGTTGGG